>NZ_JBOIBY010000179.1:0-4887 GCF_050739655.1 Pseudomonas sp. | reverse complement strand
GTAATCGGGATTGGATGTGGACTATTGGGTGGTTTATTCAGCCGAATGTTGTTATGGCCACAGCGTCATCCTCATTTCATAATTTGGCATTGGCGACGCCTACATCCAGTGTGGTTTGCCGGTATCTGTGGGTTGATCGTCGCAATATTGGGCTGGCTGAGTGGCGGAATGTCGTTCGGTAGCGGATATGGCATCACCTCTCAGGTCATAGCATCCGATGTTGTCCTGCCATGGCACGCACCGATTACGCGCTTCCTAGCGACGGTAGTGACCTACTTTTCTGGTATTCCAGGAGGTATCTTCGCTCCTTCGCTCGCTGTGGGGGCAGCAGTCGGCTCGAATACCGCAGAGCTATTCCACCTGGCCGCGCAGCCCACTATCGCACTCTGTATGGTTGGTTTTCTGGCTGCGGTTACTCAGTCGCCAATCACCTCCGCAATCATCGTAATGGAAATGATTGATAGCCACAGTATGGTGATCAGCCTTATGGCGGTAGCCTTGATTGCTAAGGCTGTCAGCTCAAGAATGGGGCCTGAGTTGTATCAGCAATTGGCCCGAGGCTTCCTCGAGAACGCAGAACCTGCCAACACGCCAAAGAATTCAACTCGATAGGACTTACAGTGTCATCGTTCTAGCCAGTGAACTCAGTTGATCCCTCTCATGCTGCAGCGTTAACTTGGTATCTGCACGAGTGATCAGAAGAGCCACGTGGACAGGCAATTAGCGTTGGGGGAACGTGATAAATGAGAGGAGCTGACGTCCGACATTGTGGACGTCAGCTCAGTTTGAATGCAAAGCGGGAATAGATTGCAGGGCGCTCATTACCCCCTGCACTGCGTATTACCAGATCAGAACGTGTGCAGCATTTCCAAACGGCGACGTGGTCAATACGATTAAACTGCGGGTTTGAGAAATTTACCTCGAGTACAGGGGGCAAGCGGTCAGGGATTCTCCAACCGCTATCGTTCAAGGTTTAATCAATAAATACAGGGTGAGTGGCTTTCTCGATAGCGGCCATCGCCTCTGCCTGAGTCATCTGTCCAGACTCTTCAAGGATGGCCAGCAGTGACCGACCCTCAGCGACTGACTGGCGCGCCAGCTTGCTCACTTTGGCATAGCCCAACTTGGGAACAAGCGCTGTGGCTACAGCCATGGACTGGACTACATGCTCTTCATTACGTTGAGCATTGGCTTCGATGCCCTCGATGCACTTCTCGCGGAAACGCTGAATGCCATTGGTCAAAAGGCTGATGCTGTCGAATACGCGGGAGGAAACCACAGGCTCGAAATGATTGATTTCCAGTTGGCCATATTGCACGGCCTGTGCGACGGCTGTGTCGTTTCCGATAACCGCGAAGCTGAGCTGAATCATGGACATCGGCAATACTGGATTGACCTTGCCTGGCATGATTGATGAACCCGCCTGTGCCTCCGGCAGGATCAACTCGCCGATGCCACCCACCGGGCCAGAAGAGAGCACGGTCAGGTCGGATGCGATCTTTGAGAGCGACGCAGAGCAAGTGCGCAGTTCAGCGGAAACCCGAGAGAACACATCCATGTTCTGCATGGCATCGAACGAGTTCGTCGGAGCCTGATAAGCCACGCCGGTGATCTTCGCCAGATGCTGATAGACGAAACCACGGTAGGCTGCCGGTGCACCGAATCCTGTGCCAATGGCTGTACCGCCTAATGGCAGGGTCAACAGCTTGCCACGCACGTTGCGCAACTCTTCCGCCAGACGATGCGTCAGTGAGGCGTAGCCGGAAAACAACTGGCCCAGCCGCATCGGCTGAGCATCCTGAAGGCAGGTGCGTCCCAGGTGAAGTACATCGGCGAACTGCTCGGATTTGCGGTCGAACTGCACGGCGAGTTTTTCCACCTCGCTGATCAGAGGCCCCATCATTGCGTAGGTCGCGATTTTCAACGCAGCTGGATAGACGTCGTTGGTCGACTGCGAGCAGTTCACGTGATCGTTGGGATGAACCACGTCGTAAGAGCCGGCTGCATGCCCCATCAAACGCTGCGCACAGTTGGCGATCACTTCGTTGAAATTCATGTTGGTCGAAGTACCGCCCGACCCTTCCAGAAGATCGACAATCAGCGAGTCGTCACACTTGCCTTCGATCACTTCACGGCAGGCCAGGATAATCGCTTCACATTGGGCGCTGGGCAGCACACCACTGTCTAGGTTTGCCAGCGCCGCAGCCCACTTGCATTGAGCGAAGGCGTTTCTGAACTCAGGGTAATGCGCAACCGTCAGTGGAGAAATACTCAGGTTCTGAAAACCACGAACAGAGTTCACGCCGAAGAGTTTGTCGCCAGGGATTTGCACTTCGCCAACATAGTCAGCTTCGATTCTGGTTTCAGCAGGATTAAAAGTAGTCATGTGTTACACCCTCATCAAAATTCACTAATGCTTCAACGCCCGCGTTCAGAGACTTCAGCCTCGGAATAAATGAGCCAGTAATTACTTCGCGTGCGATGTCACAGGCCTCGGTAAAAAATGCGCTGTATTCGTCACGACGAGCCACTAAGTAGAGCGATCTTTCCAGCCCAAGCTCGGGAGCCAAGTGGGCAGTCACTTTGTCGACCCAAGCCGAGGCTTGGAGAAAACACATGGGACTGGTTACTGCCCATCCAATCCCTTCCGCAACCATGGACGTGAGCGCGTCCGCGTTGTCCAGCTCCAACCTGTTTGGTACCCGGATATTCAAGGCGCGCAGATGGCGTTCTATCTGCCTGCCTACCTGGGAGTTCCGGTTAAACCGGACAACGGGCATCACATTCGCCATAGCCCTCACGTCTTCCACCGTGGTGATTTCCTTATGCATATCCCTTGGTGTAATGACGAAATACTTTTCCGAAAAAAGCTTGTATCGAACCACCTCATTTGCATCCATGAGCGGGTCGCTAGTTACGATCAAATCGAGGTCACGCCGCAGCAGTGACTCTCCCTGCTGCGGGCTCAATCCGGTGCGGATCGACAATTGAGAAACTTTGCCAAGCAGGTGTTTGGTGAAGAGAGATCCACAGGTCGCAGCGAACGAGTCAACAAGTCCCATCCGCAAGTCCGGCTTCACACCTCGTCCCGCATCGACCACCTGAGCCTTGAGATTGGAGAGTTCTTCACTGATCAGGGAACCGCGATTTCTCAACGCGATTCCGTAAGGTGTCAACGATAAAGGGCGCGTGGATCGGTCGACCAAAACGACGCCCAACTCCTCCTCCAGTTGACGAACTATCTGCGATACCCCGGACTGGGAGATCCCCATACGACTGGCGGCTCCAGACATGCTGCCCTCTTCAGAAACAGCGATGAAAACCTGCACCGCATACATGTCGATGAGTTTGTTCGCAGACATTATTCTTCCTCCGATATCTCATCCGGCCTGTGCGCCAAGGTCACCTGGGCAGTTATTTCCCTTTGCAAGGCTGGCTTACCGCAACCATTCCGCCATTAAGGTGGCTGGCTTCTGTTCCGCCAACATCGGAGGTGACCCCAGATAGGTCTTCTTCGCTGGTCTCCGGTGCAAACACGTGGCAGAAAACCCCTCCAAACACCAAAACACCTACACAGACACCAAGCGCGGCATGAATGCCCACCTGTTGCACGGCAATTGGCAGCAGGAAAGTCGCGAAGGCGGAACCAAACCGACTTGCCGCGACGGCCAAGCCGATCCCGGATGCACGCAAGTGAGTCGGGAACAGCTCTGGTGGGTAGACGAATTCCAGGTTCACAGCGGCTGCCAGTACGCAGGCAAAGAAACCGAACGTAAGGATCGTGCCCAGGGGGCCGAAACCTCCGTAGGCCAACGCAGCCAGTCCAACGGCACTTAGGTAGAACGTGCCGATCAGAAAAGTACGACGGCTAATTCGGTCAATGATCATCAGGCCAACCAGTGCACCGATCATGAGTAAGACGTTGTAGACCAGTCCACCTACGAACTTGTCCTGCACGTTCAGGGCTTCAAGAACTTTTGGAGAGAACGTCCCGAGTGCAAAAAAAGGAATGACCTGGCAGGTGTAGAAAACGCATCCCACCAGCGTGTTTTTCCGCCACCGCTTGCTGAACAGTTCAGCCCATTGCCCACCCTTTTTTTGCGGGGTGTTGGTAGGAGCGGGAAGATTGATATTCGGGCCAAATTTGCTTTTGACGATGGCCATAGCTTCCTCAGTTCGACCCCGCGCCATCAGCCAGATTGGCGACTCTGGTACCCCCATACGCAGCGGCAAAATCAGCAGTGCGGGAAGGCCGCTCAACGCGAGCATGATCCGCCACGCGTCCGGGCCGATGTCCCTCACTGCAAAGCCGACTAGGTAGGCAACCACATAACCAGAAGCCCATGCGGCTGCGAGCACGCTCAACAGTCTTCCACGGTAGCGGCGCGGAGCGAACTCAGTGACCAGTGACTTGCTCACCACGTAGTCAAAGCCCAAAACGAGGCCAAGTAACAAACGTAGAATTAGCAACTGCTCGGGAGAGGAAACGAAGAATTGCGACGCAGATATGATCGCGAATAACAGCATGTCCCAGGCGAAGATGGTGCGACGACCGAATTTGTCAGCAATCGGCCCAGCAAAAAGGCTTCCGAGAAATAAGCCTGCCAATGAGGCAGCACCTAAAAGCCCCATCCACAAGGCGTTCAGTTGTAGAGGGCCAGCCGCCATACTTACGGCAATCCCGATGATACCGAGCACGAATCCGTCGCTAAATTGTCCTCCTGTACCACTGAACACCGTCCTGATATGAAAACGGCTTAGCGGTAAATCTTCGAACGATACTTGAGCACTCATTCGTGTCTCCACTTGCTTTTTATAGTTGTAGGGTTCTGGCGGGTGGGCACCAGGCAAGTTCGAGTCTATTGCTACAGCTTCACGAAAACAGCA
>NZ_JBOIBY010000178.1:0-1574 GCF_050739655.1 Pseudomonas sp. | reverse complement strand
GCGTTGGGTCAGTCAAAATTGATGTCGACTGACACCACGCTTTCGCGAGCAAGCCCGCTCCCACATTTAGAATGGTGAAACGCACAAACAAAAACGCCCCGAACAAGTCGGGGCGTTTTCATGTGCGGCTAAGGCTTAGCGCGGGAATGCTGGCGGGTTTACACCGGCCATGTCTTCCATTACGCGAACCACCTGGCAGCTGTAACCGAACTCGTTGTCGTACCAAACGTACAGAACAACGCGGTTATCCTGGGTAATGGTCGCTTCTGCGTCCACAACGCCTGCGTGGCGCGAGCCAACGAAGTCGGTGGAAACCACTTCCTGGGAGCTGACGTAGTCGATCTGCTTATGCAGATCCGAGTGCATGGCCATCTGGCGCAGGTACTCGTTGATCTCGTCGCGAGTGGTAGCCTTTTCCAGGTTCAGGTTCAGGATAGCCATCGACACGTTCGGCGTAGGAACGCGAATCGCATTGCCGGTCAGCTTGCCCTTGAGCACTGGCAGCGCCTTGGCGGCTGCGGTGGCGGCACCGGTCTCGGTGATAACCATGTTCAGTGGCGCGGCGCGGCCACGACGGCTGCCCTTGTGGAAGTTGTCGATCAGGTTCTGGTCGTTGGTGAACGAGTGAACGGTTTCGACGTGGCCGTTGACGATGCCGAACTTGTCGTTGACTGCCTTGAGCACCGGCACGATGGCGTTGGTGGTGCAGGAAGCCGCGGAGATGATCTTGTCGTCCGGGGTGATGTCGCCATGGTTGATGCCGTGAACGATGTTCTTCAGCGCGCCCTTGCCAGGTGCGGTGAGGATCACGCGGGCAGCGCCCGGGCAGGCCAGGTGCTGGCCCAGGCCGTCGGCGTCACGCCATACACCGGTGTTATCGACGATCAGAGCGTTTTTGATGCCGTACTGGGTGTAGTCGACTTCGGCCGGGCTCTTGGCGTAGATAATCTGGATCAGGTTGCCGTTGGCGGTGATGGTGTTGTTGGCTTCATCAATGGTGATGGTGCCATCGAACGGACCATGAACCGAGTCACGACGCAGAAGGCTGGCACGTTTGACCAGGTCGTTCTCGGCGCCCTTGCGGACAACGATGGCGCGCAGACGCAGGCCGTCGCCACCACCGGTTTTTTCGATCAGGATGCGCGCCAGCAGACGGCCAATACGACCGAAGCCGTACAGGACAACGTCGGTGCCTTTGCGAGCGGAAGCGTTCTGCTGGCCAACCACATCGGCCATTTCTTCACGGACGAACTGCTCGGCAGTACGGCCATTGCCTTCAGCCTTGAATTTGGCTGCCAGCTTGCCCAGGTCTACCGAAGCGGCGCCGAGTTTGAGCTCGCTCATCGCTTTGAGCAGCGGGACTGTTTCGTGGACGGACAGCTCGGCTTCGTCGGACTGACGGTGACGAGCAAAGCGGTGAGCTTTGAGAATCGCAATGACTGAACGATTGATCAGGCTGCGGCCATAGATCGAGCTCACCACGTTGTTATTGCGGTAGAGCTGACCGATAAGCGGAATCATCGCTTCTGCGAGTGCTTCACGGTCGATCCATTCACCAAGACACTGGTCGGGCT
>NZ_JBOIBY010000177.1:0-13238 GCF_050739655.1 Pseudomonas sp. | reverse complement strand
GTCTATCTGTTACACCGCGGTGCCTTCATCGCGGGCAAGCCCGCTCCCACAGGGCTTTCAGCGATTTAGAGATCGCCGAGGCCGTCGATCAGAGCCTGATTCTGCTCCGGCGTGCCAATCGAAATCCGCAAGAACTGCGCTATCCGCTCCTGCTTGAAGTGGCGGACGATCACACCCTGCTCACGCAACTTCGCCGCAATTCCTGCCGCATCGTGCTGCGGGTGACGGGCAAAAATGAAGTTGGCTGCCGACGGCAGCACTTCAAAGCCCTTCGCCTGCAACTGCGCGACAACCTTCTCCCGATTCTCGATCACCAAACGACAGGTCTTGTCGAAATATTCACGATCCTCGAACGCCGCCGCAGCACCGACATTCGCCATGCGGTCCAGCGGGTAGGAGTTGAAGCTGTTCTTGATCCGCTCCAGCGCCTCGATCAGGTCCGGATGCCCCACCGCCAGGCCAACCCGCAGGCCGGCCAGGGAACGGGATTTGGACAGGGTCTGTGTCACCAGCAGGTTCGGATAGCGGTCCACCAGGCTGATGGCGGTTTCGCCGCCGAAGTCGATGTAAGCCTCGTCCACCACGACAACCGAATCCGGGCTGGCCTTGAGGATCTGCTCGACCGCGTCCAGCGCCAGCAGGCAGCCGGTCGGGGCGTTCGGGTTGGGGAAAATGATCCCGCCGTTCGGCCTGGCGTAGTGCGCAGGGTTGATCTGGAACTGTTCATCCAGTGGCACGGCGTCGAAATCGATGCCGTACAACCCGGCGTAAACTGGGTAGAAGCTGTAGCTGATGTCCGGAAACAGAAGCGGCTTGTCGTGCTGCAGCAAGCCGTGGAAAACATGCGCCAGGACTTCATCGGAACCATTGCCGAGGAACACCTGATTGCTCTGCACGCCGTAATAGTTGGCGACCGCACTCTTGAGCAAGTCGCTGTTCGGGTCCGGGTACAGGCGCAGGTTGTCATTCAGCTCGGTCTGCATCGCGGCCAACGCTTTTGGCGATGGACCGTACGGATTTTCGTTGGTGTTGAGCTTCACCAGTTTTGCCAGCTTCGGCTGCTCGCCCGGTACGTATGGCACCAGGTTCTTGACGAACGGGCTCCAGAATTTACTCATGTTCAGTTCCCCTGCCCTGGTACAAAGTCTTTATCGAGAATGCGGTATTCGGCGCTGCGTGCGTGGGCGCTCAGCGATTCGCCTCGGGCCAGCACCGAGGCTGTCTTGCCCAGTTCGGAAGCACCGGCTTCGGAGCAGAAGATGATCGACGAGCGCTTCTGGAAGTCGTACACACCCAGCGGCGACGAGAATCGGGCGGTACCGGAGGTCGGCAACACGTGGTTGGGGCCTGCGCAGTAATCGCCCAGGGCTTCGGAAGTGTGACGGCCCATGAAGATCGCGCCAGCGTGGCGGATCTGCGGCAGCCAGGCTTGCGGATCGGCGACCGATAACTCCAGGTGTTCCGGCGCGATGCGGTTGGCGACTTCGATGGCTTGCTCCATGTCGCGCACTTGAATGAGCGCACCACGGCCGTTAATCGAGGTTTCGATGATGGTGGCGCGATCCATGGTCGGCATCAGTTTGGCGATGCTGGCGGCGACCTTGTCGAGGAACTCGGCATCCGGACTAACCAGGATCGCCTGGGCGTCTTCGTCGTGCTCGGCCTGGGAGAACAGGTCCATGGCGATCCAGTCAGGATCGGTCTGGCCATCGCACACCACGAGGATTTCCGAGGGGCCGGCAATCATATCGATGCCGACCTGGCCAAATACATGGCGCTTGGCGGTGGCGACATAGATATTGCCTGGGCCAACCACTTTATCCACCTGCGGTACGCTTTCGGTACCGTAGGCCAACGCGGCCACCGCCTGCGCACCACCGATGGTGAACACGCGGTCGACGCCTGCGATGCAGGCTGCGGCCAGTACCAACTCGTTGATTTCACCGCGCGGGGTCGGCACAACCATGACCACTTCGGTCACGCCAGCGACCTTGGCCGGAATCGCGTTCATCAGCACCGAAGATGGATAAGACGCCTTGCCGCCCGGCACATAAAGGCCAGCACGATCCAGTGGCGTGACTTTCTGGCCCAGCACCGTGCCGTCGGCTTCGGTGTAGCTCCAGGAGTCCTGCTTTTGCTTTTCGTGGTAGCTGCGCACACGGGCAGCGGCGACTTCCAGGGCTTCGCGTTGCGGTACGGAGATGCGGGTGAGCGCGAGTTCCAGGCGCTCACGTGGCAGGATCAGGTCCGCCATGGACGCCACGTCCAGCCCGTCGAACTGCCGGGTGAAATCCACCAGCGCCGCATCGCCACGCTCACGCACGGCCTTGATGATGTCCAGCACTCGCTGATTGACCGAGTCGTCAGACACACTTTCCCAGCTCAGCAGATGATCCAGATGATGCGCGAAATCCGGGTCAGCAGCGTTGAGTCGGCGAATTGCAGTCGTTGCGGTCATAGCGAGAGCCTCATAGGAATGGCAAAAAACTCAGGCACCCGAAGCTAACATTCGATCCGCTTGGGCACCTGAGAATTCTGGCTATGAGGCGGATAGACGGCGCGACTCAGAGTCGCGCAGGTGAATCAGCCGCGGTGTCGAGACTCCACTGCCTTGCGCAGGGTGTCGATCAACGCCTGGATACGGGCGTGCTGCATTTTCATCGATGCTTTGTTGACGATCAGTCGGGAGCTGATGGCAGCAATGAAGTCTTGTGGCTCCAGGCCGTTGGCCCGCAGCGTGTTACCGGTGTCGACCACGTCGATGATCTTGTCAGCCAGGCCGATAAGCGGCGCCAGCTCCATCGAGCCGTAGAGCTTGATGATGTCGACCTGACGGCCCTGTTCGGCGTAGTAGCGCTTGGCAACGTTAACGAACTTGGTGGCGATGCGCAGACGGCCCTTGGGCTCGGCCGCACCGACCTTGCCGGCAGTCATTAGTTTGCACTGGGCAATTTGCAGGTCCAGTGGCTCGTACAGGCCCTGGCCGCCGTATTCCATCAGCACATCTTTACCGGCGACACCGAGGTCAGCGGCACCATGCTCGACATAAGTCGGCACATCGGTGGCACGCACGATCAGCAGGCGTACATCTTCCTGAGTCGTGGGGATGATCAGCTTGCGGCTCTTGTCCGGATTCTCGGTCGGCACGATGCCCGCTTCAGCCAGAAGCGGCAGGGTGTCGTCAAGGATGCGGCCCTTGGACAGTGCGATAGTCAACATGGGAAACGTCAGTCCTTATCAAGGTACTCATGCCCGGTCGCAAACGGCGCCGGACATACATCGAGCCGGAAACCGGCTCGACTTTACAACAATTCAACGGGCACATCCTTGCGCCCATGCAGCAGGAACTAGCCCGGAACGCGACGGATCTTGGCGCCCAGCATCTGCAGTTTCTCTTCGATACACTCGTAACCACGGTCGATGTGGTAGATGCGATCGATCAGGGTATCGCCGTCAGCGACCAGCGCCGAAATCACCAGGCTGGCCGAAGCACGCAGGTCGGTGGCCATGACTGGCGCGCCCTTGAGCTTCTCGGTACCGGTGACGATCGCGGTGTTGCCTTCTACCTGGATCTTGGCGCCCATGCGGTGCAGCTCGTAAACGTGCATGAAACGGTTTTCGAAGATCGTCTCGATCACAGCGCCAGTGCCTTCGGCAATGGCATTGAGGGAGATGAACTGGGCCTGCATGTCGGTCGGGAACGCCGGGTACGGTGCAGTCCGCAGGTTGACGGCTTTTGGCCGCTTGCCGTGCATGTTCAACTCGATCCAGTCTTCACCGGTGTTGATTTCAGCGCCCGATTCACGAAGTTTTTCCAGGACGGCTTCAAGAATGGTCGGATCGGTATCCTTGACCTTCACGCGACCGCCGGTCACGGCAGCAGCAACCAGGTAAGTGCCGGTTTCGATACGGTCCGGCATCACCTTGTACGTGGTGGTGTGCAGACGCTCGACGCCATCGATGGTGATGGTATCGGTACCGGCGCCAGAAACCTTGGCGCCCATGGCGTTCAGGAAGTTCGCCAGGTCGACCACTTCAGGTTCGCGCGCGGCGTTGGCCAGAACGCTGCGACCCTTGGCCAGAGCAGCAGCCATCATGATGTTTTCGGTACCGGTCACGCTGACGGTATCGAAGAAGAAGTGCGCTCCGCGCAGGCCGCCTTCTGGCGCCTTGGCCTTGATGTAACCGCCTTCGACGTCGATGACCGCGCCCATGGCTTCCAGGCCACGGATGTGCAGGTCAACCGGACGCGAGCCGATGGCGCAACCGCCAGGCAGTGCGACTTCGGCTTCACCAAAACGGGCAACCATCGGGCCCAGCACCAGGATCGACGCACGCATGGTTTTAACCAGTTCGTACGGAGCAACCAGGGTCTTGATGGTGCGCGGATCGATTTCGACGGCCAGTTTCTCGTCGATCACCGGCTCGATACCCATGCGACCGAACAGTTCGATCATGGTGGTGATGTCGTGCAGGTGTGGCAGGTTGGCAACAGTCACCGGACCATCGCACAGCAGCGTGGCAGCCAGGATCGGCAAGGCAGAGTTCTTTGCCCCGGAGATGCGGATTTCGCCGTCTAGGCAAGCACCGCCAGTAATAATCAATTTATCCATAAGAATCTCGACGCCCTTGGGCTCAGGTGCGCTCGGCCCAGGCCGCGCTGCTGAAAAATTTCATTGTGACCGCATGGATGCTGCCATCGGTGATCCATGGGTTCAAATGGGCATAGATCTGCTGCTGACGCTTCACCGGGCTCAACGCCGCCAGTTCATCGCTAATCACGTTCAGCTGGAAATTGCAGCCTTCGCCCTCAACTTCTACCAACGTTCCGGGCAGCTTTCCTTCAAGGAAGCTCTTCACTTCTACGGCCTGCATGCTCAACCTCAATCGGCGCCCTGTGCGCGCGGGTCGGACATCATACAAAAAAGCCCCGCGCCTGCGAACCCCGCGAAGCAGGACTCTGACGGGGGGCTTCTTTATAGATGCGGGTTAGGGATGCGCCAACAGCTCGGTCAGTTCACTGACCTGAGCGATTTCGCGCATGTCTTCTGGCATCCCGCGGATGCTCAGCGCCTTGCCGGCCGCCTGTGCATCGCGCATGAAGCACAACATCAACGACAGGCCGACGCTGCTGGATTTCTCCACAGCCGAGCAATCAACCACCACGGCTGCCGCCTTGCTGGCGTTGATCAGCGCCTGCCCCTGCTTTCGCAGTACAGGACCGGTGCGATAATCCAGCACGCCGCTGAGCCGCAGTTCGCCGGTTTCGTCCATCCAGGCCGCCGACTCACTCATTGAGTTTTCTTCTCGGAGGATTGTTCAGCGGTTTCCTTGGCCTTGGCCACTTCCCCGGCCCAACCATTGATGGTCTTGTCCAGGTCGTTGCCATTGCGCTGCATCGCATCGGCGAACTGATCGCGGAACAACTTGCCAATGTTGATGCCGTTGATAATGACGTTACGCAGCTTCCACTCGCCGCCGACCTTTTCCATCGTATAGGACACTGGATAGATCGCGCCGCTGCTGCCCTTGACCGTCATGCCGATACTTGTGCGGTCGCCGGATTCATCTTTGGCCGGATCAACGGTAATGCCCTGGTTGTTGTACTCGAGCAAGGCATTGCCATAGAACTGGAACAGGCCCTTCTTGAAGTTTTCTTCAAAGGTCTTCATTTGCGCAGGCGTGGCCTTGCGCGAGTATTTGACCGTCATGATGCTCCTGGAGATTCCCTCGGCATCCACGACCGGCCCGACAATACTGTTCAGCGCCGCATAAAAGTCCTGCGGATCCTGCTTGTACTTCTCTTTGTTGGCCGAAAGGTCAGCGAGCATCCGATTGGTGGTGTCCTGTACCAGATCGTGCGCGGAAGGCGCCGCCACTGCGTTAGCCATCATCGGCAGGGCCGCGAGTAATACCAACAGGCCACGTCGCAAGATAGAGATCATTCAAAAATTCCTCATTTGGCGTCTTTGCTAACGGTATTGAGCAGGAATTTACCGATCAGGTCCTCCAGCACCAGCGACGACTGGGTGTCATGGATCGTCCCGCCATCCTTGAGCAGGGCTTCTTCCCCACCCACGCTGATACCGATGTACTTCTCGCCCAACAGGCCAGCAGTCAGGATAGATGCAGTGGAATCGGCCGGCAGATTATCTACGCGCTTTTCCAGCTGCATGGTCACTCGACCGGTGAAACTGTCGCGGTCCAGATCGATCGCTGTGACCTTGCCGATGGTTACACCCGCCATGGTCACTTTAGCTCTGACCGTTAATCCGGCGATATTGTCGAAATACGCATAAAGTTTATAGGTGTCAGTGCTCGGGCTCGGGGACAGGCCACTGACTCGCAGCGCCAGTAGCAGCAAAGCCAGGATGCCAGCCAGCAAGAAAAGGCCGACACCGATTTCCAGGGTGCGGTTTTGCATCAGAAATCTCCAAACATCAAGGCGGTCAAAATAAAGTCCAGGCCGAGCACAGCCAGAGAGGCATATACCACGGTCTTGGTAGTGGCACGACTGATCCCCTCGGAGGTGGGCTCGCAGTCATAGCCTTGGAATACGGCGATCCAGGTCACGACGAAGGCAAAGACGATGCTTTTGATGATGCCGTTGAGCACATCATCAGTGAAGGTCACGCTGTTTTGCATGTTCGACCAGTACGAGCCGTCATAGACACCCAGCCAGTCGACAGCCACCCACGAACCACCCCAGATACCCACCACGCTGAAAATCATCGCCAGCACCGGCAGGGAAATGAAGCCGGCCCAGAGGCGCGGGGCAATGATGTACTTGAGCGGGTCGACACCGATCATTTCCAGGCTGGAAAGCTGTTCAGTGGACTTCATGTTGCCGATTTCGGCCGTCAACGCCGAACCGGCACGCCCGGCAAACAGCAATGCCGTCACCACCGGCCCCAGTTCGCGCAACAGCGTCAGCGCGACCATCTGCCCGACAGCCTGCTCCGAGCCGTAGCTGGACAGGATGTTGAAGCCTTGCAGCGCCAGCACCATACCGATGAACACTCCGGAGACCACAATGATCACCAGGGACATCACACCTACAGAATGCAGCTGCTTGACCAGCAGGCCGAAGCCGCCGCCGATACCGCCGCGACCCAGTAATGCGTGAAACAGGAACAGCGTCGAACGCCCGAACACCGCCAGCACATCGATGCCAGCGTGGCCGAACCGACGCACTCGCTCTAATAGTGAAATCTTGCGCATCAACGCTTCCCCAGAAGATCTGCGCGGTAATCCGTCGCTGGAAAGTGGTACGCGACCGGGCCGTCAGGTTCGCCTGTCATGAATTGACGAATTTTCGGCTCATCCGAGTTCATCAACTCCTCAGGCGTACCCTGCCCCAATACCTGCCCATCGCCCACCACATAGATGTAGTCGGCAATGCTCGCGGTCTCGGCCAGATCGTGGGAAACCACGATACTGGTGATGCCCAAAGCATCGTTGAGCAAGCGGATCAGGCGCACCAATACGCCCATGGCGATTGGGTCCTGGCCGACAAAGGGTTCGTCATACATAAGAATCTGTGGATCGAGCGCAATCGCCCGCGCCAGCGCGACACGACGCTTCATGCCCCCGGACAGCTCGTCGGGCATCAGATCGATGGCGCCGCGCAAACCCACGGCCTGCAACTTGAGCAGGACGATATCGCGGATCATTTCTTCCGGCAGTACGGTATGAACGCGCAGTGGAAAAGCCACGTTCTCGAATACATCGAGATCGGTAAACAGTGCGCCACTCTGGAACAGCACGCCCATGTGCTTGCGGGCATCGAACAGATCGCTGCGCGACAGCTTCGGCAGGTTCTGGCCATTGACCCAGACTTCGCCACTGGTGGGTCGCAACTGCGCACCCATCAACCGCAATAGCGTAGTCTTGCCACACCCGGAAGGCCCCATGATGCCGGTGACCTTGCCTCGGGGAATACGGATATCGACGTTATTGAAAATGCTGCGCGCACCGCGCTTGAAGGTCAGTCCCTTCAGCTCGACCGCGTAAGCGTTATCGGCACTCATCTAAACTCCTTGCGATGCAGCCTCTCACTCGGACGCCTGACTTTCTGACGAAAGCACATACCTCCCGGGCAGGCCGAACTGGCGGCGAACTATATCACTGCAAAGGCCGCGCGCCCAAGGCCATCGCCGGGCCATATTCATTCATATCGCCGGCATATCGCTTCATTTAGAGGGATTCGGTAAAAAGGGATGACAATGCGCAACGAACTTGCGTGAGGGTTTTGATCATAACCGCTATAATCGCCGCCTTTTCATCAGGCTAAACGATTTCTGACATGACCCAATCCAGCGACCTGATTCAATCCGCCCAACGCACCATCCGCCTCGAGGTGGAAGCCGTACAAGGCTTGCTCCCACATATCGACGCAGATTTCGTACGCGCTTGCGAGATGATTCTGGCCAGCAAAGGCCGCGTAGTAGTGGTCGGCATGGGCAAGTCGGGGCACATCGGCAGCAAGATCGCCGCCACCCTGGCCAGCACCGGCACCACGGCATTTTTTGTCCACCCGGCTGAAGCCAGCCACGGCGACATGGGCATGATTACCCGTGACGACATCATTCTTGCGCTGTCGAACTCTGGCTCAACCAATGAAATTGTCACCCTGCTGCCCCTGATCAAGCGCCTGGGCATCCAACTGATCAGCGTGACCGGCAACCCTCAATCGCCGCTGGCCAAGGCCGCAGAGGTCAACCTGAATGTTCACGTCGAGCACGAAGCCTGCCCACTGAATCTCGCGCCTACTTCCTCGACGACCGCCGCACTGGTCATGGGCGATGCCCTGGCCGTTGCACTGCTCGAAGCCCGCGGTTTTACCGCAGAAGATTTCGCTTTTTCCCATCCGGGTGGTGCTCTGGGCCGGCGCTTGCTGCTGAAAGTGGAAAATGTCATGCACGCCGGCCAGGAGCTGCCGCAGGTTCAGCGCGGCACCCTGCTCAAGGATGCACTGATGGAAATGACCCGCAAGGGCCTGGGCATGACCGTAATCCTCGAAGCCGACGGCAAGCTGGCCGGGATCTTTACGGACGGTGATTTGCGCCGCACCCTGGACCGTAGCATCGATATCCACAGTGTCACGATCGACCAGGTCATGACTGCCCATGGCAAAACCGCCCGCGCCGAAATGCTCGCCGCC
Source organism: Pseudomonas sp. (assembly GCF_050739655.1). Taxonomy (GTDB): domain Bacteria; phylum Pseudomonadota; class Gammaproteobacteria; order Pseudomonadales; family Pseudomonadaceae; genus Aquipseudomonas. Next base: position 4,075 of record NZ_JBOIBY010000177.1, on the reverse strand, counting down.
GAGGCCCTAAAAATCATGGAAGATCACAAGATCAACGCTCTGGTCGTGGTCGACAGCGAAGACCGTCCGGTCGGCGCCTTGAACATGCACGACCTGTTGCGCGCGGGAGTAATGTAATGAGCACCGACCTGCTACAACGCGGCAAAGCCATTAAACTGGCAGTTTTCGACGTCGATGGCGTCCTGACCGACGGACGCCTGTACTTCCTTGAAGACGGCAGCGAATTCAAGACATTCAACACCCTGGACGGCCAAGGCATCAAAATGTTGATGAACGCTGGCGTCCAGACCGCCATCATCAGCGGCCGCAAGACCCCGGTGGTCGAGCGCCGGGCGAAAAACCTCGGCATCCCGCACCTGTTTCAAGGCCGCGAGGACAAGCTGGTCGTACTCGACGGTCTTCTGGAGCAACTAGGCTTAAGCTATGAACAGGTCGCCTACCTCGGTGACGACCTGCCAGACCTGCCGGTCATTCGCCGCGTCGGGCTGGGCATGGCGGTGGCCAATGCCGCCAACTTCGTGCGCGAACACGCCCATGGCGTCACCCAGGCTCGCGGCGGCGAAGGTGCCGCCCGCGAGTTCTGCGAACTGATCCTGCGCGCCCAAGGCCGCCTCGATGCGGCAAACGCCGCATACCTGTGAGCCAAAAATGTTGAGCAAAAAGTTTCGCAACATTCTGTTGTTCGGTTGCATCACGGCGATTTTTGCCGCCGTCGGCTACTGGAACATCAGCCCGGAGCGCTTCCTCGACAAGCCAGTCGTGCAGGTCGACGAAAGCGCGATCGACTATTACGCCATCAATGCTCACAGCGTGCAGTTTCTGCCCGATGGCAAGCTGCAATATGAAATGACATCTGACAAGGTCGAGCACTTGAAAGCGACCGAAGTGACGTTGCTGACCAATCCCGACCTGAACATGTTCCGCGGCACCGAGTTTCCGTGGCACGTTCAGAGCGAAAAGGGTGAAGTCAATCCTGACGGCACCCAGGTCGAGTTGATCGACTCGGTACGCATCACGCGTTTCGACGAGAAAAACCGCAGGACCCTGATCACCACGACTCGCATGACAGTGTTTCCGCAGCAGCAATATGCGCAGACCGAGCGAGACGTTAGAATCGACGGCGCTGGCGGCGTATCGACTGGCAAGGGAATGAAAGCGTATTTGAAAGAAAGCAGGATACACCTGCTATCTAACGTAAGAGGACAGTATGAGGCTCGTTAAAACCCTCCCTATTTTGCTCAGTCTGGGCGCAGCACTGGGAAGCCTGAGCGCCTGGGCTCTGCCGAACGATCAAGAGCAGCCTATCCGCATTCAGGCCGACGATGCCCAGCTGGACGACAAGAACGGTGTTGCCACCTACACGGGCGATGTAATCATCACCCAGGGCTCGATGAAGGTCACCGGTAACAAAGTGACCATGACCCGCACCCCGAATGGCGACATCGACGTGGTGACCTCGGTGGGCAATCTGGCCTACTTCGAGCAACTGCAGACTGCTGGCGACACCAAGCCCGTTCAGGGCTGGGGCGTGACGATCCAGTACCATGCCTCGCAAAACCGCGTGGTGCTGATCGACAAGGCAAAAGTTGTCGATAAGGACAACAACGTCACCCAAGGCGAGAAAATCGTCTATGACACTCAGAAGAAGCTGGCTAGCGCCGGTCGCGCTACGGGTAGCAAGGTGACCGAGTCGCGCCCACGCGTTGACATGGTGATCCAGCCGAAAAAGAAAACCGACGAGCAAAAGGCCCAGTAATGGCAACTCTGAAAGCCCAGCATCTGGCCAAGAGCTACAAGAGCCGCCAGGTCGTGCGCGATGTCAGCCTGTCGATCGACAGCGGTCAAATCGTCGGCCTGCTCGGCCCTAACGGCGCGGGCAAGACCACTTGCTTCTACATGATCGTCGGCCTGGTGCAGGCCGATCAGGGCCGCGTACTGATCGATGACCTGGACGTCAGCCACCAGCCGATGCACGGTCGTGCGAAGGCTGGTATCGGCTATTTGCCGCAGGAAGCTTCGATCTTCCGCAAACTCTCGGTAGCCAACAACATCATGGCGATCCTGGAGACCCGCAAGGAACTCGACAAGGCCGGCCGTCGCAAGGAACTGGAAAGCCTGCTGCAGGAATTCCACATCAGCCACATCCGCGACAACCTCGGCATGAGCCTGTCCGGTGGTGAACGGCGCCGGGTGGAAATCGCCCGTGCGCTGGCCACCAACCCGAAGTTCATCCTGCTCGACGAACCTTTCGCCGGCGTGGACCCGATTTCGGTGGGCGACATCAAGCAGATCATCCATCACCTCAAGGCCAAGGGCATTGGCGTACTGATCACTGACCACAACGTCCGTGAAACGCTGGATATCTGTGAAACCGCCTATATTGTTAACGACGGCCAACTGATCGCTGAAGGTAACTCCGACACGATCCTGGCCAACGACCTGGTCAAGGAAGTGTATCTGGGCCACGAATTCCGCCTGTAAGCGCTGAGGTAGCCGTTCGCCCAGACGCTTACTTCGATAAAAAATCAAGACGTTTTTATTGTTACAGCGGTCTAGGCAAACACTCCAGTTTCAGGCATATAATTTGCTTATGTTTGGCGCTCCGGCGCCCTGTAGTGGATGGCGCATGCGCGCCGGCAAATAAGGTGTTAAGCCCCTGCCATGAAACCATCGCTAGTCTTGAGAATGGGCCAGCAGCTGACGATGACACCGCAGCTGCAACAGGCCATCCGCCTGCTCCAATTGTCGACCCTGGATCTGCAACAGGAAATCCAGGAGGCCCTGGAGTCCAACCCGATGCTCGAACGCCAGGAAGAAGGCGACGACTTCGACAACTCTGACCCAATGGCCGACAACGCCGAACAGAAGCCCAACACCGACATTCAGGAACCCTCTTACCAGGAAAGCGCCCCGACGGTGGATAACCTCGAGGAAGGCGACTGGAACGAGCGCATCCCCAACGAGCTTCCCGTCGATACCGCCTGGGAAGACGTCTACCAGACCAGCGCCAGCAGCCTGCCGAGCAACGATGACGACGAGTGGGATTTCACCACCCGCACATCCGCCGGCGAAAGCCTGCAAAGCCACCTGCTATGGCAATTGAACCTGGCGCCGATGTCCGACACCGATCGCTTGATCGCCGTCACCCTGATCGACTGCATCAACAATCAGGGTTACCTGGACGAGACGCTTGAGGAAATCCTCGAAGCCTTCGATCCGGAACTGGACATCGAACTGGACGAGATCGAAGCCGTCCTGCACCGCATCCAACAATTCGAACCTGCCGGCATCGGCGCCCGCAACTTGGGCGAGTGCCTGCTCCTGCAATTGCGCCAACTGTCCGCCAAAACACCTTGGCTGGCAGAAGCCAAGCGCCTGGTCACCGATTACATCGACCTCCTTGGCAGCCGCGATTACAGCCAGCTGATGCGCCGCATGAAGCTCAAGGAAGATGAACTGCGCCAGGTGATCGAGCTGGTTCAGAGCCTCAACCCGCGCCCAGGCTCACAGATCGAGTCCACCGAAGCCGAGTACGTCGTTCCTGATGTGATCGTGCGCAAGGACAATGAGCGCTGGCTGGTGGAGCTCAATCAGGAATCAGTGCCACGGCTGCGGGTCAACCCGCAGTACGCCGGTTTTGTGCGCCGTGCCGACACCAGCGCAGACAACACGTTCATGCGCAATCAGTTGCAGGAAGCCCGCTGGTTCATCAAGAGCCTGCAAAGCCGCAACGAAACCCTGATGAAGGTAGCCACCCAGATCGTCGAGCATCAGCGCGGCTTCCTGGAGTACGGCGACGAAGCCATGAAGCCGTTGGTCCTGCATGACATCGCCGAAGCAGTCGGCATGCACGAGTCGACCATTTCACGGGTGACCACGCAGAAATTCATGCATACCCCCCGGGGCATTTATGAACTGAAATACTTTTTTTCGAGCCACGTCAGCACTTCCGAAGGCGGCGAATGCTCGTCCACGGCGATCCGCGCGATCATCAAAAAACTGGTTGCCGCGGAAAATCAGAAAAAGCCGTTGAGTGACAGCAAGATCGCTGGTTTACTGGAGGCACAAGGCATTC
>NZ_JBOIBY010000176.1:0-3676 GCF_050739655.1 Pseudomonas sp. | reverse complement strand
GCCGAAGGCTGCGATCTTTTGATCTTCAAGCAAAATCAAAAGATCGCAGCCTTCGGCAGCTCCTACGAGGGTCGCACAGCTCCCCTCTTGAACCCTCAGGGCACTCGGCGCATCTTTATTGCTTGTTGCCAACAACAAGAATAAGGAACCGTCATGTTCGATATCAGCACGTTCCCCAAAGCCGATGCCGTCCGCCGGGCTGCACAACTGAGTCAAGACGACTATCACCGCCTGTACCGTGAATCCATCGAACACCCCAGTCAGTTCTGGGCTGAACAGGCCACCCGCTTCCTCGACTGGAGCGCACCGTGGCAAACCGTCCAGCGCTATGACCTCAAGACCGGTGAAGCCAGTTGGTTTGCCGGAGCAAAGTTGAACGTCAGCTACAACTGCATCGATCGACACTTGGAAAAACGCGGCGATCAAACCGCGATCATCTGGGAAGGCGACGACCCCGCAGAGTCCACCCAGATCACCTACAAAAAACTTCATCACAACGTCTGCCGCCTGGCCAACGTGCTGAAAAGCCGTGGCGTGAAAAAAGGCGATCGTGTGTGCATCTACATGCCGATGATCCCCGAAGCCGCGTACGCCATGCTCGCCTGCACGCGCATCGGTGCGGTGCATTCGGTGGTGTTCGGCGGATTTTCCCCCGACTCGCTGCGCGACCGTATTCTCGATGCCGATTGCCGTACGGTGATCACCGCCGACGAGGGCGTGCGCGGCGGCAAGTTCGTGCCCCTCAAGCAGAACGTCGACAAGGCTCTGCAAAGCTGTCCGAACGTCAGCACAGTGGTTGTGGTTGAGCGCACACAAAACCAGGTGACATGGGTGGAGGGCCGGGACATCTGGTATCACCATGCGCTGCGCGACGTCAGCGACGACTGCCCGCCTGAGCCGATGGATGCCGAAGACCCACTGTTCATCCTCTACACCTCCGGCAGCACCGGCAAACCCAAAGGCGTGTTGCACACCACGGGTGGCTACCTGCTGCAAGCGGCAATGACCTTCAAGTACGTGCTCGACTACCGCGACGGCGAAGTGTTCTGGTGTACGGCCGACGTCGGCTGGGTCACTGGCCACAGCTACATCGTCTACGGTCCGCTGGCCAATGGCGCCACCACGTTGATCTTCGAAGGCGTGCCGAACTATCCGACCACCTCGCGCTTCTGGCAGGTGATCGACAAACACAAAGTGAACATTTTCTACACCGCGCCCACGGCCCTGCGCGCCCTGATGCGTGAAGGCCCCGAACCCTTGAAGGAAACTTCCCGCGCCAGCGTCAGGCTGCTCGGCACGGTCGGTGAGCCAATCAACCCGGAAGCGTGGGAATGGTACTTCCATACGGTGGGCGAAGAGCGTTGCCCCATCGTCGATACCTGGTGGCAGACCGAAACCGGCGGCATCATGCTCAGCCCGTTGGTGAGTGCACAACGGATCAAACCCGGCAGTGCCACACAACCGATGTTCGGCGTGCAACCGGTATTGCTCGACGAACAAGGCAAGGAGATCAAAGGCGCCGGCAGCGGTGTACTGGCGATTAAGTCCAGTTGGCCTGCGCAGATCCGTACGGTCTATGGCGATCCGAAACGGATGGTCGACACCTATTTCAAACCCTACCCCGGCTACTACTTCACCGGTGACGGCGCCCGTCGCGACGAAGATGGCGACTACTGGATCACCGGTCGTATCGACGATGTGATCAACGTGTCCGGACACCGCATTGGCACCGCCGAAGTGGAAAGCGCCCTGGTGCTGCATGACAGCATCGCCGAGGCCGCCGTGGTCGGTTACCCACATGACGTCAAGGGTCAGGGTATCTATGCCTTCGTCACGCCCATGAATGGCGCCGAAGCTGGCGATGATTTGAAGAAAGAGTTACTGGCGCTGGTCACCAAGGAAATCGGCAGTTTCGCCAAACCGGACTTGATCCAATGGGCACCCGCGTTACCAAAAACCCGTTCGGGCAAGATCATGCGGCGCATTCTGCGCAAGATCGCCTGCGACGAACTCGATAGCCTGGGGGATACGTCGACCCTGGCCGACCCGAGCGTGGTGCAAGGCTTGATCGACAAACGCCTCAATATGTAGGAGCGAGCTTGCTCGCGAAAAACGCCGACGCGCCGCGTATTTTCAGGAAGCATGTGTTATCGTTAACGCCCTTCGCGAGCAAGCTCGCTCCTACAGAGAGCCCATGGAATTCATCCGCACCCGTATTGAAACCCAGATCATGAGCCTGACCGGCCTGTCCCTGGGCAAGCTCGACCTGGAGAACCCCAAGGGTGATCCAGGCTTGTTCGGGCCTGACTCCGTAAGCTGGCAAGTTCACGGTGACTTCAGCAGCATGCTCATCGGTGGCATCAGCGCTCTGATGCTGCAGGCGCTGCATCCGTTGGCACTGGCCGGCGTGTGGGACCACTCGAATTTTCGCGAGGACATGCTCGGCCGGCTTCGACGCACCGGGCAGTTCATCTCCGGCACCACCTTCGGCTCGCGGCGAGATGCCGACTGGCTGATCGAAAAAGTGCGCACCATTCACCTGCAAGTGACCGGCACCGCGCCAGACGGCCGCCCCTACGCCGCCAGTGATCCCGAACTGCTGACCTGGGTGCATGTGGCCGAAGTCAGCAACTTTCTCGCCGCGCATTTGCGCTATCGCAACCCACATTTGTCGCCTGCCGACCAAGACCGCTATTACGCGGAAATCGCGCTGGTCGCCGAACGCCTGGGTGCCCGTGACGTACCCCGCTCCCGGCAGGAAGTTTCCGATTATCTTGAGCGCATCAGGCCGCAACTGCTGTGTGACGATCGCAGTCGCGAAGTGCTGCGCCTATTGTTGAACGCTCCGTCCCCGAGCCGCCTGGCCAGGCCTTTTGGCGGACTGATGATGCAGGCGGGAATCGACTTGTTGCCGGATTGGGCCAGCGATCTGCTTGGCGTCAGCCAGAGCCCGCTGCAACGCAAGCTGATCCGCGCCAGCGTCAATCGCAGCGCGCCCATGTTGCGCTGGGCAGTGCGCAATGGCTCGGTGCAGCGCGCCAAGCGGCGGATGGGGCTGTTGACCTGACTGAAAGCATCGCGAGCAGGCTCGCTCCCACATTGTGTGTATGGCGTATGCAAAATGTGCAATCGACAAAAACCCTTGTGGGAGCGGGCTTGCTCGCGAAGGCAGCGCCTCGATCTCGCACCAAAACTGTTAAACTCCCGCGCCCAATTCCCTCCTGCAAGGCGCCCAGCATGTCTTCCTTGAATCAGGCGCTGCGCGCCGCCCTCGATCAACGCCAGGACCTGCTTGCCGAACTGCACCAGCAAGGCACCGATTGCTATCGCCTGTTTCACGGCAGCCAGGAAGGTGCCGGAGGCCTGACCATCGACCGTTACGGCCCGCAGTTGCTGGTGCAAAGTTTCCACCAGCCACTGGAACGCGAGACGCTGCTGCAACTGCACGAAGCGATCAATCAACACCTGGGTTTTGCCACCCTGCTGGTCTACAACGACCGCTCCCGAGGCAACTCGCGCATCGATCGCGAAGACATCGTCTACCGTGCCGACGAAGCCGCCCTGCAAGACCTGGTCGGCCACGAATGGGGCCTGAACTATCGGGTGCGCGGTCGCCACGCCGGACAGGACCCGCTGCTGTTCCTCGACCTGCGCAACACCCGCGGCTGGGTCAAGG
>NZ_JBOIBY010000175.1:0-70869 GCF_050739655.1 Pseudomonas sp. | reverse complement strand
AAACGATGCATCGCCGATGGTAGTGTGGGGTTTCCCCATGTGAGAGTAGGTCATCGTCAAGATTAAATTCCGAAACCCCTATCTGCGTATGCAGGTAGGGGTTTTGTTTTTGCCTGGAGAAAAGTTCATGTCGCCGCTTATACCCTCAGAGCCGGCTCAGCCGGCACTTGGCCAGGGAGCGTTTCTGTGTCGTGGTCGCTGCCTTAACAGGCTTTAGAGTTGACGTCTGGCAGTGCGGAGGCTGGAGATACTCTGAATCGCCATCGACATCAGTTCAACGTTGCGCTGGGCTTCTCGCTCCAACCGACGGCTCGACTGGATGCGGTTGAGATAGCCGTAGATGTATATCTTCAACAAGATCGCGGGGTGATAAGCAGACCGGCCAGTATCGGCTGGAATGGCACCGTGAAAACCCAGATTGACCAGGTCCAGTTCGTCGACGAAGACGTCGACCACGCGCACCGGATTGGTATCGCTAACGTAATCGTCGAGGCTCTCGGGAAGTAAGAGCAACCGCACTGTACTTATGATCGACACAAACCCTGTGGGAGCGAGCCTGCTCGCGAATAGGGCCAGTTCAATTCAGGATCAATCCCAAGCTAGTCGCACTTGGTACTGCTGGATACTTCCTTGCTCGCCTGTTTCAACTGGTTGCCCAGTTCAGCCGCGTTGGTGCTGTTGTAAACCCGGCCACCGGTGTTTTCAGCGATGCAACGTGACGGGCCGCCAACACCGATTTTCACCACGTTGACGCGCAGGCGCGGTTGTTCCCTGGCGATTCGACGGGATACCGCGCAAACGTCCTGCCCGCAACCGTCTTCTCCGTCGACAAACATCACGATAACCGCATCGTTATTGCGCCCGTCGACGGTACTCGCCGCGTGGGCCAGGCTGTCGGCCAGCGGTGTGCCATCGTCGGGGACCAGACCTCGAATCCCGTTGATCAGCCGCGGGCGGTCGCCGAACTTGAACACCCCCCGGTCCGGTGTTCTTTCGCAGCCGGCGAAGGTGATCAGACGTGTGTCGATCTTCGGGTCCAGTCCGTTGATCATGCTGGCCAGCGAGTCCTTGGCGACGTCCATGCGACTGGGTCTGGCGGTGATCCGCATTGTGCGGTTCGGGTCCAGAAGCTTGTTGAGGTCACTACCGAAGAACCAGTCCTCGTCGGCTTTCACTGACTTGATGTTCAAGTTCATCGAACCCGAGGTGTCGAGCACCACCACGAATTGCGGGACCTCCGCGGCCGGCGCATTTTTACGGCATGCGAAGTTGTCCAGCGTCGGGGCCGGTGGTGGGGCAGCCACTACCGGTTTGGGTGGTGGAACCGGTTTGGGGGGCGGGATCGGCTTGGGTTCCGGTGCCGGTTTTGGTGGCGGGACCGGCTTGGGTTCCGGGACCGGTTCTGGTGTGGGTTCTGGTACCGGAGCAGGTTCCGGTTCCACGACAGGTTCGGGAACAGGCTCAACCGGTTTCTCGGTCGGCTTCACTACCGGCGCCACCGGCGCTATAGGCGCTATAGGCGGAACCACGACAATCGGTTCACGGTGCAGGAACCACCAGAGCCAAAGCGCCAGAAGCAGCAACAGCAGCGCGAGCAAAGCCGCCGCGATCCACCAGCCACGACGCGATGGCGGCACGACCGGCACGACAGGCACCACCGGCGGCACAATCGGTCTGGGCGGACGCTGATTCCAGCGCACCACCAATGGCTCACCGTTGAGGCTATAGAGTTTGTCCAGCTCAGGCGTGCCGAGCAGGCTGCGCAGGTCATCCGCTACCGTCGGTTGACCGCGTTTTTGCAGCTCGTCCGCCAGCTGTTCAAGGGATGTCTGCCGTACTTCATAGGTTTCCAGTAAACGTCGCTGTGCGTCTTCGTTGAGGTCGGTATAGGGTGTGGGTTGGCCGCCCAGTTCGGTCCACCATTCCAGCACGTCGCCGCTGCCCATCCGCGGGATGGCAAACAGACTGGCGACGGTCAGCGGAAAGTGTTTCTGGATGAGGGCGACTTTGGCTTGAAGCGCACTCATCCCCTCCGATGTGGCTTGCGCATCCCTGATGACCCGCTGCATGACGACAATTCCTGAAAAAGTGCAGGTATCCGTTGGGATGCCCTGCGGGGTGAAAAGTTACTCTTCGTAGCCGAGGCTGAATTGCAGCTGATTGACCTTCTTCTGCAACGTTTTCAGCTCTTGCTGCTTGGCCGCCAGCGTCGCTGGCGTAGATTTGGTCGTTGGTGCCGCTTGCGAAGCCTTGAGCTGCTTCTCGAGGTCGGCAATCTGCTTCTGTACCTGGGCTTCATTGCCACGCCTCGCCTTGAGCGAGGTCAGCAGTTGCGCCAGCGACTGATTCAGCGCGGCCTGGGATTTCTGCTGGCTGGCTAGATCGGTTTTGGTGCTCAGTTGCTGGGCCTGAATGTTCTCGTACACCTGACGGAACATTGCGTTTTGCTGACGGGACTCGCTCAGAGCCAGTTCCTTCTGCTTGATCTGATCGCTGTAACCACCGGAGTAGTCGCAATTCATCTTGGTCAGCATGCTGCTGTCGCGATTGGTCGCATCGCATTCGCCGGGCTGAGTCGCGCAACCGCTCAGGGCCAGGACGGCAGTGATGACCATCAGTTGTCTTAGCGTCATGTGCTTAACCCAGGGTGATTGCGGAGCGTTGGCTGTACAGAGCGTCGACTTCCTTCTGCAGGGTGACGACTTTCTGGTTCATTTTCTGAATATTCATGTCCACCTGTCTGATCTCCGCGCTGGTACCTTGTGTTCGCTCGGCGTCTGCCACTTTTCTGTACTCGATGACTTTGGTACGCATGTTGGCAAGGTCTTTACGCAGCCGCGCGATGTCCGCATCGATCCCGGCGATTTGCGCCTGAGCCTTCGACTGGTTGACTTTTTTGTTGGCGATGTCCTTTTTGATCTGGGCGATTTGCGCCTGGTCATCATTGATTACTTGCTGAGCGGTCGCAGTTCGCGCGATCACATTCTGCGTGTCTTGTTCGACGTCGCTGTTCATCTTCGCCAAACGGGTGGTGGTGTCAGCGTATTCGGCGCGACGTTGATCCAGGTAATAGTTGGCGCCCATGGCCACGCCACACGCGGTAATACCGGCGGCGATGACGCACACGGTTTTGTTGTTGCTGTTGGACAGCGCGCAAGCGAGGATGCCGACACCGGCGCCGACGGCGCAGGCCTGGTATCCGGACTTGCTGAAGAACTCTGCGTCATTGCCCTGGGTCAGGCGCGGGTCGGCACCGTCGCCTTCGCCTTCGCCGAGCATAGAGCTGCCGGTGTTGGCGCAACCGGTCATTAGCAGGCTGCCGGCGACTACGAAAGCGATCTGTAGCTTGAAGCGAGTCCAAAGGCTGCGCGACATGGTGAAACTCCTGGGTAACGGTGTTGATGCATTGTTATTGAGTGACGGTCTTGCAGCTGGTCAGCCAGGCTTCAGTGTCGATTTTCTGCTTTTGCAGGAACGCCTTCTGATTGGCCCAGTGGGTGCGCAAGTAAGGTTTGAGGTCTTGCAGCTGTTTGTTGCGGGTCATGATTTCATCCATCACCGGGACTTGCGTTTCAAGCAGTGGCTGGCCGTACAAAGTAGCCGATTCCACCAGGCTGCTGGCGTAGTAACGGCTGAGTTTGTGCAGGCGATCCTTTTGCTCCTCAAGCTTGCCTTTACGCATGTCGCAACTGGCATCTTTGTCTGCGCTTTCGCAGTTGAGCTTGTAGTTCTTTTGTAGGAAGTCCACGTACTGGCCGTCGTCGAGCATCTTGGTGCACAGGAACGCACCCAGGTTGAGGCTGGCGCGGATCGCCTGGTCGCGGGTTTCTTCCTGCTGCTGGTTGCTGGCGCGCAGCTGGTTCTCCAGGGCCTGGAGTTTTTCCTTGAGCGCTTTGTCTTCGACACCCGAGGCCAGGCTGTTCAGGGATTGTACGGTGCCTTTGTCGGCGGATTCGGCTTCCTTGCTGCCGGTGCCGAGTTTCTTCCAGCTGTTTTCGATGCTGGCGACCCGCTCGCGAGAGGTTAGGGTCGGTGAGACCAGCACCAGTCGCAGGCCGGTGGTCTTGTTTTTCACCTGGCCTTCGGCGTTGTAATACGGATCTTCCTTGCGCAATGCGGTCCGCAGGTCGGCCTGCGCGGTCAGGTAGTTGCCGCCACGGACAACGTAACCGCCTGCCTGACCGTGCTGGCGGTCGAGTTTGTTCAGGCGAAACGGCTCGAACATCATTTCGTCCACGTTACCGAGCATGTCATGCAGGCCCAGCGGGTTGGGTTTTTGCAGTCCGGTTAATTGCACCTTGCCATTGGACGATTGCGCCCCGGCGAACCACTCGTAGGCGTTGATGCCTTCTGGCATCGGGTAGTGCGTGTCGCGGAATTCCGCGGCACTGACTTCCAGCCCACCGCGCGCGGCGAACTCCCACTCGACTTCGGTCGGCAGTCGCAGGAAACCTTGCGCGCCGTCTTCCTTGGGCAGCTTGTCAGCGGCGTTTTTACGCAGCCACAGGTTGTATTTGTCGGCGGCTTCGATGGCTTGCACCCAGCTCACCGCCGTTTGCGGCACGCGCATTTTGGTGGCGGCAGTGGGGCAGGTTGCTTCGGTCAGCGCGGCGTATTGCAACTGACTCATCTCGTACTTGGCCATCAGGTAGTAGCGGGATTTGTCGTTTTTGGCCCCGGTAAAACTGCCGGCGATAAAGGTCGGACGGGTCTGTTCGACGTAGCCGTATTCCGCACCGTCCTGGCCGATGTTGATCGGGTAGTCGTCGAGCGGACCGGCGACCGGGATGAACACCTTGCGAAACACCATCGAGCCTTCGCAGGGCATCGGCAACACGACGTCGTTTGCCCCGGGCATCGGGTTGTAATACTTCTCTTCCCAGCCCGCCGCCGAGGCGTCTAGCAAGTAGCAGAGGCTCAGGGGCAACAGCAAGCCAAAACGTTTATAGCTCACGCAGACTCTCCGCAGGTTGTATGTTGATGGCTCGCAGGGCGCCGATCACGGCCACCAGTGCAGCGACCAAAAAGGTCAGGAGCAGGGCGGCCAGGCCATGCCAGACAGTGATGTGGCAAACGAAGGTGCCGGTGGCCTGGCTGCTGCCGAGCAGGTAGTCGAACAAATGACTGCCCATGGCATAAAGTACCAGCCCGCCCACGTAGCCGGCCAAACTTAGTAATAGCGCTTGCAGGACCACGAAGCCGCCGACGGCACTGCGTTTGAAACCCAGCAGACGCAGGACCGCCAGGCTTTTGCGTTTACGGTCGATGTTGGCCATGAACGCGCCGACCATGGACGCCACGCAACCGATCAGCGCCGCGATGGCGATCACACTGAAGATCAGCCCCAGCACATGGTTGATGGCTTTGACGTTGTCGATGTCGGCCAGTCGGCTTGAGGTTTCGATGTGTTGCTCGTTGAGCCAGTGCTCCAGCGGCGCGACCTGATCGATGTCGCGCGCATACACGCGGGCGCGGGCATACAGCGGTTGCATATCACCCTGAGGCTTGCCGGTGGCAACTCCGAATGCACTGACCTGATAACCGTCGCGAAAGCGCTCCAGATCCTGCAGCAGCGGCGGGGCGACAAACCCCGCAGCGCGACCGAAACGGGCACCGTCGAGCACGGCCAGTACCGTCAGCGTCATCTCGCCGCGTTCATTGACCCCATCCAGGCGGCGCAAGGCCCGCATCTGCACGCTGTCGCCGGCCTTGGCTTGCAAGCGTTGCGCTGCAGTGGCGCTGAGGATCACTTGATTGCCAACGGGGTTGAGTGGCGCCAGGTTCAGTTGTGGGTCGCCCGGCTCGGTGGCGATGACTTCCGCACCTTCGACAAACCGTTGCATGCCGATCAGCAGGTCAGCCTGGGTATTGAGCGAGCGGGTCTGGCCGAGGGCAAAACCGGTCTCGGGGCGCTGGCGCAAACGCTCGATCCAGGCCGTGTCGTAGTTGCCGTTGCTGAGCATCTTCACTTCAAGGTTGCGTGGGTCGCGCAGCAGTTCGTCCTGCAACTGGCTGACCACCCCGTGTTTGAGCCCGAACAGCAGCAACAACGGAGCGATCACCGCCACCAGGGAGGCGGCGATGCAAAGCGAGACCTTGCGGTCGTGCCAGAGGTCTTGCAGCGCCAGTGAGCCCAGCAGGTGCAAGCGATTAGTCCATCGGTTCAAACAGAGTCTCCCCCTGATGGCTGATAGCCCCGAGTCGCGGCAAGCCGAAATCCTTCAGCAAGGCCCAGTCATGGGATACAACGAGTGCACTCAGGCCCATGCTCGACACCAGGCTCAGCAGCAGCTCGAACAAACGCCGGGCACTGATAGGGTCGAGCGCGGCGGTCGGCTCGTCGGCCAACAGCAGCAGCGGTTCATGGGCAATTGCCCGAACGCAGGCCACGCGCTGGCGTTCGCCAATCGACAAGGCCTGAGGTTGTTTATCCAGCAAGCCTTGCAGGCGCAGCACATCAACGGCGTGGTCGATGTGATCGCTCTTCGCCGTCATTCCGAGTAAACGGCGCGGCAGACTGATGTTGTCACGCACGCTCAGGAACGGCAGCAAGCCGCCGCTCTGTAAAATGAATCCCAGATGCCGTGAACGCACCGCTGCAAGAGCAGGCTGGTCGTCAGTCGCCAGCAGTTGGGCGATATCCTGAGCGTGCGTCGGGCCCAGCCGAAAGCGCTCGAGTTCCAGCGGTGCGAGCAACAGGCCGATGGCTTCTAGCAACGTGCTTTTACCGCTGCCACTCTCGCCGGTGATGGCGAGGATTTCTCCGGCGCCGACCTGCAAGTGCGGCAGTCGCACGTGATGGGCTTGTGCGCCTTCACCACGGCGCACCAGCAGGTTCTTGATATCAAGCATCGGCGTCTCGTTAAGGCATCATTTCCAGTGGCACGGGGTAGACGTTGTCCCGCGCATCACTGTCTTTGGCTAAAGCTACCCAACGGTCGACATCGGCGTTGTAACGCTGGTAATGCCGCAGTTTGGTGTTCAGCGTGCGGATGAATTTTTCTTGGGCCAGACCATCCCAGCTCTTCCAGGTCTCTTCATCCAGGTTCAGCACTTCACTCTGATAGGGCAGGTCTTCGAGGTATTCACCCAGGACGCCCATGTCCGCCAGTTTGGCGTTGGTGTTCTGTTTGAGCTGATTGGGGTCGGCACCCATGGTCGCCGCGACAGAACGCAGGCGAACGAACATTTCCGTGGGGGAAATCAGGCCTTCGTTGGCGGCATCGAGAATCTGCTTCATCACGTCGCTCAAGTCGCTGAGCTGTGACTTGGTCAGCAGCACCCGCACATCGGTGGTCGGGATGTTTTGCTTGATCAGGTCGCGGTCGGTGATCCACGCCTTGAACACTGGCGGGGCCTTGCTGTTGGTCTTTTCGCCAAGATAGGCGAGTTGCATGGCGTGGCCGATCAGCGCCGCGTCTTCGAGCATTTTCTTCTCGGCCGGGTCCTGCTTGGCGTTCGCCGCGCTGCCGATCGCATCTTCGCCCATGTAGGCGGCTTTCACTTGTGCAGTGATCGCCCCGGCCAAGGCGTCAACCTTGCGCCCGAATTCCTGCACATCGCCAGCGTTCACCGGGTAGTACAGCGAAGTGTTGGTGCCCGGGTAGGTCGACAGGTTCTTGTACTGCGCCTCGGCCTTGGCGTGGTCCTTGGCCCCGGCCGGGGTTTTCAAGTGCAAGGTGTAAATCGCCACGCCTGGGTTGGCGGCTTCGATACGCACCTGTGCGGCGCTCAAACCGGTCTTCGACAGCTTGTCGTCGCCTTCGATGGCGCCCGCATCGGTGATCAGCACCACGTAGCGCGCGCCGAACTGGCTCCAGTCAACCTTGTCGATGCTCTCCATGACGCCCGCAAACGAGTCTTCATCGAAGCTGCTGCTCGACACGGTGGCTTGTTTGAGGTCGGCGATCTTGGCGAAAAAGTCGGCGCTGTCTTTCACCTGCGTCGGGTCAGCGTACATCTTGGTGGTGTATTCCAGCCCCGGCACCGCCTGGGTGTTGGAGCGGAAAGCCACCAGGCCGAACTTGACTTGCTTGCCGAGATTCTGCGCTTCGATCTTCTGGTAAACCTTGCGGATCGCCTCGCGGGTGCGGTCGATGTAGGGGTCCATCGAGATCGTCGAGTCGATGACAAACACCACGGCCGCACTGAATTCCTTCAGCTGGTTGGCCTTTTTATCTTCGGCTTCCTTACCACCGGCAGCGCTGTTTGCAGCACCACCCTTGGCATTCTTGTCATCCGGCTTGCTGACGGAGGCGACGTTGAGCAGGCGCGTGCGGAAACCGCTTTCGGTCATGACTTCTTCGCCACTGAGCACCGGCAGCAGGTAGAACTGCTTTTGCAGGTCGACGAAGTATTCCGGTTCTTCAGCCAGAATGCCTGGTGCTTGCTGGCCCTTTTTCAGCGCGGCCCGCAGCGGCGCGACTTTGCTGACCGGGTCCGGCGCATCAAGGATGCCTTCGACGGTGGCGCGGTCCTTGAAGAACAGCAGCCGGTCGCGGTTGGCCGGGTTGGTGAAGGCCAGCGTCAGTTGCATCTTCCAGTCGGTGGTACAGCTGGCAGGCAGCCAACCAATGGTTTTGCCGTAGCTGTCGGGGCCGACTTTCAGCCACTCGGCGTTGTTTGCCTGGGCGCGCTCGTACACATATAAGCGGCTAAAGACCGGTTGTGCGTCACCTTCGGTACCGCCCGCTGTCGGGCTGATCTTGCAGCCGGGCGTGGTCAGCACACGTTGGAACAGGGTCTTTTTACCGGCCTGGATCAGCGGTTTGTCTGCAGCCTGGGACAGCGGGCTGATGCACAACGCGAGCAAGGCGGCACCGCTCAGCAGGAATCGACTCAGGGGCGAACGCATCACTTCTGCAACTCCTCGAAGCGCTGCTTGGCTTCGGCGTTGTTCGGGTCCTGGGTGAGGATGGTTTCATACCAGTAGGCGGCGGTGGCGTTGTCCGCAGCCGGGAAGCATTCGCTGGCCTTCAGGTATTTAGGGTCGTATTCGCGGGCATAAGCGTTGGCGATCAATGCGTCACCGGCTTGGGCACGGTTGGCGTACAGACGTTGGGCGACGCCGCAGTGTTTGCCGGCCTTAGCCTGGTTGATAATCTCCAGCAACTTGGCGCTGTCGGGTGCCGCCTTGATGCAGGTCTGGACGAAGGTCAGCTCGGGCAGGCTGTTCATGCTTTCGAGAGTGCAGGCTTGAGCGTCGGCGCCGGCTGGTGCGGCGGCAGAGGCTGTGGCCACCGAGGCAGGCGTCGGGGTGCGCTTGTAGAACCAGAATCCGGCACCCGCTGCCAGCAACAACACGACAATCAACAGGCCAACCAGACCTTTGTTGCTTTTTTTCATCGGTGGGGGAGGCGGCGTGTAGGCGGGCTCGGTGAGCACCGACTCCAACTCCACTTCGGGCTCGGCGGTGGACAAGACCAGTTCAGGCATGTCCGGGATCTCCGGGATTTCCGGCGCCGGTACGCTCGGCGCCGTCAGTTCAGCGCCGCCGTAGGTCGAGCGCGTCTGGCCGCCGGCCGTGGACGGCAGCAAGCCAACGCCTGGTCGCACCACGCCTTTGTCGGCGTAGCTTTGGCTCTGTTCGCGCAGTTCGATCTGGAATTGCGAGTTGGCGCCACCTTCCAGCAGCGGGTCGACCACCTCACGGCCGACCTGCGTTTCAAAAGCTTCGCCATTGGCAGTGAGGTTGAAACGCGAGACCTTGAACCAGAATGGGTTGCTGCTCCAGGCCTTGTGGTCCTGAAGGTAAAAACCGTCCTGGTTGCGTTGAATGGAAAACTCCAGCTGTTCCCCGCCACCCTGCCATTTCTTTACGGTGAGGCGGGCCTGGCCAGGCACATTGGGCTCTAACGGGAGCAGGTCGACACGAATTGGCATTGCTTATCTCGCTGCGAAGGCTGTGAGCACTTGGCCCAGCCGTTCGTTCTGTTCAGGGGTGATTTCGCGTCCGGCACCATGGCCGGCATTGTCTTGTGTGATGTAGGCCAGGCTCGAGAGCCAGTCGCCGAGATATAGCTGTGCCTGATTGGCCGGTTGCGCCGGCAGCACGGGCACTTGTCCCGGGCCAATGTCGGCGTAGAACGAAAATAAAGGTGCCTTGGCTCCGGCTCGGCTGTTCGGGCGCTCGCTCACCGGCTTCTGGAGGTAGCCGAGCCAGGACACGAAATCGCGCAGCACCCGTTGCACTTCCAGTACCTGGCGCTCGACCAGTTGATCGCGCCGTGCACCACTTTGTGCACGCTTGAGGACGGCGCGGCTCAGTTGCCCCGGCAAGTCCTGGCGATAGCCGGCGGTGATCAGTTCATCGACCACCGCTTCCAGCAAGGCCTTTTCCAGCCCCAGCAGGTTGAGCAGGCTTTGCCGGGTGGTCAGTTCACGCAGGTGTGCGATCCAGGCCTTGAAGGCCGCTTTGGCAAAACGGTGCTCGTTGCTTTGCAGCTCGGGTGCCGGGGTGCCGGTTTTGCTGCTGACCGGCGCGTCGTGACTCAGGTCGTCACTGAAATCGAAATTGAAACCGGCGTCGTTGCCGTACAGGCTCTGGCTCGGGGCGGTCGGCTCGTCGTTCACGGCCGGCTCGTCATCGGTTTCGTACACGCCGCTGAGATACAGGTCGCGGACCTCTTCGCTCGGCATGTCGAGTTGATCGATTAACTCACCGAGCACAGCCGGACGACGGCCCAGCCCCGTCAGAATCATTTGCGCCTTGGCTTTCTTGGCGGCTGCGGCGCCGTCGTCGTCAGCGTGGTACCAGGTGCTCAGGCCGTGAGTGGTCAGGCCTTCGAGGCATTCGCTCAATTGCTCGCGGATGCGCTGCAATTTGAATTCGATATTGGCCACGCTTTTGAAACTGCCGCTGAAGTGGCTGATGCCACCGTCATCGTTGCGCAGCATTTCTGCCCAGGCGTTGGCCGGGTTCTTGACGTGTTTGCACACCAGGGCGTTGCTGGTGAAGCTGGCGCCCAGCGCGCTGACACGCTCCTGATAGATGGCATTGAGGCCGGTTTCCGCACCGTTCGCGTCTTGTCCGATGAACGCCGCGTCCATGCGCGGTTTGCGCACCAGGTAGGTGTTCTGGAATGGTGTGCCGGCCCAGTCGTTCATCCAGCTCAAGCTGCCGAAGCGCTCCAGCATGGTCAGCTTGACCATGCCGTTCCAGCTCTCGTCGTACTGATCCGGGGTCAGGCTCAGGGAGTTGGTAATGCGCAGGTCGAGCATGGTCAGCGCCCATATCAGACCGGTATCGCGCTTGCTGCGAGCAGCCGAGTCCGCGCCCTGGGTCTTTTCGATCCAGCGGGTGAGCACCGGGCCCACGTCGTTGACGTCACTCTGCTTGGTCGAGCCGGTGCAGACCACCAGCGCGTTCATTTCCTGGTTGTCGGTGTAGCGTTCGAACAGGTAGGCGACCTTGCCGCGCAGGATCAACTGGGAAACGGAGTTGTCCTTGGCGGTGGATTGCGGGTCATTGGAATCGGCGATCTCGTGCAGTTTCTGGCGCCCGCGATAACCGGGGAAATCCAGCAGGTCGACCTGATTGACGATGTCATCCACCGGCGCTTCGATCAGGCGGAAAGTCATTTCGGCGGTCAATGCAGCCAGTTGCGCGACCGCAATCGCCTGACTGCTTTGCAGGCGATCGCCAACCAGCGGTCGAACATCGATCGGCAAGTCCAGCGGGCTGCCGAAGCGTTCGAGGATGTCGACGTTCATGATGCTGTCGCGCTGGCTGTAGGTGTCGTTTTCGAAACTCACCAAGGCCTTCAACGGTGCGAACACGATCTCGGGCAGGCCCAGCTTGTGCAGCGCGCCGGCAAGTTGCTGGTACACGCGCGTCAACTCGCTTTGCTCGCCCCAGAGGATCGAAAACAGCTCGGCCCGTTCCTGGAAACTCAGGCGTGGCGCCAGTTGCAACGCCTTGGGCCAGTACAGATGCTCAAGCTTCTTCACCGAGTTGCGGAAGTTGTCACGCAGGTAATCCCACAGCGACACCAGATCGTCGGCATTGACCCCCGTTTGCAGCGGCCCGGTTTCGCGGCCTTCGAAAGGTTTGAGTACGCGCTGGATGCGTTCCTCATCGATCTCGTAGGAAATCCGCTCAAGGTCGAAATCCTTGAACCAGGCGTTGGCGAGAATCTTCGCCAGCTCGATTTCCTTGAACAGCGTGAGTTCTACCGGGAAGTCCTTGTCCTGACTTTCTGTCGCCCGACGGCTGAAGCGCGTTACCAGGCCGGTGGCTTCCTTGCCACCACCCACCGGGTTGATGTGCTTGATGAAGTCCAGGCGATGGTTGCCGAACTCGGTTTCCAGTTTGCCGTTCTGACCGGCGGCGAGGGCCGAAATCAGGTAGGACTTGCCGGCCTGGGACAAGCCGAAAAAGCCAATGGTCATCGGCGTGCAGGCCACGCGACCGAGGCTTTGAGCCAGGTTGCGGGCGCGATGCAGGCGGATGTTCAGGTTGTCGGCTTCGCTGTCCAGACGCGGCGCATTGCCGCGCGTCTGGCCAATCCAGTCCAGCGCCTGAGCGGCGCCTTCATAAACTGCGGCCCAACTGGCAGAGAGCTGAGTTTGATCGGGGGTCAGGTCTTTCATTTACGTTTCACGCTCCCACTGTCGAGCCAGTACTTGCTCTCGCTCAGGCCGGCGTCGAGCATGGTGTTGAGTTCCAACTCGAGGTCGCTGCGCGGGTTGAAGTTGACGTTGTTGCAGTTAGATTCGATGTCGCGGACAGAGAGGCGGTCGCTGACCAGATCCTGCTTACGCGTGTATTTGTCTGCCGGTTTGACCTCAAACCGCACCTTGAGCAACGGCGCGGCGCCGTTTTCACCGATCGCCCGGGAAAACTTCTCCCGCCCCGCCTTGGTGAACCGCAAGGTGTACAGCGGTGAGGCGGCCCAGCGGTCGGCGGCCAATTGGCGGAAACCGAGGCGCAGATCGCCGCGCATTTCCAGTTGTGGCGTGTCGGCGGCATCGCCGACGCCAATTTCCGGCAGCTTGATTTTGTAGTCTTCGGACTGGATGTCGCGGTACAGCACGTCGGCATCCTTGATCACGTTGTTCAGGTCGATGACACCAATATGCTTGACCGTCGAATACGGTTTGAGTGCCGAAGCACGGAAGTAGAAGTTCGGCACGCTGTGGTTGGCGCACAACAGGCAGAGCATGGCGCCGACCGACGCGGTGCTTTTCGGGTCGTCGATCCGGCCGTTCTTGTGGAAGGGATACCAGCCGCCGGTGCGGTAGTTTTGCAGCGCCAGGATACGTCCCGGTGGCAGCGGCAACACCTTGCGAATGAACGCCTGGATGCCGGGCAGGCGCGAAGGGCGGCCGGTCAGCAACAAGACATCGCACGGATAATGCGCGACCACTTCACACAGCGCACCAAGGATCTTGGTGATGTTGATCTGGTCGTTGAGGAACGCGGCGTGGAGCTTTTGCAGGTCGAAGCTGATCGGAGCGGCATACAGGTCGAAACCGCTCTGACCGCCGACATCGCGACGCACGGCGGCGTTGACGTAGTCGAGCACGGTCTGGCTGATCCCGTTGTCACCGAGCAATTGGCGGTAACTTTGCGGGGTGACTTCTTGCGGGACCTGCGGATCGTAATGCTCGTACGCCTTGAGCAGCGCCAGGCCCAGCGGGGCGAACACCTGGAGGTTCAATTGTTGACGCAGGATCATGTCCTGGGCGCTGACCGATTCATCGCCACACAACCGTGACATCAGCGAATCCGGGGCTTTCACGCCGGCGTTCTGCAGGGCTTTTTCGAAACTCGGCAGGATGAAGTCCTGAATCACGTCCAGCAGGATGTCGTCGCCGGCCACTTTGAAACCATCGCGAAAACGCTGTTCGGGCACGATGTGCACGTTGCTGCCGCTGCCGGTATTACCCGCGCGGTCGAGGCGATAGTCGGTGATCACAAGGTCCGTGGTGCCGCCGCCGATGTCGATGGTCGCGAGGGTGATGCGTTGGCGGTCGGTCTTGTCCGGCCGGGCGATGGTGTCAAAAAACTCTTCCGGATGGCCGGCGAAATTCTCGTTGACCTCGGTATACAGGTACACCAACTGGCCGCAGGACGCTTCGTCCCATTCCACGCGGATACTCGGGATCGGCGTGCGCGGGCTGACGGCCTGATCCTGATGCGGGTCTTCCTCGCCGGCATGCCAGCCGAGGCTTTTCCACACCAGGCCGATGGCTTGCAGCATGCGTTCGTTGAGGATGCTGCGCTCGGCCTGGGGCATGCCTGGCGGCACGGTCAGGGTGATGCTGTTGAGCTGGCGCGGCACGCGGGTGTGACCCTGGCGTGAACGCTGGGCCGGGCTGTTGATTTGCGACAGCGCCTGGGCCAGCACCTCGGCGAGCATGAAGGTCATTAGCGAGCTGCGCGAATAACGCGGCATGAACACCGGCAGACGATCGTCTTCTTCGAGGCTGTAGAGCGCCTCGCCGGTTTCGTTGATCAGGTGCGAGAACGGCGCGGCGGTGGCGTATGGTTCGTTATCGGTCTTGATGTACGAGCAGTTGAAACGCCAGCCATGGCCATAGGCGTTTTCGTCCCACAGATAGCGTTTCGGGCTGGACAGGCCAGTGGAGCCTTCGGTGCCGCGGCGACGGCTGGCCAGACGGCTGGCCTCATTGCCGACACGGGCAATCGTCGCCCACTGGAACGCATCGTGACGGCCGCTCTTGACCGAGCAGTGGTCCTTGCCAAAGTACGCCTGGGCGAATTCCACGCGGCTTTCGAACGGCAGGTTGTAGGTGTGTTCGGGGGTGATCAGGTCACGCAGTTCCAGCACGTAGTTCTGTTTCAGCCCGGAGCCGGCCTGACCGTGGTTTTCGATCAGGATGCCGCAGGTGCGCGAGTTGCCGACGTCCAGCACCAGGTCCACCGGAATCGGCTTGACCAGGCCATTGCTGTCGTTGGCGACCACTTTCAGCTCCGGGATTTCAACTTTCGCCCGGGCTTTCGATTGCTGGGCCGCCGACGGTTTGCTCAACAGGCTGAGCAAGTTGAGGTAGTGCGCCAAGTGATAGTTGGCGCGGATATCGATGTCCAGCTCTGCGCGCGAACGGTGGGCATTGCCCTCGTTGAACACTTCGAGCAGCCACTCGTTGACCCATGGCTGCGCTAGGAACCAGCGGGTTTCGCTGGCCTTGGTCGCCAGTTTGAAGGACACGCCGGAGCTGATGTCTTCTTCGTTTGGCGCCAGATAAGCAGTGCCGTCACGCTTGGGCATCACACGGCTGTCGAACGCCATCGTCAGGCGGTGGGTGTTGCCGTCGATGTCGGGAGTCGCCAGTTTCACCAGACGCATGCGCGACCAGTTGGTCGGGCCTTCGTCGAAGCGATGCGGCGGCATGAAGCGGAAAAACGGGGTCGGCAGCCAGATACCGTCGAGCAAATCGAGGCTGCTTTTCATGTCGACGCTGAACGCAGGTTTGGCTTTTTCGACCTTTTCCGGTTCGGGCTCGTAGAAAAAGAAGTCTTTCTCTTCGTTATACGCCAGGCGGCAGATCAGCCCGCTGATCATCGGCGCGAATTCGCCCGCCGGTTCCTTGCGGGGATCCAGGCGCAGGGCGAAATCCATGAACTGGATGCCGGTGTCGCTGACCAGCGTGACGGTGTCTTCGAATTGAGTGACTTCAGGCAACATGTCAGGTTATTCCGTTTTATTCGGCCACTTGCCGCATGGACATGGGAAATTGATCTTTTCCGTAACCGCCGGTGCAGTCCGCGACCGTGGTCGCCCCTGGGCGGCAGTTGATCTTGGGCATGTCGTAAGTGCTGCCATCGCCGCACACGGCCTGGCCCTGGCTGTCGATGGCCAGGCTGCCACCCTTCATAGTAGCGCTCACCGGACCGCTGCATATCGAGCCGTCGGCCTGGTGTACGGTGACTTGACCCTTACCGTCCTTGAGCTGGTATTCCAGACGCAGCGGTTTGCCGGTTCGGCGGTCCTGTATCCCGGCGCCTGCACTGTACTGACCATCGAGAAACTTGGCGGCACCGTCAGCGGCGTCTGGCGGGATGCTGAGGGGAGGGCCTGTTTTTTTGGTGGCGGATTTTTCTGCTTCGGGCGATGTGACATCCGGCGGCGCGGTTTTGTTTTCGGCTGCCGGGTCTTTGGCTGGGTCTTTGGTCAAGTCGGCGGGTGCTGCGTCAGCCTCGTTACCCTCGTTACCCTCGACGGCCGGCGTTTCCACACCCTGTGTTCCGGTCACGGCGGTGCCGGTGCCGTTGGTGGCGCCTACGACGGTGCCGGTCACGGGGACGCCATTGAGCGTCGTGACATTGCCGGTCAGTGGCGGCTCTTCCAGCTGTTTTTCCACCGGCACGACGCCCTTGGGCAGCAGGTCTACCGCCACCATCGGAATAGGGACGCACCCTCGCAGGCCGAGCAACAGCCACAAAAGCAGCAGCAGGAGCGGCAGCAGCAACAGCCACCACCAGCGGCGCCACCACGGACGAGCCACCACCGGCACGACGGGCGCAACAACAGGCGCTTCGACCACAGGTGGCTGCGGCGCAACCTGATAGAGGCAGTGCAGGGGATCACGATTGAGGTCGCTGCCGGCGTGCTCGAAACCCCAAAAGGTCAGCACCGGTTTGCCTTGGACCAGGTAGACGAAGTTTTCGTCGGGGATATGAATGACGCGCTTGAGCAACTTGCCAAACACGGCTTTGTCGCCTTGCTGCTGTTCGCCGGAATCAGTGCCCAGGAAACGCTGGCTCAATTCCTCGAGCGCGGTCTTGAGAGCTTCAAGTTGGCGGCGGGCAGGGACGCGTTCCTCTTCGGTCGCGCTGCTCCACGGAATTACATCGCCGTCGAGGGCGCTGTACCAATCGATCTGGTTGCCGAGTTCATCGCTTTGAGGGATGGCCAGATGATCGACCAAATCGGGGTTCTTGCGGCGAATGGCTTCGCGCAATTGCAGGGCTGCCCGGTAGACCGGTTGACCTGTTTCGCCGAGGGCAGTGAATGACCCGCTCTTACCGCTGCGTAATAGTGCCCCGCGCATTCAAACTCCATACGATCCGTTGCGCAAAAATGACAGACAAATCTGTCTGTGCTTGCTCCTGCATTTAGCGGGCGACCTTAATGTCATCATGATATCGCCGTCAATCTGCCGGAGGTTTAAACCTTATGAGACTAACGTAAGCATGCGGAGGTTGCATAAGGTCAAATTTAATTGGCTTGGGAAGGCACGGGCGTAAGCTTTTTTAAGCTTGATGAATCGTTTCAGTAGCGCTATAAAAAATGCACAACTCCAAAAAAGGCTTTCCCTAAGTTCCCGCTCAAATTCGTCGTCGCCCTTGGCGCGCTGTCCGCCTCCCGCGCCATGGCTCGGCTCAGCGATCGGGAAGCCCAGCTTCGGCCTTACTGACCTGGTGTACTTTGGTTGGCTGTAGTCCGGCAGCTTGCGGCGGTGTACTTAAGCCGAGAAGTGGGCTCGCCAGGGACATCACCACGGATCGCCGGGCACCTTGGATGCATCGGGCCCACCTTAGAAGTGAGGACTTCTTGTTTCCAACCCGGCTGCACGACCCGATTCATTCCTTTTAGCAAAGCCTTCGTGATCTTGCGAAGTGTATGAGCCGACTCGCTTTCCGATAGCGTCCGCTATCTGGTTGGAACCATCGATTGAATGTCGGACCCACTGAAAAGGTGGCGGCACCGCGACAACGTTCAGGTCAGTAGCTGGGTGACTCTGCATTCCGTCAATCATGACCATGGCATAGTCGAACAACTGCTTTAGCCAGGAGCGCAGTTTTTCGGCGACGGACAACGCTCCGCGTTTTTCGACACGGCCATGACTTCCCGCAGCATAGGCCGAGTGACCTCGTAAATGGTCAGTCGCTTGAGTAGCGGAAAAACGTCTTTTTTGAAAACTCTAGGGATGATCGAGAGCGAAGTCTGGCGCCCCTCTTCTGGAGTCAAACCTCTGTGGTCCAGCCATTTCTCGTAGACAGCAATGAATGTGTTCTCACCTGCCATCTTGATGGCATTGAGTTTCTGTTTGCGTTCGATGCGGGGATTGATGTGTTTGACGACCATCGTCCGGGCCTGATCGCGCAGTTCACGAGCGTCTTTCAACAACAGCTCGGGATAGCTGCCCAAGGAAATGCGAGCGCGTTCTCCCAACCATGAATAGCGAAAGTGCCAGAGCTTCGAGCCGCCCTGAGAAACGAACAGAGACAGGTCGTCGGAATAGCTGAGCATGTAGTTTTTGCCAGTGGCTTTAGCCTGGCGGACTTTGAAATCGGTGAGCATGTCCAACCCTCGGAATTAGGTTGGATGCGATGGTTATCCCCGGGGAATAGCTCCACCAGCAACAATGCGAAAGCGGAAATACCCGGATCTATGGTCCACTTTATGTACCAGAAAAGGCCAGTTGTCAGTGGATTGCGCTGGATGTCACTGGAATGAGGGCTCGGAAAAAATCCGTTTCAGCTCAGTGACCTAATTGCGTTCCATGGATTTGTACAGACAACCATGGAAAGGAGATATGGAGCGGGTGAAGGGAATCGAACCCTCGTTATCAGCTTGGGAAGCTTTTACTAGTGCAATCTCATGGCGTCACAGGGGATATCAATTTCAGTCTGTAGCCCAGTAGAATCGCGGCCCTCAGAGGGTGGTGTTCAATCGTGTTGTTTCAAGCGGTATCACCTTAGATCGGGCCGACTGTCACCAGGAACTGTCACCAATGCTCACGGAAAAGCAGATTCAAGCGTTGAAGCCTCGCGAACGGGATTACGTCATGTCGGACGGCCGCACGGCCAAAGGCGAAGGGGTGCTGGTGCTGAAGGTCCGTCCCAGCGGGACGAAGGAGTTCTATTTCCAGCGGCATGTCGCTGGCAAAAAGAAGATGGCCAAGCTTGGTACATGGCCGGAGATGAAACTCACGATCGCCCGGGACAAGTGTCGTGAGGAAAAGGGGGTGCAAGCTTCACCTGGTACATTTCAGGACCTGCTTGATCTGTATGTGAAGAAGCTCGAGACCGAGGAAGCTGCGTCAGCTGGTGATGTTAAGTGGTCGCTCAAGCATTACGTAAGTGACCCTTTCCCCGATCTGGTCAGAAAACCCGCGTCGCTCATCGGCCCGGTCCAGATCCGCAACATCATTGTGAAAATGATAGATGCCGGCATCACAACTTATTGCAATCGCGTCCGTTCTCAGCTTCATGCAGCGTTTCAGGTAGGGCTGGAGCAGGAGTACAACCCCCGCAGTTACCTGGCCGTTCAAGTGAGGTTCGGCCTGATCAGTAACCCGGTGGCCAGTGTGCCGGTCCAGGACGATTGGGAACAACCTGGTGATCGGGCTCTCTCAACGGAGGAACTGGCGACACTTTGGCAGCTACTACCTGAGCATTTGAGTCTGGTGACATCCGAGTTACTAAAATTTCTCATTGCCTCCGGCGGCCAGCGTCCCGAGCAGGTTCTCGCAACCGAGCGGCGCCAATACCTAGACGATCATTTGATAATCCGTAACAAGAAGGGAAAAAGCGGGGGCAAGGGTATTGAAGGGGAGCGGTCTTTGCACGTTGTGCCGTTCAATAAGGTGATGCGCCAAAGCCTCAAAGTGATGGATGAGGTCAGTGATTCGAGCGCTTACCCTTTTATGGGCAAAGCGGACGGCAAATCCCTTCACACCCAGTCGCTGTCTCGCGCTGTGACGAAGCTTTACGGCCGACATACCAAGAAATTCAATGGACCTTTTACGCTGCGAGACATTCGTCGGACCTGTAAGACTCTGATGGGAATGGCCAAAATGGACAAGGAACTGCGCGATCGCATTCAAGGGCATGCTTTCAATGACGTTTCGTCTAAGCACTATGATAGATATTCTTATTTTGATGAAAAAAAGAAAGGACTTCAGCGCTGGGCCACTTGGCTTAACAAGAATGTGATTACGGTAAACCTGGGCAAAGCGGAAAAATAGTCCACCATTGTTCAAGTCTATGCTCGGTGTTAGCGGTATTGATTCCGAGCAGTCCGACTATTGAGCCGCTGACATCATGTCAATCTTTATCCCAAGTCTTTCTAGTTTTCATATATGCGTCGTCGTTTCTGAGTCCACCAAATATTTCATCAAAATCCGGCGTTAGCCGCTGGTCAATTTCCATGCTCAAAAGCTCGAGGCTTAAAAGTAATTCGACCCAGTATCGGATAATTTGCAGTACGTAGAGCTGGCGCTTCGGTGCCACTGCTTCAAAAGCGCCTGTGCGGTAACTGGCGTCCTCCAATGTATTGATAATGCTACCGTCCTCTGAGATGTAGTGAACAGCTGAAAACGAACCCAATTCTCGTTCCATTTCCTTCGCATCTAAGCGTATCTGCGATTTTTTTCTTTGTGATACTTCGTTTTTAAAAATTGGTACATCAACTTTTTTGTACCATGTGGCTATAGGGCCGGATTGCTGTTTATTTCCTAAGAGTAAATTGATGTTGGAATAGCGTTGCCCATTCGCAAAATCGGAAAGAACTTTCATGATGTTGTAATGAATGGGGTTGGAGAATGTAGAGCCTGATTTGAGTTCGAACGTTCTTTCTTTAATAATTTCCTGCGATTTTTCGTATATTTTTATTAGGTCGTGACCGATGGTTTTTCGTAAGTATTCATCCGTGGGGAATGTCCCTTTAGTTCTTACAAAGAAATCCAGTATCAAGCAGATTTTTCCGATGCGTTCAAGTCCGATGCTTAAGTTGTTGAACGATTGGAAATATAATCCTTGGGTCGCGTAGTTGGCTCGGCGAATCTGCGTTGCGCCATAACCTAGCAGCTCCTTGGTAAACAGCGCTTCACTAGTAAAAGCTTCCCGTAATTTGGAGTCTTTCATCTGTATCAGCATCCGGTATATGTAGAGCGTGGGAATTAGTGTGGTCTGTTGCGAGCTAGGGTAGACCACATCAGGTGGAGGAGTGTACTGAGAAAAGATGAGGCCGCTCACGCGGCCTCGGTTGGTTTCCATGCTGCAGGGTTTTGCTGCCAGGCTACGATTGCAGACTCGCGCCATCCTACGCGGCCGGGTGATATCGACACCGGGCGTGGGAATCGTCCGCTTTTCATTGCGCGCCATAGCGTTGCGTGTGACAGGGATGTCACAGCAATGACATCCCGCTCCCTCATAAACCGATCCAACTTACTCACCTGAACTATCTCCCCTGCAGCGCTGGCAACGCTCGTTCCGATTCGATGAATCCAGTGCTTTGGCCCTCACCGTCCATCACTTTCAGAAACATCACCTCAACCTTAGCTGAGTCGACCAGTACTTTCCCTACTTCGGCGATCGCTTTGGCTCGCTCTATTTCCATTGGATTGTCCGGGTCCTGAAGCGCCTCCAAAGTGGCGAACAGGTGGTTTCTCAGATCGGTCATTTTGTTATTCATTGGTGGCCTCGATCGTTCTTTTCAATTTGCCCAGGAGGCGAATGGTTTGCTTAAGCTCGGGTGGGAATCGCTGAATCGTGTTGCGGCTCATAAGCTCGCGCCGAGTGATCAGTTCAAGGTTGTCGACACAGCAGTTCGAGTGATCGGCGGTTTTGAAGACCAACACCATGCCCTTCGGGATCGCCCCATGCGCTGCCTCCCAATTGCGGCGGTGCGTCCACTCCCATTTGTTTGGTTCGGCCACCTTGATTTTCATATACCCGTCCGAAGCCATGACTTCGGTGCCGATCGGCACATGGTTGTGTGGCAGCCGGCCACTGGTGAATTGTGTCTCGGCAGATCTGCCGCCGGCGGCAAATGGCTTACCTTTGTTCCAAGTGCCATGTCCTTTCTGAAACCGAGTGGCCAAACCCGGGTTCGCGTCTGGGCGAAGTCTGCCCGAGTGTTCGCTAGCCAGAAATTCGGCGCTGCGCTTCAGGCCAAGTTCTTTCGCTTTGCCGTAAAGGGCGGACTTCGGACGACCGAGCAGTTCAATGAGCTGCGACATTGGTGTGGCCGGGTACAGTGCCGCCAAGCGCGACTCCTCGCTTGTAGTCCAGAACCGTCGGCGATGGGTTGTCTTTTGCGAGGGGCTGGCGTCAACGCGTGACCTGGCTCGTTCTAATGCTTGTTGTGCAATGGTGTTCACGGTTTCCATCCTTAATATCAGGCTTTCCGACAGGCTTTTGCCAATCTCACGGCGAGCCTTTCCGCCATAAGGGCAGCCCATTCTTCTTTTTTCCGCTGCTGACGCTGCTTGCTGCAGCTTTCGTGTCGACGCGTTGAGCGTGCAAAGCCGCAGATATCGCACACGCTGGGCAGATCGAGGCGCTGGCTGGCCATCGCAGGCCGGATTCGTTCCTGAGACATGGTCAGGCTTCCCCCGAGACTGCTATTTCAGTCAGATCAACTTCAAAAAAACCCGGGACGTCGACGTCGGCGCCGATCACTCGAATACCGCACCACCCGTACGGTCGCTCGTCTGCTTCGCAACCACCAAAACCCTCGGCGCTGTGTAGGTCATGTGTCCAGCTGGTGCCCGGGTTGTCACCGAAGATAGTCTTAGACGCAGGAGTGAATGATGTTCCCCCTTGCTCCAGCATGATCCTGATCATCGTGGAACCGGCCAGGCGAACAGCGACGCGGACAACATCGTCGCTTTCCTCCATCAAGCGGGTCTTATCATCAGAAAGGTATTGGTTGATCATGGCCGCGCGTTCCTGGGTCAGAACGTCAAGGTTCACCTCGAGCGTCACTTCGTAGTCTTTCCAAGACTCAGCAACACGATATCGCTTCAGATTTGCAGGGGTGGTAGCCTCGGCGACGTTGCCGCTATTGGTCTGAGCTTGCATGGTTCTCTCCTTTCAGGGGTGGCGGGTGCCATGGGGTTGCAGCCCCATGGCACCAACTTTTTGGGATTCTCAGCTGAGCATCCAGATCATCAAATCCGGCACCTGGACCGCGACGATGGCAATCAACGCCACCGTCAAGACTGCGCCGATCAATTGCCCAAGTAGGGCGCCGCGTTCGGGTTGTTCAAGCTGCTCTGTGTTGCGCATGGTTCTCTCCTTTCAAAAGTGCCGGTTGCAGCCGGCGTTATTGGTTGCTGTCTGGCAATCGCACCAGGTGCAGCACCAGGTCTTCAAATTCGGTCGTGTCTTCGCTGCATGACTGCCACTCCAAAACCGCTTGGATCTGCAGCCGGGAGCAATTCAGCACCAGAATCTCGCGCTGACCGTCCGTAGCCCGTACCTCCAAAATGTCTACCAATCCGTTCGCACCGTAGGCTTCGGCCTGCACCGTTTTACAGTGATCGTTCCCGAACTCTCTGAGCAGTTGGGAGATGGGGTCCTTGAGGCTTTTCGCATCACCACATTCAGTGCCGGCAACGACTTGAATCTGCATGGTTCTCTCCTTTCAGGGCTGTCGACGCGGGTTGCAGCCCTACGCCTGGAACATCCAGCATTTGACGGTGGGTGACTTGGTGATCGTGTTGTTACTGCGCGTGGCTTGGTACGCGCGTACGGCGCTGTCGACGGCCTTATTCGATTCCAGGAATTTGCGGCAGCGGGATTCCTTCAGGCGATCGCGCAACTCGCTGACGTCGGCCAGCTTCTGGCGGTGTTCTGCAGCGCGCTCGACGAACTCGTTAAGGTTGATAGCGATGACGTTGTCTTTCTTGCTGTGATTGACCACTGGACCGTCGGCGTCGAGGCCTTGGAGATAGTCGTAAACCTCCCAGAATTCCGCGACAACAGGATGGTCTGCGCTGATTGAGCTTTGTCGCTCAATGGCCATCGAGACTATGCAGCGCTGGGTTGCGCTGATCTGGGCATCTGAAAGCGGTACCAGCGAGCGAATGCAGTCGACCAGGCCGAGCAGTTGGGCGTGGTTTTTTACAATGCGCTCGACCCGGATGTAGCCTCGCAACTGGTTGCCGCAGTGCTGGCATGCGGCCTTTTCGTTATTCGCGGGGAACTCGGTGTCGCAACTGATGCAGTGAGTATGTAGCCGACGCAGGCGTGCCTCATGGGCCGGAATCTTGTCGGCAAGGGTGGCCATGACATCGCTTTCACTCTTCACCGCCTGCAGCAGGAAGTGGCTCAGCTTCGAGCCATCCAAGGCGGTCAGCCGATCAGCCGCGGCTCGGCTGTCTGGTGTCACGTTCGGCCGAACGAAATGCAGCTTCACAATTCGCGTCATGATTGCCTCGGAGGCAATCACCGGCGCGTTCTGGCTGATGGCGATCGTGCCCCGGAACGGTGGCTCGTAGGTTTCGTTGCCGGCGGTTTTAACGCCCTTCGTCGCTAGGGTGCCGCCGCCGAAATAGTCCTTCAGCTCATCCCATTCGAAGTTTTTCGCGTGGGACTTGTCGTCGCCGCTCCGATCGGACTCAAGCAGCACCACCGGCATGCCGGACACCTGGCCCATCAATCGGCTCCGACCGGCCTTCGTAGATTTCGACGGGTCAAAACCTTCATAGCCGGCCCGGCCCAGCAACTTCCAAAGCAAGTTGAGCAGGGTGGTTTTACCGGCTCCGGCCTCGCCGGTGGCTTCCAGGAAGGGAAAGGATTGGTAGCGAGCGCGGATCTGCTCGGCGAACAGCGATCCGAACCAGAACGTCAGCGCGACAACACCTTGGGCACCGAAGCATGTCCACAGCAGCTTCGCCCATTCGTCGCTGTATTCCTTCGGATCACGCTGGATCCGCACCGGCACCGCACGTTGCAGGGTTTTCAGGCGCAGTTTGCCGAACTCGAAAAACTCTTCGTCGTTGACGTCCACCACCTGGCCATCCTTTACCGCCAGGTCGCCATACACGTAGCAGGCGTATTCCTTGCTGTACCCGACAAAGTCGATCGTCTGGACTGTTTTGATCGCAAACAGCTGGTCCTTCATGATCTTGTCGAGCTGCTGGCCGCTGCCGGTGAATACTGCGCCGGCGGCCATGCCCAGCAGGCGCTTCTTGAATTCGCTCGCGGCGGCGACTTGCCCACCGGTAAAGGTGTTCTTCACTGAGCCGCCGTCGTGTGGAAAGTCGACGCGGAAGAAGTACCAGGACTCGTCCGTGATCTCGTTGCGTTGGAAGTACAGCGCCTGGGGGTAGCAGTTGGCGATCTCGACCACGCAGCCGGACATGCGCAGCGCTTTTTCACGCATCGCTTTATTGTTCAGCTGCTGCTCTTCGTGGTTTTCGCTGGTCTCCAGAGCCTGCATGGCATTGTTGAATTTGCTGATGTCCAGCTTCCACCAATACAGGCGGGATTCGAAACCAAAGTGAAATTCCTCGCGCTCGCGCCAGTCGTAAATCAGCAGAGCCTTTTCGGATGCGCTTTCGGCGATGAGCAAGGCACCGTGATGGCGGGCCTCGTTGAGGTCAGCTTCAGTGCGCCGCTTGCGATCGGCTCCATCACTGACGAATGCCCATCGCTGATGCAGGTCGTTCCAGTCCACCTTCCGCGCATCGCGCTGCGGAATCTGCGCCGCAGTGCACTCGAAACCCATTGAGCGGGCCATGGCGACCCATTTGCGGGTGTATCGGTGCGCACCTGGCTCGTTGTCCAATGCCCAGACGAGCCTCGGCAGATTGCCTGCTCGAGCAGCGACAAGCGCCTTCAGCGAGGCCTCTGGAAACGCATTCGATGACATCGCAGCGACCGCATCGATCTCATTGTGCTGCAGGGCGATCGCGTCAAAGATGCCCTCGACAATCCAAAGCTCGGAAGTCTGCGTCAGGTCAACGTAGGGGGAGCACCACCAATAACCTTTGTACGACTCGCCCGGCTTGAAGCGTGCCTTCTTTTTACCGAAACGCTGGGGCTGGTCAATCAGGCGCTCCCAATACCCGCCGTGCTCGAGCGGAAACCGGACGGTGGCCGAACCGATATTCAGCACGCGATCAAAATAGTTTTCCTGGGTGAACAACCCTGCGACTAGATCGATCTTGAATCCGCGAGCGAATTCCATATAGGCGCGGGCACTGGCGGTCGGTTGGTCATCTGTTGCCGGCGCACGTTTGCTCCAGTCGTCAAACAGGTCGGCATACAGCTCTTTGACATGCCACTGCTGTCCGCACTTGCTCTCACGGCCGCACTTGATGAACCACGGCTTCTCGAAGCTGGAATACAGTTCCTTCTTGTTGCAAGCAGGGCAGGTGCCGCCGCGC
Source organism: Pseudomonas sp. (assembly GCF_050739655.1). Classification (GTDB taxonomy): domain Bacteria; phylum Pseudomonadota; class Gammaproteobacteria; order Pseudomonadales; family Pseudomonadaceae; genus Aquipseudomonas. The sequence continues at coordinate 44,775 of NZ_JBOIBY010000175.1, read as the reverse complement.
ATGAAGTCGGTGCCTGTGCGGTGCCGCAAGCCGTAATCGAATTCGAGTCGGGTCAGTATGTCGCCCCGGATTTGCTGTTCCATCTTCACGCCTGCTTTCTGATGGCGACCCGAAGGGCGCCGAGAGTTGTCTTTTGAGCCGCCAGAGCGGGGTAGGCCGAGAGAATCGCGCCGGTGCGCAGACCATTAGGGATCCGACGAAATTCGTCTGAGTACCAATGCTCCTGAATGCCAATCCGCAGGCGCTCACGGAGCTCCTGCTGCAGCGCTTCTGCGAGGCTTTCGCTCAGGTCCATCCGGATGGAAACTGCTGTATTCATGGCTTTCCCCTGATTTCAGGCGCAATTCGCCCAAACCCACACGCGAGCGGTGGAGCAGTTCGGTCAGTTAAATGGGGCTTTCTGGCGTTGCCCGGAGGCATCAAACAGGTGTTGGAAAATCAGCGCGACCGGAATGGCAAAAGACTTGCCGCTAGTCTGGTCGAAGAGAACAGCGACTGACTCGGTGCTGTTTCTCAAGTCGAGACGCTGCTGGTCAGCGCTCGAGCGCAGATCAACGTAAGCGAGACCTGTAAGGATTTCGGCAAGGTAAACCGGAACCTCAAGTGAGGCCTGCAGGTGCGAAACGGTACGGGTAAACAGCTGCTGATCATTGCCCAGGTGTTCGGCCTGGTGACGTTGCATGTAGGAGAGCGCGGCACTTTGCAAGGTGGCGCGGTATTCGTGCTCGTGGTTTTGCTCGTTGATCATGGTGTTCATCACGCTGACTCCAGTCCGAGTAGGTCCATCTGGTGTTCGCCTTCCTTCTTCATCGCTTGCCGGCGAATAGCGACAGGAGCCACTGGCAAGCAGACAGCCGGGTTTGGCATGCCCGAAGGACTCATTTCATGAGTCATTTCGAACTCAGCCCGAACCGACCAACCGCAGGCCTCGTTGATGCATTGCAGGTAGGCAATACGCAAAAAGATATGCGTGCCTTCACTGGTCCGGATGCGCATTCGCTCCCGGCAGTGCGGACATACCAGCTTGTAAGTGCTCACTTTTTCTCCCCGCCGCTAATCGCGGCCTTCGGCTGACGCCGAAAAATGGCGACGCTTCCAGCGCCTGTTTCAAATTCCTAGCTGCCCGGGTTTTCCCGGTGCAGAACGATCACTGCGGTGATCTCTTCATGTCTGGCTGCAACGTGCGCACGGTGGGCAGCGAGAATGGCCTGCACTTCGTCGTCCTGGATGACGCCGTCTTGGAGTGCTTTAGAAATGATGGCGTCGACGAGGCCACGCTTAACCGCTGTATTGATCGAGCGGGCGTACAGGTCGACGTTGTCCAGTTGCCCAGCTTCAGCAACCGGAACGAAAACGCCGCCGTACAGGTTGCAGACGAAATCGGGAAGGTGAGTGGTCCCGGTCTGTGATTCCAGTAGGCAGATCTGCTCATCAGTAAGCGGCCGACTACCCGCGTTTTCGTAGGCATGGTTGTCGAACTTCTTGACCGACAGCCCCAAGCGCGGAGCGGCGCATTCACGACCGCCCGGATACGCGCAAATCACTGCGCTTACGACCTGCCTGCGGGTTTCTAGAACGGTGCGTTTCATCTTCTGGTTTCTCGCGTGGCCAAATGCCATTAATTTGAAATCACACCGTCTTTGATTTTCAGGAGCACGGCTGCTCGTCGGGCCTCGCCTCGCACGCCCTTCTTGCGACCGTTCAACAAATCGCTGACCAAATTTTTGTTCAAGCCATGTTCACGGCAGAAATGCGCAATGGTTATCCCATTGCGGTCAAGTTCTGCGCGGGCTTGCTCCGCTGTAAGGAGGACGGGCATAGTGTTCATGTGTGTTCAATCGTGTTGTGTGTGCCATCATTATGCCCAAGAATTTGGCTGTGTAAAGCGGCGCATGCCAAAAATTTGTGTAACCGGAGAATCCTTGGAAAAAACTTTGGGCGAGCGGCTCCGGGAAGAGCGCGACCGGCTTGGAATCAATCAAAACGATTTCGCTGATATAGGCGGTGTGAAACGTAACTCCCAAGGCAATTACGAGAACGATCGACAGAGACCGGACACGGCTTACCTGTTGGCAATTTCGAAAATTGGTGTGGACGTGATTTATGTTCTTTTCGGCCGGCGGGACACAGCTGCGGGAACGCAGACGACGATCGAAAGTGAGGTGCTGACCTGCATTCGTTCGCTGAGCCCTGCTGATCAGATCGTGGTCCACCGAGTCGCCACCGGCTTGGCCGAAATGGCAGCGAAAGAATCGCAGGGCTCGCGTCCGCTGGAGTGAAAGTGCAGCGCGGCCTCTACTGCAACCATACGAAAGAGTGCTCACCTGGGGCTTCGGAAAGTCGTGATTTAGACGATCCTCTGCGGCTTTTAGGAGTAGTGAGCATGTTGGATCGAGGCGTTTTGGAGCAACTTGAACAGGACGTTCGGGACAGAGAATGTTCCGCCTCTCAGTTGACGCAGCTGGAGTGCATTTTGTTGAGCATGTATCGAAGAATGTCGGAGAGCGATCAGAGCCATATCTACCGGATTGCGGAGATGATGGCCCAGACGGATTGACCGCCGACCCATTCACCGCACCCCGGCTCATCACGTCGGGGTGCCTGGGACATCAGCCCCATTCTTGGCTTGCAGCCGCTTGTACTCCCTATCCACGGCCCGTTGTGCTGACGCCTTGCTCTCATAAAGGTGCGTCAATCGCTTAGGCTTGCTCTGATCTCCCTCGCTCAGCTTCTGCTGCTGGCCGCTTTTCTCATCGCGGTACCACGCAACAATGCCGGTGTAATCGCCGCTGTCGTCCGCGAGTTCGGCTACCTCGTCCCCGTCAGGCAGCATCGACTCGAGTTCAAGACTTGTAGTGAACGAGTCGGCCGTGAAGCTATGTTTCACGTTGCCGCCCAGCCAGATCACGTCCGCGATTTCTTGCTTGATGCCAGTCAGCGAATAAGTGAGTTCTGGCGTGAGCTCAGGACGGCCGCGAGCCAGTGAGTAACTGAGCGTGGCAGTTCCACGCTGCAGTTTGTTCCACTCGGCACGGGCAGCTACCAGGGCGCTTTTTTGATCCGTATAGGAGTGGCGCAGATCCTTGATATTGTCACCGCCCCCGGAGATTGCTTCCTTTTTCTCCGCACTGTTGACGTCGTAATAGAACGCCCGTACGCCTGTGTAGCTGTCTCTATCCGCCTGCAAGAATCGGTGCTGGTCGCCGTCCCGCCGGGTGAGGGTGATGTGTGGCAAAGCAAGGCCGCTGGCACTTGTGCCGTTGCCGATCGGCATGAATAGCAGCTTGCCCGCTTTCACCGTAGCGATCGCATCGTGCTCTTGTCCCAGGCGTGAAAGCAGGTTCGCGTCTGACTCGTTGGCCTGGTCGAGGTGCACCACCTGGATCGCGCTCAGGGCGGCGCTGACCAAAGGCCCGAGGCCGTAGGCTCCGGCAATGGCCTGCACAACCGTCTCGATCGTTTCGGAGTGCCAGCTTCGCTCCCGTTTGGCTTTCAATCCTGCACCCAGATCCACGCTGCGCGCTCGAATGTTCAGCTGATCTGGCGCGCCGCTGTGTTCCGTTTCGTCGACCGTATATGTGCCTTTGTCGACCAGCCCTGTGTCGCTCCAGCCCAGCCATAAACGCAGGGTCGCGCCTTTGGGTGGAATGACCAAGCGCCCATCATGGTCCGACAAGGTGACGTCGAGCTGGTCCGCTGTGAGTCCGCGGTTGTCGGTCAGCTCGATGCTCATCAAGCGCTTCTCGATCGCCGCCGTGATGTCGCGGCCGTCGACCTCCAGTCGACAGATCGGCCTGGGGTAGGCCCGTGCTTCGCGGATGGATGCCTGCGCGTCGCTCAGATAGCCGTCTACTCGGCTGAGTGCTTGGTCGATCACAGGATATTCCTCAAGATGTTCCCGGCTGTGCTCACGCCGGCACCGAGCAGGTCGACGCGGCCGTCATCGATACGTTTGATCGCGATGGTGAACTCAATGCGGCGCGCTGCGCCGTCCGGGAAAAACAGGGTTTTGTTCTCAGTGATGCTGTCGATCACCCAGATGCCCAAGATCCTGCCGGTGCCTTCGATCAACGGCCATGCCTTACCGGTGTCGGCCATGGCGCGAAGTGTGTCCAGGCTGAGCGGGGTGCCAGCGAGTGCCGGCAGAAGAATGCCAGGCATGCTGATCGAGTCATCGCCGCGCCCTAAGAACTGGCGAGATGGGTTTGTGCCGATACGCGAAGTCGAGCCGTGACGCCATTCCGTCTGCCGCTGCAGTTCCTGATACGCCAAAGTTTCGAGGCTAAAAATGAACATGCCCAGTGCCATCATCATGTCCGTTTACTCCTGGTCGAAGAGGGCGCTGCGGCCCTTGGCTTGTTTGGCGTGCTGGCGTTTATCCAGCTCTGCAGACACGGCGCGTGCGATCGCAGCGGCGTCCATGCCTGGGGCGGGGTGAATGTTGATCACGATCTGTTCGGGCGCCATCTGTACCGCAGCTGGGGCTACTGCAGGTGCAATTGGCGGGCGGTTGTCGATTGCGATCGCCTGCTGGGCGCCGCCGATACCGATTGCCATCGCACCTGCCTGAGCCAGCTGTTTGCCCATACCCAGGATTGATTCGAGCATGCCGCCGGTTTCAGCCTTAGCTCCTGGAACGGATGCGGCGGGCTTCAGTGCTGCAGCTGCTGCCCCGAGCACCGCTGCGGCCGGTGTCAGCGCTGCGGCAGCCACACCTGGTACGGCGGAGGCAGGGTTGAATAACGCTCCAGCGTTGGTGATGGCCCCGATGGTCACAGTTCCCGCCTGGGTCATCAGATCGCCCACTGCCTTGACTGCTTCCATAGGCCCGTTTTGACCATCCGCCACGCCCTGCGCCAGGCCGGCCATGGTGAAACCGCCGAGCTCGGCGAATACCCGGGAAGGGCTGTGGATACCGAGTTTCTCTTTAAACCAGTCGACGGTGCTGCTGCCTGCGTCGGAAATTGCGCTTTTCACTGAGCCCATCGCGTTGGTGATGCCATTGACCAGGCCGGCGATGATCATTCCGCCAAACTCGGTGAAGCGGGTCGGCAGTTCGACGCCCATGTAATTCATCACCGCCGAGAAGGCCTGGTAGATCAGTCCGATCGGACTGAAATTCACCAGCGTCTGCAGGATGCCGCTGATCCCGCTGCTGAAACCCAGCTTGATCTCGGCCCAGGCACTCGCGAAGTAAGCCTTCACCTTGTCCCAGTTGACATAGATCAAATACGCGGCAGCGGCAATCGCCGTTATGGCCAGCCCAATGGGGTTGGCCATCAACAGCCGGCCGATCCACATGAGCGCCTGGCCGACAAAGGGCAATGCTTTCGAGCCGAGATTGACAAGCAGCCCGATCAAGGATGGGAGGCGGATCCCGATCAGTGAAAGCATGTAACGCACCGCGAGGAATGGTCCAAGGGTTGTCGCCAGCCCCAGAGCAATCGTGCTGAAACCAATCGATAACGCGGCGATGCCGGCGCCGACCTTCAGGATCCCCAGAACCAGCCCCGGGTTGGCGGTTGCCCACGCATTCACGCGTTCGAGGACGCCATTAAATCCGCTAATCAATTGGACCAGTGCTGGTTTAAGGGTCTCGCCCAGGGCACTGCTCAAGTTGAACATGCGGTTTTGGGACATCTCCCAGCGGGCGGACAGCTGGTCCCCACGGATATCCCCTTCACGCTGCATCGATCCTTCGCGCTTTGGCGCCTGGTCGGCACCGTTCACCAGGTTGAGCTGACGCCGATACTCTTCGACGTTGGCGGCAAGTTTCGCAGCATCGTCGCCATACTCTTTACCGAACAGCTGGGTCATTACGCCGAGCTGTTCGCCTTTTGGCAGCTTGTTGACGGCATCGAGCACTGCATTGATGGTGCCCGTTGCGTCTTTCGACATGCCTTCCTGAACGGCCTTCGCTTCCAACCCGATCGACTTTAGCCCTTCCACAAACCGCTTCGGCTGCTGAGTGGCAATCGCTAGTTCGCGGATCATGGCGTTAGTCGCGGTGGCCGCGATTTCTGACGATGCGCCCAGCGACAAGAAGGTCGAACCCAGCGCGGCGGCGTCCTTGAAGGACATGCCGACCGATGCGGTGATGCCGGCCGTGCGCTGCATGACATCAATAATGTCGCCCCCTTTCGACATGGCGTTATCGTCCAGGAAGTTGATCGCATCACCGAGCTGGTTGACGTTCTTGATAGGCAGTTTGTAAAGGTTCGCAATCCGCGCCAGGTTCTCGCCTACTTCCTGCGCCGGCAAGTCGAATGCGGTCGCGGCCGTGGCTGCGACGCGGGCAAACTCCAGCAAGTCGTCTTTGCCCTGAATGCCCATTCGCGCGCCGCCTTCCACCAGGGCGGCGATATCGGTCGTGGCCATGGGGATGGTTTCAGACATCTTCTTGATGGAGGTGGCCATCTCGTAATAAGTCTGGGTGAGCTGGCCGTTTCCATCCCGGGCACCCTCGACCTGCTTGGCGACGCCGGCCATGGCGTCTTCGAAGCGCGAGTAGTTTTTGATCATGCTGATGATCGGCATGCCGGTTGCAGCCCCCACGGCGCCGGCGCTTGCGCCGGCGACAGCAGCATTGCCGGCAAGCTCTCGGCCCTTGGAATAATTTCTCTGTGCTTTCGAGACCCGTTCCTGCTGCTTGGCAAGGGCGGAAAGACGATCTCGCTGAGTTTGAATGGCTTTATTCGCCGCCTCGATCTCGGTTTTCAAGCGGCGTTCAGTGGTGCCGAGGTTGCGGGTGTCAGCACCGGTTGATTTCATAAGGGGGATCAGGCGCTGCAGCTCTGATCGCTGAGCCGTGTGTTTGTTTGTCAGCTTTTCCACCGAGGCGGAGGCATTAACGAATGCTTTCTGGAAGGCGGCAGTAGGGGCTTCCATCTTCTGCAGCTGCTCACGCAGGCCGCGTAGTTTGTCCTGCGCCTTGGCCAATTCCTCGGAGGACTGGCGGACGGCTTCGCGCTGGCGGGTGTAGCTGGAAATGTTGGACTGCTGAGCGTTGAGCTCTTTCAGCTGGTCCCGCGCCGCCTTCAAGGCGCGAGACGTCGCAGTGCTCCCAGCGCTGATTTGCTTGAGAGGCGCGGTGACCTTGTCGATCGCCGACAGCATAAATTCCAGCCGCAGCTTGTCAGTCATCTTTCGCCCCACTTCGCTTGCGGGCGCGTTCGCGCCAGTCCATCAGTTCGGTCAGGGGGAGCGGATCCATCTCCGCTGGCCCCCAGTGGAAAATCACGGCGATATCCGCCATGGCGTCATCTACGCAACGAGGGATGCATCCACCTTCGCTGACTTCGGCAGCAAAAAACCGGCAACCTCGGTGGCCATCTGCACCAGGTCCGCCGGATCCATCTGGCCAATGTCGTGATCGGTTAGCGTCGGGGTGGTGATGCGTGGCAAGACCTTGCGCAACGCGAGCACGTCCATCTGCAGCAGATCGGTCAGGGAGACGCCACGAAGTTCGCCGGAGAGGGGTTTGCGCAGCGTCACCTCGGTGATCTCGGTCGAGCCCCTGACGATCGGCGTGTCCAGAGTGATGACGGGGCGGTTTGGGTTTTTTACAACCGAGGCGTCTGCAGCTTCGTTCTGTTCAGTGGTGTTCATGTGGAAATCCTATGGAAGAGGGGGGCCGGGCGAGCCGGCGGGAAAAGCTGGGATTACAGGCCGATCGCCTTACGGTGCTCAGCCAGCATGTCCTTGCCGTCAACCTTGAAAATGAAGTTGAGCAAGTCGATCTCGATCTCTTCATTTCCGTCGATCGTCAGCTTGTAATAGCTGCAGGTGGTGGTGAACTTGTGCTCGGTGTCTTCACCGCTTTCCGCGTCACCCATGTCGATCTCTTCGTGCCGGCCGCGCACGACCACCTCGACAGCCGAGACCTCGCCGGTGTCGTCGCGCTGGATCGATCCAGCCCAACGCAGCATCACGCCGCTGGCCGATACCGCGCCGTATTGACGCAGCGCAGTCAGATCCCAGCCACCGAGGGTCCATTCCAACTGGATCCCGTCGTCGCCGTGACCCAAGTCGACTTTCACCGCGCCGTCCATGCCGCCGCCCCGGAAAGCTTCGAGCTTACGGGCGAGCTTGGGCAGGGTGACGCTCTTGCACGCACCGACGTAGCTGACGCCGTCGTTGTACAAATTCATGTTCTTGAGCTTTTTGGGCAGAGCCATATGGGCGCTCTCCTAAAGGCACGGCCATCGCCGCGCGGATGAATGAATGTCAGGCGTTGACGCGGCTGGCGAAGTCGACCAGATAGCGGTCGGTGATACGCTGGCGAAGTCCCAGGTTCTCCAGTGGCGGCACTGGCGTGTAGTCGTAATCGAGGTACAGCTTGCCGGCCTTGAGGGTGTCCTTGTCATTGGCGGCTTCGTCGTACCAGCACTCGCCCCCGATCAGGTAGCCAAGGCGTACCAGCTCGCGGAATTTGGCGTTGATACCCTCGACGATGTCGCGGACCAGGCTCGGGTGCATCGGCTTATCCACTGCCCAGAACTGCCCCTCGGCCATGGTGTCAGCCAGCACCTGGGCGGTGCGGGTGTAGTTTTCAAAGGCGAACAAAGGATCGTCGCTGCACGTGCGCGAGCCCCAGAAGCGGAAACCATCACGACGGATCAGCGTGGTGACGTCAGCCGCGTTCAACAGGCCCGCGTCCGTGGCTGGGTTCTGCAGATCCCAGTAGATATCGCGGCTGAGTCCGGAGACGCCGTTCACGGCCACGTTCGACAGGGTTTTATGCCAGCCCACTTGCTCATCGAGCTTGGCGCGCAGGCCCAAAGCGCGGGCGATCGCCGACGCCGGCGCATCCGCATTCAAAGTGGTGTCCCAGTTCACAAAGTCGGGCCAGATGATCATCAGTTCGCGGGCGCCGAAGTTTTCCCGGTAGGCGATGACCTCCGAGACGGTGTTGCAGTCCCAAGCACTGGCATATGCGAATCCGCGCAGCTTCTGCGCGGTGAGCACCAGTTCCGTGGCCACCGGTAACGAGTCGAGGCCCGGTACGCCGATAATGCGCGGCCGTACGCCCAGCTGAGCTTCTGCAGCCAGCAGAGCCTTCATCCCGGTGTATTGACCACCGGCGGTCACACCGCCAATCACGTTGGTAGTGGTTTCGGCTGCGTCCAGCCCCTGGGCTACGCGAACAACAACAGTGACGGGGCTCGCTTGGTCAGCGATGGCGTCCAGGCTTTTGGCAAGGGTGCCTTTGACACCGGCCTTACCGCTGGCGGTAAGCACGTCGGTAAGCAGCACGGGGCGGTTGAGCGGGAATGCGATCGGATCGGCGTCTTCGGCGGTGCAGACCATGCCGACGACGGCGGTTGCGACGGTGCGGATCGGACGGGTGCCTTCGTTGATTTCGACAACTCGGACGCCGTGGTGGTAATCAGTGGCCATGGGGAGAACCTGCGCGTGGGTGACAATGAAACGCAGGTTGACGCGCGCGCGACATGACGACGAGTCGCCGGGCCTGTGGAAGCGCTCGCTACAAGGCAGACAAAAAAAAGCCCTGCAGGACAGGGCGGTATCGCAGAGCGAAATCGTTATTGGGCAGTCCCAAAATCATTGCTGCCACCGACCCTAACGCCCAGCCAGAAAAGCCAGGCGCGCCACCGAGCCACACCTTCAGCGCGCAGCGCCCGATAAAACACCGCGTCAGCGTCTTTGCGGCTGACTTGCCCGGTCGTGTACAGCCAGTCATGCACGGTCGCCGCATAGTTGCCATAACCGGCGACCAAGGCAAACAGCACGAACAGGAACACGTTGTGCAGCAGGTCGAGGCTGGCAAAGTTGGTGGTGGTGCCCGCCGGCACGACAATCACGCCGGCGTCCTCGTCCGCCAGCACCAAGTCTGCCAACAGCGTGTGCTGTCGGCGGCCGACCTGCTCGGTTTTCAGGGTGGTCATAAACCGGCTCATGCGGGCCACCCCTCAGCCAGCATACTTTCGACAAACGTACCGGCCGCCAGCGCGTCCAGCAGCGTCGACTCACGGTTAAAGCAGGCCTGTACATGATCGCTGACTGCATCGGCGATCATCAGCACCTGGGCCGCCGGCAAGTCCACAAAACCATTCGGTGTCTTCCAGCGCAGCACGTAACCCGGATCGCGCATCGCCTTGAGGGCCGACCCGGAAATCAGGGTTTTGCTGCGATCGTCGGTATCAATCGACATGCCGGCTAAGACTATGCCGCCGATTTCATGCTGATAACGGACATCCGCAATGAGAGCGACATAGTCCGGTATTACTTGCGGCGGATCGATTAAAACCGGCAGGCCGCTTGCATCGTGGCCTCTGATTTTCCCCGGGGCCGGATTGGCGATAACCGAAAGGAAAACATCTTCACTTATCTCTACCGCATCAGCCGGCATAGCCGTGCTCAGTCCGGCAAGGTAAGTGCAGCCCGTGCTCGCACTATAAAATCGCTTCATCTTATTCCCCTTCAATATCCAACAGAAATATAAGAAGCCACGAGAGCTGAGCCGGTGTTTGAGTTGTAAAAACTCATACTGGATAGTGTGCGGCCATAGATAGAAACCATAAAACCGGAGTTTGGCGCAGATGAATACTGCGCCATGGCGACACCCACAAGATTCGCATTTGGATAAGCCAGAACTAACGGATGTGCTATCGCTCCACCGGCACTGATTGTTGTCGTCGTGCCCCATTGAATAATTAAGCCAGACAACCAAGAGGGAAATACGACGTACCCATTTGCCGTCAGGCTTACAGAAAACCCAAATCGAAGCTTTTTGGGAGTGATGAATGTCGCATCATCTACACCCGCGTTAGTCAAAGCCTGTGTTGCTACCTTTGCCCAGCCGAATGCTGACTCGGTGGCCTGGTACACCACATTGGCAATGGCCTGGAACACTCGCAACGGGGTCATAACCTTGGAATTGTCAGTGCCCGCCTGTGCTTCCAGCTGCGTGGCCTGCGCAGCGCGCAGTTTTTTCGGCGTGACAATGGTGGAGTCATCCGTGCCGTTAGTCACCAGCGTCTGAGTAGCGATTCTAGCGGTACCTAGAGCGCTTTCTGTAGCTTGAACAACTTTGGCGGCAATGGCCTGAAAGACCCGCAACGCACTCATAGGCTTATTGGTGTCGGCGCCGGTCTCTGCCTCTAGCTGGGTCGCGATCGGGATTCCGTAACCTGCCAGGCTTGTCGCTTTGTCCGCCTTGTTATCAGGGTTGTAATTGCCGGTATGCCAGACGTATTGCCAATCCCCATAGCCGTCGGGCTTCCTACGCCTGAACGCTATATCGTCCACGCCTAGATTATAAGAAAGCGTATAACCATAATCCGAATTAATTACATGATTGAATGCAACGGCACCATAAGACCCACTAGGGTCAGCTTTGACTGGGCGGTTTGCGGCGTTCCCATCGCCTAGAATATACAAGCCGGATTTAAGTAAGGCGTTGTAGTCAGTGGCCGCTAAAGTTGCAGCGAATCCGTCGGTGATTCCATATCCGGCGAGCGTCGTCGGATTGCTGCCGCTTTGAACGACACCCCGATTGTTGGTCGTCACTTTCGTGAAGGTGCCCGCCACTTTGTTAGCCGGTAGCACTGCAATGATCGAAGAGTCGACATATTCGCGGGTAGCAAGCACAACAGAGGGATCGATCTTCAGCACAACGTTGCCGACGCTGGAGACGATGAAATTCATCCGGACAATCTGGGTGCGGCCCGACCCCTGCGACAGCACAGGCTTAAAGCTCGGCGCGCAGTTGGCGATGGCGACGAGATCACCGGCTTCGTCATAAAGGCCGATCTCTCGTACCCACCAGCCGCCAACGTCGGCCGGGATGACCTGCTCCGCGATTAACACCGCTGGGTTTGCGGGGTCGATCTTGAGTTGATTCAGCGGGGCGCGGCGTCGTTCGTTGAGAAGGCGGGTTTGCAGACGATCGGGTATCGGATCTGTGCCGTTGGCATCACCTACACCCAAGTGCGTCAGTTTCCACGGAATGCCGAGAGCATCGGCGTTCGCCTGTTTGGCCTCACCCACGGCGGTTAAGATGGCGAAAAATTGCGAGTTCTGATCAATCATGGGTACACGTCCAGGGTGTCTATGGTGTGTTCGCGTCCAGCCGCGCCGATGTAGCCGGTGACCTCGATGTCACGCTGTACGGGCGGATAAACCGTGATCTCGTCGCCTTCGTAAACGGCGACGCTGATATCTAAATGTCCGTTGGTTTCGAGGCTGATCGCCAAGCCGGTCAGATGGCGAGTGACGGGCTTGGCGTCATCGATCAGGCGCTCGAGCTCCTGATACATTTCCTCAGTGATCCCGGTGTCCAGTACGCCGACTTTCAGCGCAAAGGTGCCCGGTACGCCTTCTGGCACCGTGTTGAACCACTCGATGATTTCGATCAAATAACCCAGCGGCTCGACCACTCGGCGCAGCGCTCCGATCGTTCCCTTGCGGGAGTGGATGAAGTACGAGCCTTTGATGACCTGACGCTTGGTGGCCTCCGACCAGGTGCTGTCCCAGCGGTCGACCGAGAACGCCCAGGCGAGATAGGGCAGCAACTCGATCGGGCATCGATCAGGATTGAGCAAGTCCCTGATCGGAACCGGTACGCGCTCGATCTGGGCGAGCGCCTCGGCCGCCAGCTGCTCAAGCTGCTTGGCGTTTGGCGGCAACAGGCTCGTCATCACAAGGCACCAACCGACACGGTGTAGCTGGTGCAATACGCTGCCTCGGCTTCGCTCGGGGTGAGATCAGTCCAGTTGTGAAGCACAACCTTGCGCACGCCCTCGACATGCAGTGCAGCGTGAATGGCTGACTCGGATATTTCCACGCCGAGGCGCCGCCGCTGGCTGATGAACGTGACCAGGCGTGCCTGCGCCGCTTCGCGGATGGGCTCCGCTTCAGGCCCTGTGGTGGCGAGATAGATAACCGCGTCGACCTGGTAGGGCAAAACTGTTGCTGACTGCACCGTCAGCCGATCGGCGACCGGTCTACGATCATCGTCGCTGAGGTATTGCCTGACGACACTCAGCAGCGCCTGGTCGACGCTTCCGTCTCCGGTCAAGCCCTGAACAGTGACGACGACAACCGCCGGCGACGGGCTTTCTGCCGTAGCATCGGCGACGCGGCCGTCTGCGCTGCGGGCGTGCAAGATGTAACTGTTACGTGGCCCCGCCGTGGAGAGGCCTTCCCATGCCATCTGTGCCCGTTCGCGCAGCGAGTCATCCGACTCCATCACCGCGACGATCGGCGGGACAGCGGCGCTATTCCCCGGGGTCACCACCAGGCGTTCGACGTTGACGTTGGCGGCGAGCTGCTCGAGGTCCTTGCCCTTGGCTTTCGCCAGCATGTTGGCCAGGGACGCCTCGTTCACGCGTTGACGCAGCAGCATTTCGCGATAGGCGTTCTCCTGCAGGAGCTTGGTCAGAGGCTCCGACTCGACGGCCAACGTCGCGGCCACTTCGGCCTGCTGCTCAGCTGGCCAGAGGCTCACGGCGTAGGCTTTGCGTTCGGCGAGGATCTGCTCGTAATCGATCTGCTCGACGACGTCTGGATCTGGAAGCTGAGCCAAGTCGATGGGAGTGAACGTTTTCATGCTGTTGCTCCCAGGCTCAGCGGCACGCGCAGGCTCAATGGTTCATTGGTGTCCACCAGGCTGCCTTCGATGTCGAGGATCGCCTGGCCAGCAACTTCGCCCAGCGTGAGCTGGACACGGCTCAGGCGGATCCGCGGCTCCCAGCGCATGAGCGCGATAGCGGTGGCCGCATAAGCCTGCAGGCGGGTTGCGTTGTTGAGCGGCCAGTCGATCAAGTCGGCGAGCTGGCTGCCGTATTCGCGTCGCATGACGCGGGTTCCAATGGGTGTGGTCAGGATGTCGGCGATCGATTGCCCCAGGTGATTGTTCCCGACGACGGTGCGCCCGGTGTTGCTGTTCATGCCGATCATGGAACTGGCCCCTGGGACGTGCCGTTACCTGCCTGAACGCCAGATGTGCGGTGATTGACCAGGCTGATTTTCTGTTCGCCGGCGACGACGTCCTGGGTGACTGTCACCAGCCCGTCAATCACGACATCACCGGTGACGTGCACACCACCTGGTGCGATGAGATTGGCTTTGCCTCCACCCGGCAGCGTGGCGGTCAGCGTGTGGCTCGCGGTGTCATAGTCGACAATCGCGCCGTCGCGGTAACGGCGCCGGCGCCGGGTTGGCACGTTGTCTGGTGCCGGGAAGCGATCGCTGTACACGCCGAAAATGACAAAGCCGTGAGCCGGATTGCCTGAAGGCGATAGCACCAGGCATTGCTCTTCGACACTTGGCGGATCCCAGTCGCTGTCCTCGCCGGCACGCAAGGCGAAGAACGGCAGCCAGTCAGTCAGCAGGCCGCCCGTTTTCACACGGCAACGCGGCTTTTCCGGATCGAGCTCGGCGATGGTGCCGGCACGAATCAGGTTTTCGAGGCGTCGAGTCAGTTCAGTAAGAGAATCCATGCCGCCGATGTTGCAGGTCGCGCGTGCGAGCTGCATCGGCTGAGGGCTGTAGCGCGGATGCGTACAGGTGAAGGTCAGCCGGCCAGGTGATCAATGAATAGATTGCGGATGTTTTCCAGCTCGTCGCCGCTGAATCCCAGCAACTGGCGGCTTTCATATTGCACATCCGCCTGGCCGCGTTCCGGTCGGTCCTTGAGACCGTACTGGTGAACCCGGGCGATGCGGCTCACACGCCCGACATATCCGACTGATATGCCGTTGGCTGTGGCTTCGGTGCGCAGGTAACGGGCTGTTTTCAACTTGCCGAACATCTTGTTCTTGATCCGGTCCTTTTTTCCCCGCAGATCCTTGGGCTTGCGGGGGGCGAATGCCGAGCCATCAGGGTTGCGCTGCGTCGTGATGCGCTTTGACTGGCTACGACGTAGATCCCGGGCGACGGCGCCGAGCAGTTTGCGGCGTTCACCCTCTTCGAGTTTGGCCAGCAACATAGAGACCCATTCTTCCAGCGCCTGTAGGTCATTGCTCACGGTTGTTCCCACCGCGTGATGAACTCGCCGTCAGCAGTCCAAAGCTCAAGCCCAGGCATGGTGAACGGGTCATCGTCGACCACTGGCTCCGGCGGATGACTGACGACCAGGTTGCCGTTGTCCTGGCGCTTGACGATGACTCGCTCGGTTAGCGGCAACTTGATCGACAGGTCGACTTTGCTGTTGTCCAGGACATCCGCCTCGAAGGCGACGGCTGTTTTGCTGCGGTCGACGTTCTCCATCAACTCCCGCTGGTTCACCAGGATCCACGCGAAGAGGGGAATGGCGATCGCGTCAGGGTGGCCGGCGTAGTCCGTGAAGATCAGATTCAGCGTGTAGCTGTATTCGAATGACAGCCCAAAGGCCGCAGTGCTGCGCATGGTGCCGTTGTCGATGAACACCATCAGACGGTCCGGGTTTTTCTTTAACTCCGGTACCGAGGCGAGCAGGTGAGCGCGAAGCGATTCAGGTTTGTTCATTGTTTGCCGGCCTGTGCCTGCTGATGCTGATAAACCATATCGACCTGCGCAGCGCATTGGGCCCAGTCGCCCTCAGTCGCCTCCTGGTCGGTGAGCAGGGCGCCGTTCTTGTCCGGGTTAGTTGCTGACAGGGTGCATGGCACGACGGCCGGACAACCAGTCGCGATATGCAGCGGCTCCGGTGATGGCGGGGCGCTCCCGCATCCTGCGAGCTGCATCAGGGAGAGACTGATCAGCCCAAAGGCGAAGTTCGGCATTCTCACGTTTCAGTTCCTCGATCGTTCGTTGACGGGCGGCGAGCCCTTGGCGCAGCTGGTCTTGCAGGCCGCGCAATACGGTTTGAGCGGTGCGTTCTTCCTGCAGGGACAACTGGAGCCGAGCGGCCGTTTCCTCGCTGCGCGTCGCTCGAGCAAGCGCGGTACCAGCGGCATCTTGTGCCCGACCAGTTATTTGCTCTGCGACCTCGATCCGCTGAGACTGCCCCCAGATAAGCAGTGCGATCGCGGCGAGCAACGCGACGCCATAAATCGCCTGGCGCAGCGTGCTCACGCGCGGTACCAGCCGGCGGCGTTCATCGCGGCCGTATCGAGCTTGCGCACGTCGCCGCAGACGACCACAGCCTTTACGCCTGGTTTCGCGACAGCGATCGCTTCACCGAGTGCCCGGGCCAGTTCAAAGGGAGAGCCCGCCGGCAGGAGAAAGACGTCGCCATCGACGGGGCTGAGCTTGCGGATCTGTTCGTGGTCAATCATGCGGCCTCCGGAATAGGGCAGCCTGCAGCGTGACGCTGGTAGGCGCGCTCCAACTTGGTGTCGTAGAGGTTGCGGGCGAAGTTGGGGCCGTTGTAGGCCCTGGCAAACGCTGCCCATTTCTTGCCCTTCAGCGCTTTGAGCAACGCCGGGTCAGCTTCGATAAAGCGCACGAACGCTTCGAATTGTTCGTTCTCGTTGCGCGCCATCCGATCGGTGAAGTCCGTCACGCTGGCGTAGCCGAGGCGTTCAGCGTGATAACCCATCACCTGGAACGCGCCCCAACTGGCCGACTCCAGCGCGCAAAGGTCATCGATCAACCGGGCGTTAGCCAGGCGCTGGTGCTCTGCCGTGCCGCCGGCGTAACCACCAGGCTTTGAATTGACCAGGTTGGGCTGTACGGCAGCCAGCTGATCGACGTGGGCCTTCAAATCTGCTGCATCATCACCAGGTGTGCGTGGCGTGCCGAGCTGGCGATACATGATGTGACGCTCGAAAAGAATCTTCGGCTTGCCGTTGTCCAGGTAACCGCTGCCCTGGCTTTCGACCTCGTTGACGGCCATGACCGAAGCGAGCTCGACGCCTAGGCGCGCTGCAGCTTTCACCAGCTCGGTGTGCTGGAGCAGGTTCGAACAATCCGCGCCGGCGAGCGCCAGAGCGGTTTTCGATCCCGCAATACCGTCGATTACCAATCCGACCTTTCGCTGGTAATTACGCACCGCCGCCTCAGTGGCATCACCGAAGTCGCCATCCGGATCCAAGCCGGCGCCGTGCAGGTTCAGTCGCTGCTGCAGTGTGCGGACCTCTTGCCCGCGATCGCCGTGGCGCAAAGCACTCATAGCTGATTCACCTTGCGGTCAAAGAATTGCTTGGCCAGTGCGCGGGTTCCCTCAACGCCGAGCAGTCCGATCACACCACCGAAAAACGGGCCGGTTGTCGGGGGGATGCCGAGCAGAAAAAGCCCGTGGCTTGCCGAAAGTGCGAGTGTGCCGCACAGCGGTGCTTCAAGCAGAACTCGGCGCAACGTGCCGCCGCCGTAGATGATCCGTAGAGCAGCGATCACGCAGGCGAGTCCGCCTGAGTAGATGGCTGGCCAGTTAAGTTCGAGCCAGGCAGCTAACCAGGCCCATGTATCCGGTTTGTCAGGCATGCGCGTGATTCCGCTGTCCAGGGTTGAAGGTGATGGAACGTCTATGTCGGTGGTGCGGTGGATCAATCCCATAGGTTCACCATTTGCAGCTCCGGGGCTTGCGGTGCGATATCCGGCAGCGCCACCAACGTGCCGTGCGGGATGATCGTGCCGAAATCCGATAGTCCTGGGTTTGCCTCGAGCACAGCCTCTGTGATGCCGGCGGTGCGCCCGTAGACCCGCCAACAAATGGCGTCGACGGTGTCGCCCTGGTCGGCATACACGGAGGTCGCCATCAGATGAGCTCCACGGTGGAATGACCGACGCCCAACAGATCGCGGATGGCGAAGCGGGCGTCACGGCGGTACTCATCGACCGAAGGAGTCAGTTCATCGGCATTTTTGTTGCCTTCGGCGCTGCTGTCGTAGCTGCGATAACGCTCAGCAAGCTCAGCGCCGACACTGCAGTAAATGGAGCGCCGATACAGGTGGACGAAGTGGCTCTCGCCATTGACCTCGAACCCCGGCACGGTCGCGATGGTGGTGTATCCGTTGGCCACATGGCTCGCCTTGACCTTCGCCAGTTCGCCGTTCACCTGGATCAACGCGTTGACGGTCACGACTTCAATCCGTGCGTCAGTGATGCTGCCATCCAAGCGGATGGCCGAGCGCAGGTGGACGACATCGATGTCAGGCCAGAACCCGTCGTTGGTGATAACGAACGGCTCGTCGTTGCGGCCGGTGGCAATAAATCCGCTCATGGTTCAGCCCTAAGTCGGCGGTGGCCGGGGCGTCACAGCGAGGAAAGGAGAGAACCTGCTGTTCAGCACCGGGCCGCCGGGGTTGCGGGGTACGCTCTGTCAGCTCCCCGGTGGGGGAGCAATCTTTTTCAGCAGGCGCTCAGCGCCTTCCAAATCCTTTTTGCCGCCGCAGCTGCCGTTGAGCTCGATGGCGCGTTTGAGCAGTTCGATACCGGCGATTACCTGACCGGGTTGGCCAGGGTTATCGACCGTCAGACCTGCCACGGTGGCGCGTCCTGTGGCCAGGTACAGCTTGGCCCTGACTTCGTCCGGCATGTCCTGCTCAGCGGTCAGCTCCATCGTCCGGTGCAAAATGGCGAGGTCGAATCCACCGCTGGCTTTCTGGGAGATCAGAGCGCCTTCGGCAATTTCCTCGGCCACCAGACAGCCGGTGGTTCGTTCGAAGCGATCGGGCATCAGCAGGTTGTGCTGCAACACATAGGCTGCGATATCGAGCGCGCCGGTGTAATCGCTGGCGTCGACGCGCCAGATCATGATGGTGGTAAGTACTTCGTCCTGGGCACCATTGCCCGCAGCGAGAACCCCATCGACGTAAGGCACGTAGGCCGGGAGAAGCTGCAACTTCAGCGCGGCTTTACCTTCGTTCGACTGGATTTGCTTGAGCCGCAGACGGTCCTGCAGTAGCTGGGCCAGCTGCATTTCGTAGGCCGTCCCACCCGCCATCGAAACGGCGGGCGAAGCGGCTGCGGCCTCCTGCGAGGCAAGCGCTTGCACCCGGTGACGCTGAGCGAGAGAGAGGCCCATGGTTACGCGGCCTCTTCGATGTTTTCGACCAGAGCACCGAGACCGAAATCCTCGATCACGTAGTCCTCGTTGGACGACTGGTAGTCGGCGATGCGATCGCGCTCCGGCTCGTCCTTGGTCATGCGCCGGCGGCTGCTGATCTGGAAGTAGATCGACAGGTTTTTCAGCGTGGTGATCATGATGCCGCCGTCGATGAAGAACGGAGCGTCTTCAATCGGCAGGCCGCCCAGCGTGCCATTGGCGAGGATCCGCGCAGCTGCCAGCTCGTTTTCGTTGTCTGCCGCGCCTTCGATGTTGGCCAGGAACTTCGAGTGCAGCAGGTTGCGATCGACCAGGACCACCAGATCCGGACGCTTACGGTGCCATGGGTCCAGCAGCTGGATGGCGTCGTAGACCAGACCGTCGAGGGTCTTGTAATCGCCGGTCGGGCCGATGGTGACCTTGCCGGCAACCTTGCCGCTGCTGAGCACACGTTCCGGCGCTTTGGTGCGGTATTTCTCCAGCCAGCCCACGTTCACGTCTTGCAGCAACTGGTTGGTTGCGCGATCAGTCGTCGGCGCAGCGCTGGTGCCATTGAACCCGATCATGATGCGGTCAAGAGCTTGGCGCTCGACGATCGCACCGGACAGGCGAGCCTGGAAGTCCGGGAATTTCGCCCAGGCATCCAACAGCGCGTAAGGGATCGCGGTGTCGAAGTCGGTCTTTTTGCAGGCGTACGTGTCGTTTTTCAACGAGCTCACGCCGCGAGGATTGCGGGCGGTCTGATTGGTGTCAGTACGACCAGCGATCGTCGAGCCAACGCCCAGAACAACTGCCTCGCCGTCTTTTTCGTCGACGCCCAGCACGTTGATTTTTTTCAGGAACCCGCTGGATTCTTGGATCGCCGTTTCCAGCTTCTGCTGGACGGAAGGGGTGACGGTGAATTTTTCCGCCACGGATCCGACGGAGTTGATCGCGGCGATCTGTTTGGTGAAGCCGTTGAAGGCAAGCCGTGTTTCGTTACGCATAGTGTTCTCCTGGAGAGCTTGTTAGGGCCGACGTGATCAGTAGGCGGTCAGCACCGCGCCGTCGCCGCCAGGCATTGGTGGGCGGGTCGATTGGCTGTGATCCTGGGTGTCACCCAGGCGCTTGATCAGGTCCGCAAAATCGGTGATGAGCTTTTCCTGTTTTCCGGTGAGGGCTTTCAGCGCTTCATCGGCCGACGCGACAACTTTGGCCTGGTCAGCGGCGTGACCGGCCAGCGCCTCCACGGCGTCGTTCAGCTCGCTAAATTGAGCGTCGTCCTTGTTCGCTTTGGCCTTGCTCCGGCCGAGCAGATCGGAAACCCGGGAGAACAGGCCATCGATCACGCTCGGGGTCTCGACGACTTCGTCGAACTCCAGCTGCGCTTCGACCAGCTCCGAGAACAGGTTGTCCGGTTTGCTCTTGCGAGCTTTAAGCGGCGAGGCGTCTGGGTTCTGCGCGCTGAAGGTCAGCATCTCGGTACCGAGGCTCGCCGGCGAATCGGTGACAGCTAACCCGTCCAGGTAAGCGCGACCGGTGTCGGCAAACTTCGGCGAGATCTCGATGCTGGTGTAGAGCTTTTGGCGCGCCTTGTTCATGGCGATCAGGTCGTCGGTCGGCTCGATCTGAACGAACAGGGCCAGCTTCTTCACGCCGTTGACGTCGACTTCTTCAGTCTTCGCCGCCAGCACATCGCCGTAGGCACGGAACGGGCTGTCGGGCAGGACGCTGCGGTAATGCTCCACCCAGACGCGAGCGGCGTAGGTGTTCGGGTTGTAGGTTTCGGCAGCATCGACCAGCCATTGGCGCTCGATCTGACGACCATCAGTGGTCGCACCTTCGACGGCGACGCGGAACCATTTGGAGCGAAACTTTTTCTTCATGGAACAGATCCTCAAGCGGTGCTGCTGGGTGCAGTTGCGTTGAGGTACATCCTCGGCAGTCGCGCGATCGCGAGCAATCAACGCCAGTTGTAGGCCCATGCGCTACATGGCACATCGCTACGCCTTCACGCGCGCGAGGCGTCAGCATCGCCGCCATGACTACAACCGACGCCACTCCCATCCGCGATAACCGCCGTCAGGCCAAGTTCCTTTACTGGACCGGACTGCGGATCTGCGCGATCGCAGAAATGCTGGATGAAAAGGAAAAGACCGTTCATGCGTGGAAGACGCGTGATGAATGGGATCGGGCCGATAACGTCGAGCGGATTGGCGGTGCGCTGGAAGCCCGCCTGGTGCAGCTGATCCTCAAGGAAGGCAAGACCGGCGGCGACTTCAAGGAAATTGACCTGCTGCACCGTCAGCTGGAGCGCCAGGCGCGGATTGAGCGGTACAAGTCCGGCGGTACCGACACCGACCTAAACCCCAACTTGGCCAAACGCAACGAAGGTCCGAAGAAGAAAGCGGCGCGCAACGAATTTAGCGAAGACCAAATCGAGCTGCTCACCGAGGCATTCAAAGACGGCTGTTTTGGTTATCAGATGGACTGGTACCGGGCGAGCAATCAGCGCACCAGGGCAATCCTCAAAAGCCGGCAGATCGGTGCCACTTACTACTTTGCCCGGGAGGCGTTTATTGATGCCCTGGTCACCGGCCGCAACCAGATATTCCTATCCGCGTCGAAGAACCAGGCGCACATCTTCAAGGCCTACATTCAAGGCTTCGCCCGCGAGGTTTGCGGCGTCGAGCTCACCGGCGACCCAATCATCCTGGCCAACGGCGCCGAACTGCACTTCCTCGGTACCAACGCCCGAACCGCTCAGGGTTACCACGGTAATTTCTACTTCGACGAATTCTTCTGGACGTTCAAGTTCAATGAGTTGAACAAGGTCGCCAGCGGCATGGCGATGCAGAAGCAATACCGACGCACCTATTTTTCCACGCCATCGAGCATGGCGCACGAGGCCTACACGTTCTGGACCGGCGAACGCTTCAACAAGGGCAAGCCGGTGGCCCAGCGGCTGAAACTCGACGTGTCGCACGACGCGCTGCAGCAGGGCCGACTTTGCGAGGACCGAATCTGGCGCCAGATCGTCACCATCCTGGATGCCGAGCAGCGCGGTTGCGACCTGTTCGACCTGGAAGAGCTGCGCCTCGAGTACAACGCGGACGCCTTCGCGAACCTGTTGATGTGCCAGTTCGTCGACGACGGGGCGAGCATCTTCCCGCTCAACGTCCTACAGCCCTGCATGGTCGACAGCTGGGTGGAGTGGTCCGAGGACTACAAACCCTTCGCCGCACGGCCGTTTGCCGATCGGCAGGTTTGGATTGGCTACGACCCTGCGGAAACCGGTGACAGCTCCGGTCTGGTGGTCGTTGCCCCGCCGACCGTCCCTGGCGGCAAGTTCCGCGTGCTCGAGCGCCACCAGTTCCGCGGTATGGACTTCGCCGCACAGGCCGAGGCGATCCGCCTGGTCACGATGCGTTACTGGGTGACGTACATCGGCATCGACATCACTGGCATGGGCTCTGGCGTGGCCCAGCTGGTGCGCCAGTTTTTTCCCAACGTGACGACCTTCAGCTATTCCCCCGAGGTCAAGACGCGCCTGGTGCTCAAGGCCTACGACGTGATTCACAAAGGACGCCTGGAGTTCGACGCCGGCTGGATCGACATGGCCCAGTCGCTGATGGCGATCCGCAAGACCATCACCGCCAGCGGCCGGCAGTTCACTTATACGGCCGGCCGTACAGACGAGACGGGGCACGCGGATCTGGCCTGGGCACTTTTCCACGCATTGCAGAACGAACCGCTTGAGGGCCAAACCTCAACGAATACCAGCTTCATGGAGATTTACTGATGAGCAACAGCGGCAGCGACACCACGCAATTGTCCACTTCAGCCCCGGCTGCGGCCCAGGGACAGGTGCTGCCGGCAACCGGCGGCAAGATGGAGGCCTTCACCTTCGGAGACCCCACGCCGGTGCTCGATGAGCGGGGGATTCTGGATTACCTGGAGTGCTGGCTGAACGGGCGCTGGTATGAACCGCCGATGTCCCTCGATGGGCTGGCCAAGTCCTCCCGGGCCAGCGTGTTTCTGCAATCGGGTTTGAATTTCAAGCGCAACATGCTGGCCCGCACCTTCATCCCCCACAAATTGCTGTCTCGGCAGACCTTCGAGCAATTCGCCCTGGACTTCCTCTGGTGCGGCAACGGCTACCTGGAAAAACGCGAAAACATGCTGCGCGGCACGCTCGGCCTGCAGCCCGCCCTGGGCAAATACATGCGACGTGGCGAGGACCTTGAAACCTATTACCAGGTGCGCGGCTGGCGCGACGAGTACGAGTTCAAGCGCGGGACGGTTTATCACCAGCGTGAGGCGGACATTAACCAGGAGATCTACGGCCTGCCGGAATGGTTGCCGGCCCTGCAGAGCGCACTGCTCAACGAGTCCGCCACCTTGTTCCGACGCAAGTACTACAACAACGGCAGTCACGCCGGTTTCATCATGTACATGACTGACACGGCCCAGAACGAGACAGACGTGGGTGCATTGCGCAGCGCGCTCAAGTCCGCCAAAGGGCCAGGCAATTTCCGGAACT
Source organism: Pseudomonas sp. (assembly GCF_050739655.1). Taxonomy (GTDB): domain Bacteria; phylum Pseudomonadota; class Gammaproteobacteria; order Pseudomonadales; family Pseudomonadaceae; genus Aquipseudomonas. The sequence continues at coordinate 21,319 of NZ_JBOIBY010000175.1, read as the reverse complement.
TGTTCATGTACGCCCCGGGCGGGAAAAAGGACGGAATTCAGCTGATCCCCGTCAGTGAGGTGGCCGCGAAGGATGAATTCAGCTCGATCAAGAACATCAGCCGCGACGACATGCTCGCGGCGTTACGCATCCCACCTCAGTTGATGGGCATCGTGCCGCAAAACGCAGGCGGCTTTGGCTCGATCAAAGAAGCCGCGCAGATCTGGGCGATGAATGAGCTCGAGCCCATCCAGGCACGTCTGCAGCAGGTCAATGAATGGTTGGGCGAAGAGGTGATTCGCTGGAGGCCGCTGGAACCTGTTTCCGACAAATGATCAGCCCGTGCGGCTGTTCATTGGAACTGCCGCCTTTATCAATCCGAAGTAAGGATCACCGATGTCTGCACCGATTTTCCCTTGGATGGGCGGCAAGCGCCGCATGGCGAAAAACATCCTGCCGGAGTTTCCAGACCATGATTGCTACGTCGAACCGTTCTGCGGCGGCGCGGCATTGTTCTTTATGAAGGAGCCCAGCCGCGTAGAAGTGATCAACGACTTTGACGGCGAGGTGGTGAACCTCTATCGGGTCGTGGCCAATCACCTGGAGGAGTTCGTGCGCCAGTTCAAATGGGCATTGGTGAGCCGCACCATGTTCGAATGGGCCAAAGAGCAGGCGCCGCGCACGCTGACTGATATCCAGCGCGCAGCGCGCTTTTTCTACCTGCAGACCCTGTGTTTCGGCGGCAAGGCAAAGGGCCGATCTTTCGGGACCGCGACCACCTCAGCGCCGAGGCTCAATTTGCTACGTATCGAAGAAAAGCTCAGCGACGCCCATCTGCGCCTGGCGCGAACCACCGTTGAGAATCTGGACTGGAAGGAGTGCATCCGCCGGTACGATCGGAATCACACGCTGTTTTACCTGGACCCGCCGTATTGGGAAACCGCCGGGTATGACGCTGGAGATTTTGGGTTTGAGCAGTTCGAAGCCATGGCGGATCTGGCGCGATCGATCCGGGGCAAGATGGTGATATCGGTGGGTGACCATCCGAAGATTCGCGAGGTGTTTGCGGGGTTGCGCCTGAAGGAGGTGCCGTTCCGGCATACCGTGGGCGGCAATGGCGGGATTGAAGTGAACGAGCTGGTTTACTTCAATTGGTAAAAAAATTTAGGGCTCCGGCGATAGACCGAAGCCCTTCTGGTCTATTTCAAGGATGATGCGACGAAGACTCGTGTTTGGCACTGATCTTCATCCAGGCTCGCAAGCGGCCCCAGACGCGGGCGATCAGGCTCCGGCTGTAGAACCTTTGGCCCGTAGCCACTTCGATGTACGCCCCCAACGGCAGATACACATTGCGATTCATGTATCCCTCGATCTGAGGTCGTAAGTACACGGCCGTTACATCCCTGGGATCAATCCGCCTTTTAAGTGGATCCTCACGAAGTAGGGATCGCCGACCCCACCGAGCATTGACAGTCCCCATATCAACGATGGTAACGGCATGGGGACTGTTATTGGTCAGCCACAAATAATCCCCATCCTGATCGCAGGCGACGTAAACACTGACGGAATTTCTGTTTTTTGCGAGGGTGTAGAGGGAGAGGCCAAACGCAGCCCCGGAGACGATCAGCGCACCTTCAGCGGTGCTTAATCCGAAAATAGACATACGTCGTTCCTCCACCTATGCAGGTTCTGCCTCTTGAGTACTTCCCTCGGGTTCGTCCAGGACGTCTGCCGGCGGCGCGTTCAGATCGAGCTTGTTCAGGTCCAAAAACATCACAGGGTGTTCACGGTTCCGATTTTCCTCGGTGTCCAACAGCGTGAATCCCAGTTTGTTTTGATAGAACCCTACAGAGTTCGCCTTTGAATCGGTGACCAGAAACCTACAGCCCACGAATTGCGCGACCTGGTGTACGGCCAGAGCGATGGCGAACTCCATGAGAGTCTTTCCGATTTGATGTCCAGCGTAGTCCCTGTGAGTGGCTAAGCGGGCTACTTTCAGTGCCGATATCGATTGGTATCGATTCGCGGCCTCGCAATCTTCCAGCGGGTACGCCCCGTCGAGATCGATCTCGCTGCAGGTGAGCGTCACATAGGCAATGATGCGCTTTTTTGCCTGCGGGTCGTTTGGATCAGCGGGAGGCACAATTGCCGCGTATGTGACGGCGACGTTGCTGGTCTGGAAGGCTAGGGCGTTGTTTTGAATGAACGACTTCAAGGGCCTCAGACTTTCGTCTGGGCCCATTGAGAATCGACTGGTTTGGTGTTCGGAGTGCAGCTTTTCAATGAAGTAATCGACGCCTACCTGCATCGGAGCTCGCTGAACTAACGAGGACGCGCGCTACCTTGCTGACCGAAAACCTGGCTCAGGATATCGCGGCCACGGGCATAGGATGCCTGGGCTTTTGGATTGGGTTTGTCATCGCGCATGTGTTGCACGAAGCGGGCAGCGTCTTCATCAGTCAGCTCAACGCGGCTGAAGGTTTCGCTTTTAATTGCCATTTTGAATCTTTCCTTGCAGTGGTAAGCACTGCGCTTGAAGGATCGTTATTAACGATTCATCCGCCGAACGCGGCTTTGCTCCGCTGTACTGCTCAGTATTCGGCTTTGTGTGGTGGCACAAACACATTTGAACACGATCAATAACTATGTCAACCCAATCAGGATTACAAATGTGTGCGAACCAGCGATGGAAAACACTGGCGAACGAGTTTCGACTTCGCTAAGCCCTTCAACGTACTAATGTTTTTTCTCAACGGTGAAGCGTTCGGCGCTTCAAAGGCATGAATTATTTTTGAAGATCACGCACGCACTTTGCTAACCGCTGCTTACCCCCACGGTAAGCCGCACCATGCGCCAGCCCAAATCCAGCTTTCTCGAAGCGCTCAGCGGCGCTATGCGTACCGCAATCTGCGTGCAAAAATACTGTTCAACTATACAGTATTGGTCGTTTTATATGGCTCGCGATCTGCCCTCATTCAGGCCTGTCACACAGGCCGAACTGCGCCAAATCTGGAGCAACCATCCGGAGTGCCGGCGGCTTGTGCTCGAGGTCGAGCGCTACCGGCGCGTTATCGCCAAGGTCGATGATCTGTACAAGAGCACCCACCAGTCCTGGCGTCATCACCTGGGGGGCAACCTCACGGCGCTACATTTGCTCCAGCAGATAATGACTGAGGAGCGCGGGCGCCTACCTGCGGCCATTGATGATGACGATCCTCTCCCATAAAAAAGGCCCCTAACCTGTCCGCAGGTAGGAGCCTTTATAAGCGTTGCGCCGAACCCGAGCGCGTTATTGCGGATCGTAGCCGGAGCGCGATAGGACATCCTGCAGCTTATCCACGGCCTGTTTGACCAGGTGGGCCTCATCTTCGTTGGCCGCGTGGCTGTTGAATTCGAACCAGCCGACGCGCTTCACGAATTGGGCGAGTGCAGACGTTTCAGCCTGCGTCAAAAACTCGCTTTCATAAGCACCTGCTGGGGTGGCAATGGTCAGGGTTATTGGATCATTGGTTTCTTGTGTCTCACTCATTTTCGGTGTCCCACCTATAAAAGATAGAGAAGCTATCGCCCTTACCGTCGTCTTACCTAGACGGTAAGGGCTGCTTTCGTCACTGCGCTTGGATTTGCGCCGGCTTCCTGAATACCCAGCACTTCGTCGTGGTTTTGCGAATGGTGCTGTCCACCGCCTTCATCCCCAAGAACTGAGGCTCGGTACAACGCTTGAGCGCTGTAGTGACCTCGGTGCTGATCACCGTCTGGATACCGTTTGCGGCGAACAGTTCGCCCAGGTGCGGCATGTTCAGGCCGATCAGTTGCGGATCCTTGGAGTGGTTGTACGCGATGCCCTTGGAGTCCAGCTGCAGCAGCGCGGCCCAGAAGTCGGCAACGATGTCGGCCTGAGGAGGCTCGACACTGCCGATGGTGTCCAGATCCGGTATTGGCAGACCCATTGCGGTGGACAACTGAGTGATTTCAACGCCGAGCAAATCACGCACAGTTCGATTACGGGTTCGCATCAACTCCTTAACAAGCCCGAGGCGATGCTTCGACATGCTGATCTGCTGATTGACCGTGAGCTTCTCGCCCAGGGAGTAGCTGCCGGTTTTCCGCAGCGATGGGAGGACGTCATGGGTGACCCAGCGCTTGAACCGCTTCGCTTGAGGCTTGCGACTGCTGAACAGCAAGTTATATAGGCCAGCCTCGTTTACGATCATCATCTCCTGCTGTCCGCCAAGGGTGTCCATAGTGCGGACCCCCTTCTCGTCGTCTTCCAAGCGTGCATATGCATTGCGCGGGTTAGCGATCTCTAAAACCCTGCACACGTCCGCAGCAACAAACCAGGTTTCGCCGTCCTGTTCGTCAAGGATCCGGACCGGCTGCGTTTCGAACTCAAAAAGCGATGGTGTCTTCATTGTTATTGGCTCTATTTAAGGTTTTGAGTTGTCACGAAAGGGGGGGGCGTACCACACCCCCCCCTTTGGGATCAGATCCGACGTGGAGTGCTGTTGGCTGAGCGAATGACGCTATCCAGATCAGTGCAGATCTTGTCCAGGAAGCCGGCCAGCATTTGCGGGTGGTACAACCCCGCTTCGGTGGCCTGTTGGGCAAGCGCATGCACTAGGGAAAGCGAATCCCGCACCCGTTCCAGATCAAACAGATCGGCATCGGTGAGACCGTAGGGCCTTCTCATTGGGCACCGCCGTGCGTTTCCAGAACGCGCACCTGGTGCATGTGATGGTTGTAACGTCTGAGGCGACTGGAGAGAGATGAGTCAGCATGCAGCGCGGCAAGGGCCATGCGGCGATGGGCAAGTGCGCGGATTTTGGACGGAATGAGGGCGGTCATCGTGTAGCTCCTTGAATTTAGGAGCTGCCACCGATCGCGACCAAGCAATTGGGGTGGCAGCTGTACGCAGGTTGGTCGACCGGGGATCAAGGAACCCGGCAGGGCCGAAGCCCTCCCACGCACAGCCGCCATAACATGAAGTTGCAGACACAAAAAAAGCGCCTGCAATCGTTACGGGGCGCTGTTGCGCCTTGATTTATCCCGGCGACCAAACCGGATCGCTGAATTGGCAGCGACGCCCACAATCTACTGATCAAGCGAATACTGGTCAACAAATTGTTTACAAGTATTCGTGCCGGCACAAAGAAGATGTGTCGACCTGCGGGCGAAAATAACCCAGCTCAACATACCATTGACCCACTGTCACGTCCATCGATCACGACCCTGCGGGCCAGTAAACGCGGGGCTTGGGGCGCGGCGAAGGGGGGCGTGACGCCCAAGGTGTCGTCAAGGCTAGACCCGGCGGGGCAGGAGCGGCGCGCACCGTCTTGGGGCGGGGCCCGGTCGGCCAGGGTGGGGCTTCACCTGGCGCGCGCCGTCATCCCCCCGCCACGCCTGCGGGCTAAATCGGTCTCAATTTCTGCACACCTGCACCCATCCTCCAGCAGCGCCTGCTGGGCCTCTCCTGAGCGAACAGGGGTCGAGAAAACCCTACAGAACCCTGCACGCACCCCTTGTTTTGCGAGCGGCCGTGAGCGCGATCCGAAGGCCCATTTCTCAGGTGACCCATGGGAAACAAGTAATTTAGGTATGAGCAGGTAAGGAATCAGCTGGGGCCCGCGTGCGATGCGGTTTTGAGCACTTACTTTGCACTGGCTTTTTTGAGTAATGAGGGGAGTAATTTTTCTATAACTATATGTTTTATATAGATATTTTATTTTCGATTTCTGACCTTGGTAAAAGGTAATGTTATTTCTAGATATTACTTAAAACTTACCTAATTCAATAACCTAGAAGCCTTGTGTTTTAAGGCTTTCAGAGTGGTCCGGGGAAAACTTACCAAAAATACTGGTTTCCCATGGGTCAACATAAAAAAGGAATAGGCGTAGGGGGAGGGTGGCGGCAGGTTCTCGCACCTGTAACAGCCCGCTTACACGCAAACTGTCACCGGAACTGTCACCAAACACGCTGGGGCTCAAACTGGCACGTCTGGAGCCCTTGAAAATAGTGGAGCGGGTGAAGGGAATCGAACCCTCGTTATCAGCTTGGGAAGCTGGAGTAATGCCATTATACGACACCCGCTCAGAGCGGTGACTTTGTACCAGATGTGCGTGTGGAAATGAAGTTTTTCTTTGCGCCAGATGGGTTTAGCGCAGGTGACACTAGCGAAGACCCTCTGACGGTCGTTCGCGGGCAAGCCTCGCTCCTACGGGTTTAGGAGGGCGGGGCTTGCTCGCGATGACGCTGTTTCAGATGGACAATGCATGGTGGTCCTGGACGTAGTTGAAACGCGGTCGGCTTTCGTGTTGCGCCGGCTTCAGGAACCCCATCAGTGCATTGCGGCTGTCTCGGCAGGCGGCTTTGTGTTCCATGTCGAGAAAGTGGCCGGTGGCCTGGATGGTGTTGAACGTGCTGTGTTGCACGTGGTTGCCGAACAGTCGGGCGTCGTCGGCGGCGGTGTATTCGTCCCATTCGCCGTTGAGGAACAGCACCGGCACGTCGATTTTCTTCGCCGCATTCAGGTAGCACTGGCGATCACTGTGCAGCACGTCGTTGATGTGGAAGTGCATCTGCCCGTACTCATGCTCGGCCAGGGAGCTGACGTGACGGTAGTTGAAGCGCTTGAACAACGACGGCAAGTGTTTGCCGATGGTGTCGTTCACCAGATGCCCGACCCTGTCACCGTCGCGGCTGCCAAGGTAATCGACGCCGCGTTCGAGGTAGTCGAGCATGTGCGCGTTGATGACCGGTGAGAACGAGCTGATCACGGCTTTTTCGATGCGACGTGGCTTTTGCGACAGTGCCATCAGGGTCGCGGCGCCACCCCAGGAAAACGACAGCACGTGTTCGGCGCCGAAGTGGTCGATCAGCTCCAGGAGGATCTGCCCTTCGATTTCCTTGGTCAGCATTTTCTCATGCAGGTTGTGGGCTTTTGACTGGCCCGCGTAGGGCTGGTCGTAGCAGACCACGTTGAACTGCGGATAGAGGTTTTTAACGGTTTGAGCAAACGACGCAGTCGTGGACATCGAGCCATTGACCAGGATGATGGTCTTCTCTGCGGCGCCTGCCCGATAGAACTCCGTGTAAACCCGATATTGACCCTGTATATCCAGCACAGCGATTTCTGGCCTCATGTCATAAGACTCCTGGCAAGCGGGTATGCGCGCAAATGAGATTGCACGAGCTTTGTGACAGGTAGGCATATGCCTGGAATTTTTGGAGGCCCATGTCGATCCATTGCAGTCCGGTCGACGGGTGTTGTTATTGGCGGGCAGTTTGCCGGGTGAGGCCGGAACCCAAGGGGTCCCTTACCGGCAAAAAGTTTCTTAGAAGTATGTTGTGACTCATCGGTCACATTTCGGCCGACGTCCTGATTCAAGCAGGGGTCACATCATTGCGCAAGTGTCTTTGCCAAATTGTTCGACAACTTCTGCTGAGCGGTCGTGGGCTTAGATCAATCCGATCTCATCATCGCTCAAAGGGCGGTATTCGCCCGGTTTCAACTCATCGTCGAGCACCAGCGGACCCATGCGTTCGCGGTGCAGGCGCAGGACTTTGTTATTGAAGTGGCCGAACATGCGCTTGACCTGGTGATACCGTCCTTCGACGATGCTCAGCCGTGCCGACTTCGGCCCCAGCAGCTCTAGCCCGGCTGGTTGGGTGGTCAGGTCTTCGAAGGCGAAGTACAGCCCTTCGCTGAAGGTGGTCGCGTATTCGGGGCCAATGTTCTGCTCGGTTTCGACGTAATAGACCTTGGGCAGTTTGGTCTGCGGCTGGGTCAGGCGTCGTGACCAACTGCCGTCGTTGGTGATCAGCATCAGGCCGGTGGTGTTGAAGTCCAGGCGTCCGGCGATGTGCAGCTCGTTCTTGTCCGTCTCATGGATCAGGTCGAGCACGGTCGGGTGCTGCGGGTCGCGGGTAGCACTGACACAACCGGTGGGCTTGTGAAGCATGAAGTGTCGCAACGGTTTGCCGGTTTGCAGCACTTCGTTGTCGACTTCGATACGGCTGAACTCGCGGACTTCGCTGTGTGGGTCGCTGACGACTTTTCCGTCGACACGCACGCGTTTTTCAACCAGCAGCAGGCGTACTTGCTTACGGTTGAAGCACGGCAGGTTGCTGAGGAAACGGTCGACGCGCATGTTTAAAAGTCGGGGATAAAAGGGGCGCGCATCTTACTCGATCAGCCGGGCCGCCGCTTGCAACTGCGCTTCGACTTCGGCGCAGCGCGGGCACAGGCAAGAGGCGTTGCGCAGTTGCGCCGGCAGCGCCTGGAGCACCGCAGGGTCGATGGTGACGCCGTAGCACCAGCACGTTTGAGCGGCGGTTCGCGGGTCGGCCAGGGTGCAGTCGTTGCGGGCACCGCAGGCGGGGCAGAGGTCAGGCGGGTTCATAGTTGGAGTGAGGCATTTCCGCGCAGGTACGGTTACGGCCACTTTGCTTGGCCCGGTACATTGCATGATCGGCCCGCGACAGCAGGTTGTGCAAGGTGTCGTCGGTTTTCAAGGTGGTCAGGCCGATGCTGACGGTCACATGCAAGCTGCTGCCGTTGTAGGCATAACGCTGCTCCTGCACATGCTGACGAATTTTCTCGGCGATCATCAACCCGGTCTCGCCGTCGGTGTCCTTGAGCAGCACGATGAATTCTTCACCGCCCCAACGGCAGACGATGTCGGAGTGACGCAAGCAGCTTTGTAGGTCACGAGCGAAACCGATCAATACCTGATCACCTGCCAGGTGACCGTAGGTATCGTTCAAGGCCTTGAAGTGGTCCAGATCAAGCAGCAACGCCGTCAGTGGACTCGGTTCGCGTTGAGCTTCGTGAATGGCTTGTGCAGCCAACAGGTCGAAGCCTCGACGGTTCGGCAGTTCGGTGAGGCTGTCGAGGGTGGCCTGGGCCTGAATCTTGTCCTGATAACGTCTGATGACTTGATTGAGCAGGGCCAGCACGGTCAACGTGACGACCAGGCAGATCAGCAGGTTCAGGTACAGCGAGCGGCGAATGTCACTGAGGTCGCCGTCTTCGAGCTTGTCGACAAACAGATACCAGTTCAGCTCCGGGATGAAGCGTACGTTGAGGAAATGCCCCTGGCCCTGTCCGGAATATTCGAAGCTGCCGCTGTGGGGCTTGGGTAACTGGCTGACCAGGTTTTTCATGCTATCGAGTTCACCGAGCTGTTGCCCGGCCTGCGCGCCTTGCGGGCCACCCTCGGCACCGGTCAGCACCAGGCGCCCGAACGTGTCGACGAAGTACACGCTGCGTTGGTAGTGCTGCTGGTATTTGTCGATCAACTTGATCACCGCATCAACCGTCAAACCGACACCCGCGGCACCGATGAAGCGATTGTTGTAGTCGTAGACCTTGTAGTTGATGAAGACGGTCAGGTTGTCCTTGTTGGCCAGATCCGGGTCGACGTTGATCTCGTAGGGATCCTTCATGTCGCGCACGCGAAAGTACCAGACGTCGCGCGGTTCGGTGGCCTTGACCTGCTTGAGCACGCCCTTGGCGTGGTAATAGGTCAGGCTGGCGTCGGAGACGAAAAACGCCGTGTAGGCGCCGTAGTGGGTCATGACCTCGTTGAGGTAACGGGTCATTTGGTCGGGGTCTTTTTCGCCGTTGACCACCCAGTCGCGCATGAAGGTGTCGCGAGAAATCATTGAGGAAATCAGGATCGGTCTGACAAGGTCTTTCTGGATTTCCGAGTAGACGGTGTCGGATGTCAGCGGCAGTTCGGTGTTGACGATGTTGCCGCGGATCGACGCCCGCGAGGCGTAATAACTGAGGAAAGACGTGGCGAGAAAGCCTGCGCCCAGCAACGCAACCAGCGTGAGGACCAACGAACGTTGAGAATACAGTGGCGAGCGAAGCGGCATGGCAATTCCATTGTCAGTAATCCGATGGCACGCATTCTAATGGTAACTGCCGGGAAATAACTGCTCCATGTGCGCCGCGAATGGTCGTTCCTCCATTACTCTGCAAAAACTTGTAGGAGCGAGCTTGCTCGCGAAAAACGCTAACGATGACGCGAGCTCCCTGAATGGTTGCGGCGTCTGCGTGTTTTTCGCGAGCAATCGAGCGTCGACCGGCTGCTCCTACCTTCATTCGTTTAAGCGATCAGCATTACGCGGTCAGGCTAGGCTTTTAAGGTACGCACGCCATCCGCCGAGATGGCTGATTTCGGTTGCTCCTTCCAGCCCATACGCCTCACAGATAAAGCCGCTTTCCCAGCGACCATCCGCCAATTGCACCTTGCCCAGCCCCAGCGGCGCTGGAATCCCGGTCAGGAACGAGCCCAACTCACTGCTCGGCAACTCCCAGACTTCCACGGCAATGGCCACGCCACTGTCTTTCACGCGGACCATGCCTGGGCGAAACGGTGGGCCACCAGCGAGTGCATAGAGTTGATAGTCGGGTGAGCTGAAGGTCGTTTCCAGCAATCGAGCGCCGCGTTGTTTGAGCTGCCAGTTCAACGCCAAGCCATCCAGGTGCGCACCGCAGACCACCAGTCGAGCCCAGTCATGGCGTGCAACGGTCGTCGGGGCAGGGGCCGCCAAGCCTTTCTGACGCTGCAGAGCATCGGCAACGCCCAGCAGATATTGATCGGTGAACGCCCGGCCAAACAACGTCACGCCCCACGGCAGGCCGTTGCTCATGAACCCGCTAGGTACAGCGACGGCGGCGTAGTCGAGCAGGTTCATGAAGTTGGTGTAGTAACCCAATTCCGAATTGCGCAGTACCGGTTCTGCGTCCAGTTCTGCCAGCGTTACGGGGCGACCGATGGTGGGAGTGACCACGCAATCAAGGCCATCCAAAGCTTTGTCGCACAGGGCTTTGAGCGCTTGCAGGCGGTATTGGGCGCGGAAGGTTTGTACGCCGCTGACGGCTGGCGCCTTGGCCAGTACGGCGCGGATCACCGGCAGCACGGCTTCGGGATTTTGCTCCATCAGTTCACCGGCCACGCTGTAGCGCTCGGCCACCCAAGGTCCTTCATAAAGCAGGCGTGCGGCTTCGAGGAACGGCGTCAGATCCAGTTCCACCGCTTCGCCGCCCAGACTCTTGAGTTGCTCAACGGCATCACCGAACAACACCGGCCCTTCAGCGCACCCGAAAAATTCCAGGTCCTGCGCCCGGGGCACCCCAAATCGGAACGGGCGCGGTACACCAAACGCCGAGCCGTCATTCCACAATGGATTACTGCGGCTGTACTCGTCCCGAGGGTCGAGTTTTGCGGTCAATGCCAGCAGCTGACTCGCCTCCCGGGCGGTCGCGGTAAACGTGGTGACGCAATCGAGCGTGCGACAGGCCGGCACTACGCCTGCGGTGGAAATCAGCCCTTTGCTGGCCTTCAATCCGACCAGATTGTTCAACGCCGCTGGCACGCGTCCGGAGCCCGCCGTGTCAGTGCCCAACGAAAAACTGGCCACGCCCAACGCCACCGCCAGTGAAGAGCCGGCGCTGGAGCCACCCGATGGATACTCGGGCAACACGCTGTTCGGGCACGCGCCATACGGCGAGCGACTGCCGTTGAGGCCGGTGGCGAATTGATCGAGGTTGGTCTTTCCCAACGGGATCGCTCCCAGCGCCAGCAGTTGCTCAACGATGGTTGCCGAACGCTGCGGCACATAGGCAAACGCCGGGCAGGCCGCCGTCGTCGCAATGCCGGCGAGGTCGATGTTGTCCTTGATCGCAAACGGGACGCCATAGAGCGGCAAGCTGTCGATATCGCGGCCATCGAGGCCGGCGAGGTACGGTTCCAGCTCCTCCACACTGAGCAGATGGATAAACAGGTGATAGTCCGGATTGAGCGCCGCGGCTTTGTCCCGCAGGTTCAGCAACAGTTCTCGGGGCGTGGTGCTGCCGTCGCGGTAAGCGTTGCGCAGGGCATCGAGTTGCAGATTGATGTTCATGGTGTCAGTCCTGTTCAAAATGGGTTCAGTCAAGTTCCAGCACCACGACGCGCTGTCCGGCGCGCACGGCGGAACCGGGTTGCACGCGAATCTCGCGGACCACGCCGGCCATCGGGGCGAGCACGGGGATTTCCATCTTCATCGACTCCAGAATCACCAGCACATCACCGGCCTCGACCCGGCTACCGGTCTGCACCTGCACCTGCCAGAGGTTGCCGGCGATGTGGCTGTCGACACTCTGCTGGCCGTTGCCCAGCGGCGCATCCTCGGTTGCCTCCACGGCCAGCTCTTCACTGTCGAAATGCGCCTGGCCACTGGCGATCCAGCGCTCGCGCTCGGCATTGAACGCGGCCTGTTGTTGATCACGAAAAGCGCCGATGGTCTCGGCTTCTCGCGTCAGAAACGCCTGGTAATCCGCGAGATTCAGCTGACTGTGCTCGATATTCAGGTCGAAGCGCCCGAGGGGAAAATCTCGGCGGATTTGCAGCAGTTCATCGGCGCTGACCGGGTAAAAACGGATCTGGTCGAAGAAGCGCAGCAGCCACGGCTTGCCATCGAACGCGGCGACCTCGCGGTAGCGGTTCCACATCTGCAACGTGCGCCCGACGAACTGATAACCACCGGGGCCTTCCATGCCGTACACGCACATGTAGGCGCCGCCGATGCCCACCGAGTTTTCCGCGGTCCAGGTGCGGGCCGGGTTGTATTTGGTGGTCACCAGGCGATGGCGCGGGTCGAGCGGGGTGGCGACGGGGGCACCAAGGTAGACGTCGCCCAAACCCATCACCAGATAGCTGGCGTCGAACACCGTGCGCTGCACTTCATCGAGATTCGGCAGGTCGTTGATGCGGCGGATGAACTCCAGATTGCTGGGGCACCACGGCGCGTCCTTACGCACGGTGGTCATGTATTTCTCGATGGCCAACTGGCAAGCCGGGTCGTCCCAGGACAGCGGTAGATGCACGATACGCGACGGCACTTGCAGGTCTTTGGCAGCGCACACGGCATCCCATTCACCGGCGACGATGCCGAGCAGGTCGGAGAGCGACAGTTGCTCGGGCTGGTAATGCACTTGCAGCGAGCGGATGCCCGGGGTGAGGTCGATGACGCCCGGCAGGTGTTTGCTTTCCAAGGCTTGCATGAGGGCGTGGGCGCGGAAGCGCAGGACGAGGTCCAGTTCAGGGGCGCCGATTTCCAGCAGCAAATGAGTATCGCCGGAGAGTCTTGCGACCAGTTTCTTGTCTCCCTGACCCAACTCCAAAACAACAGGCGACACAAGACTCTGTGGGAGCTGGCTTGCCAGCGATGAAGTTGATGCGGTGTCTGGTCGGGCCCCATCGCTGGCGAGCCAGCTCCCACAGGTATCCCATTTGCAGGCGAGCGCGCGGGCGGTTTTGATATCGACTGGGAGGAACTGCACCTTATCTCCGGCCTTCAGTTGTCCCAACTGCCAAAGATCCGCTTCGATCACTGTCACCGGGCACACGAACCCACCCAGGCTCGGGCCGTCGGGACCGAGGATCACCGGCATGTCACCGGTGAAGTCCACCGCACCAATCGCGTAGGGATTGTCGTGAATGTTCGACGGATGCAGACCCGCTTCACCGCCGTCGGCCCGCACCCATTCCGGTTTCGGTCCGATCAGTCGCACGCCGGTGCGGCTGGAGTTGAAATGCACTTCCCATTGGGTGGCGAAGAAGGTGCCGATGTAGTTTTCGGTGAAGTATTCCGGGGCTCCGTGCGGGCCGTAGATCACCCGGATCTGCCGCACGTCGGGCAACTCGACGGTTTGATCTTCAGCCAGTTGCTGATCAACGCTGCGGTCACCCAACGCTGGTACATGCAACACATCCCCCGCACGCAACGCACGACCGCCATGGCCGCCGAACTGGCCAAGGGTGAAAGTGCTTTTGCTGCCCAGGTAATCCGGCACTTGCAGGCCGCCACGCAGGCATAGATAACTGCGTGCACCTGCGCCGGCGATGGTGCCGAGACTCAGTGTTGCGCCGGCCGCAACCAATAGCGTGGTGTTCATCGGCACCGTTTCGCCGTTCAGCGTTAACGGGATCGTCGCCCCGGTGACCGCCACCACCGCATCGCAATTGAAGCGCAGCAGCGGCCCGCTCATGGTGATTTCCAGCGCCGCTGCGCCTTCATCGTTACCCAGCATCAGGTTGCCCAGCCGCAGCGCGCGACTGTCCATCGGCCCCGATGGCGGCACGCCCACCGCCCAGTAGCCGAGGCGACCGGGGTAATCCTGAACACTGGTTTGCGTACCTGCGCTGATCACCTCGAACGTGTTGGCCCGATACACCAGCCCTTCCAGGCAGCGAGTCCACGGCTGGCCGCTGGCAAAAGGGGTATCGAGCAGAATCTGCCGCAGATAGTCACGGTTGGTTTCCACGCCATACAGTTGGCTGTCGCCGAGGGCTTGATGCAACTCGGCGCGGGCCTGTTCGCGGGTCTGTGCCCAACTGATGACCTTGGCGATCATCGGGTCGAAGTACGGCGGGATCTCGCATCCGGCTTCGACCCAGGTGTCGATGCGCAGTTGAATGCCGTTGGCCGGCGGAAAATTCACGGCGGTGAGCAAACCAGGGCTCGGCTGAAAATCCCGTCCTGGATCTTCGGCATACAAGCGTGCCTGGATTGCATGGCCCTGCGGTTTCAAACCCTCAAACAACTCACCCAGCGGAGGCAGATCACCGGCCGCCAGTTGCACCATCCAGCGCACCAGGTCGACGCCCCACACCTGTTCGGTGACGCCATGTTCGACCTGCAAACGGGTGTTCACTTCCAGAAAATAGAAGCGCTGGGCGTCACTGTCGAATACGAACTCCACGGTGCCAGCGCTGCGGTAATTCACCGCTTTGGCCAGTTTGATCGCGGCGGCACACAGCTCATCGGCCATGCCCTCGGGCAGGTTCGGTGCCGGGGTTTCTTCGAGGACTTTCTGGTTGCGCCGCTGTACCGAGCAGTCACGCACGCCGAGTGCGATCACTTCACCCCGGCCGTCGCCGAACACCTGCACTTCCAGATGCCGGGCGCGCTGGATGTACTTCTCAATGAACACACCGGCGTCGCTGAAGTTGTTCTGGCCAAGGCGTTTGACCGCCTCGAAGGATTCGCTCAACTCGGCAGCGCTGCGGCACACGCGCATGCCGATGCCACCACCACCGGCAGTGCTTTTGAGCATGACCGGGTAACCGACCTGTTCACCAGCGATCAACGCCGCGTCGAGGCTATCGAGCAGTTCGGTGCCTTCGAGCATCGGTACGCCATGTTGCTTGGCCAGTGCGCGGGCGGTGTGCTTGAGGCCGAACACGCGCAGCTGTTCTGGCGTCGGGCCGATAAAGGCGATGCCTGCGGCTTCACAGGCTTCGGCGAATGCGGCGTTTTCCGAGAGAAAACCGTAGCCAGGATGGATCGCGGTGGCGCCGCTGGATTTGGCGATGCCGAGGATTTTATCGACCGCCAGATAAGTGCCCGCGGCTGCGCCTTCACCCAGGCTGTGGGCGGCGTCGGCTTGCAGGATGTGCAGGCTGGCGGCATCGGCCTCGGAGTACACGGCAACGCCCTGGACTTGCAGTTCACGCAGGGTGCGCAGGATGCGGCAGGCAATCGCGCCACGGTTGGCAATCAGGACTTTTTCGAACATGGCATAACCCCTGATGGGGATGCGGGCCGTCCCGCAGTTTTTCGATGAGCGCCGGGGTCGTCCCCGACGGCAGAATCAGTTCTCTTCAGATCACCATCGAACCCTGTGGGAGCTGGCTTGCCAGCGATGAGGCCAGTACATACAACATTGAGGTTGTCTGATACACCGCCATCGCGGGCAAGCCCGCTCCCACAGGGTTTAGTGGTGTTCTTGCTGTTTGAGGCACTGGCCAGAACGGGCTTGGCACAGGGCAAACAGCCAACGCCGCAACCGCGAGAATTTCAATTCCATACCAACAACTCCGCCGGGGTTGGGTTGTAGCCGTTGCACGGGTTGTTCAGTTGCGGGCAGTTGGAGATCAGTACGATCACGTCCATTTCAGCGCGCAGGTCGACGTATTTGCCCGGTGCGGAAATCCCGTCTTCGAAGGTCAGCCCGCCGTCGGCGGTGACCGGCACGTTCATGAAGAAATTGATGTTCGGTCCGATGTCGCCCTTGCCCAGCCGCCCGTCATGCACGCAGGCGCGCAGGTAGTTATCGCGGCAGCTGTGCATGTAGCGTTTTTCCAGGGCATAGCGCACGGTGTTGCTCTCTTGCGCACAGGCACCGCCGAGGGTGTCGTGACGTCCGCAGGTGTCGGCGACGATGGTCAGCATCGGCTTGCCAAGGTTGGAATACAGCACGCTGCCGGTGCTCAGGTACACGCTGTTTTGACGGCGCAGCGTGCGCTGCACGTCATAGCGTTCTTTCGGGTTGGCGACGCTGTAGAAGAGGGTGTCTACGGCCTGATTGCCTTCCAGGTCGAGGATGCGCAAGGTCTGCCCGGCCTTGACTTCCATCAGCCAGGGTTCACCGGCGGGAATGGTGGCGCGGTAGATCGCGGATTCTGGCTGCCTGCTGGTGTTAACGGCGGTGACGGTAGCGAGTGACATGGCAGCAATCCTCAAGCGAACAGACGGTCGGTATTGATAAAGCCGCGCTCGTTTTCCGGGCGCGAGATTCGGCAGTGTTCGGCGACGCTGGCGTCGGCGTTCATCCAGCTGAGTTTCAGCGGTTTGGGCGCGTACTCAGGCGAGGGGTCCATCGGATGCTGCAGGGCAGTGAGCACCACCAGGGTGTCCATCGGTGCGTACAACTCGATGTAGTCGCCGGCCTTCGAGTTGCCCTCGACAAAGTGCAAGCGCCCGGCGTCATCGACGTTCACGCGGCTGAACAGATTGAGGGTCATCAGCAAATCCGACAGGCCCAAACCCCACTTGCCCAGCTCCACCAGCAGGTTGTCGGTGCCGTTGCGGAAGAAGCCGTTGCGCAGCTCCTGATAGCGGCCCGCACCGTACTTTTGTGCGACTTCTTCAGCACAGAGCACACCGCCAAGGCTGTCGCTCCAACCGCATGTGTCGGCGGTAATGGCAGCCAATACGCGGCCCATGTCCGAGTACAGGCAGTGACCGGTGGTGAGCTTGGCGGTGTGTTGGCATTTGAGGCTGTCGGGCAGGTTCAAGCGTTCGGTTTTTTCATTGGCATTGAGCAGCGTCAGGCTGACGTTGGCGCCGCCGCGAATGTCGGTCAGGCGCAGCAATTGACCGCGTTTGAGCACGAAGGAACGATGGCCGCCGCCGGGGAGCATTTCTTCGGCGAAGGGCGGGAACAGTTGGGTCGAATCAGTCATGTCCAGAGTCCTCTCAAGCGGTTCGAAGTGAGCCCGCCAGTTGCACCGGCAAGGCGTCGACGGCGGCGCGCTGTGCGCGGCGGTCGCTGTTCAAAGGGATGTCATAGGTAATGCGCGCGCCATAGGCACCGGGGGCGTGCGGGTCGACGCGGACCTTGTCGAACACCAGCAAACGGGTGCCGAGGCTGAAACCTTCAGACAGGTCATGGGTGACCATGAACACCGTCAGTTGCGTCTCGCGCCACAGCTCAAGCAGCAAGGCGTGCATGTCTTTACGGATGCCCGAATCAAGGGCGCCGAACGGCTCGTCGAGCAGCAACACACGGGGTTTCATGATCAACGCCTGAGCGATGGCCAATCGTTGCTGCATGCCACCGGAAAGCTGCGATGGGTACTTGTCCAGCGAGTGGCCAAGGCCGACTTTGTGCAGCAGCACCGAGGCCTGATCGCGAGCCTCTTTTTTAGCGCCGCCAAACAAGCGCCCGAGCAATGGCGAGCGTGGCAGTTCGAGACCGAGGGCGACGTTGTCCAGTACGCTCAAATGCGGGAACACCGAGTAGCGCTGAAACACGACGCCACGGCTGGCATCGGGTTCGCCGGCCAGGGGTTGGCCGTCGAGCAGGATTTCGCCGCGACTGGCGCGTTCCTGGCCGAGCAGCAAGCGCAGGAAGGTCGATTTACCGCAACCTGAAGCGCCCACCAGTGTGCAGAACTCACCCTCGTTGACGCTCAGGTTCAGGCCTTCGAGTACCACCTGATCGGCGTATTGCTGCCAGACATTTTTCACCGTGATGAAGCTCATGCGCGCGCTCCTTCATACCAGGGGAATGCGCGGTGGGTCAGGCGTTTCAGGCCCCAATCCATCAGCCAGGCGAGCAGGGTGATCCACACCACGTACGGCAGGATTACGTCCATCGCGAGGTAGCGACGCACCAGGAAAATCCGATAGCCGAGGCCGTCGGTGGAGGCGATCGCTTCGGCGGCAATCAGGAACAGCCACGCCGAACCCAGCATCAAGCGCAGGGAGATCAGTAGCCGTGGCAGCAATTGCGGCAACACCACCCGCAGCATCAAGGTCCAGGTCGAAGCACCGAGGGTTTGGGCCTTGATCAGCAACTCCACCGGGATTTCCCTGGCCCTCTGCTCAAGGTCCCGAGCCAGCGCCGGGGTGATGCCGATCACGATCAGCATCACTTTCGACAACTCGCCCAGGCCGAAAACGATGAACAGAATGGGCAGGATTGCCAGCGGTGGCACCATTGAAAGCACCGTCAGCAGCGGCGACAACGGCGCACCGAACAGCGGCAGGGTGCCAGCGGCGATGCCCAGGCAGAGCCCGGCCAGTGCGCTGATGCCCAGGCCGATGGCCAGGCGTCGCAGACTGGAAGCGCTGTCTTGCCAAAGCACGTATTCACCGGTGCGGCTGTCGGCGCTGAAGGCCAGGCGTTTCACCGCGTCCGTCATCTGCACGGCGCTGGGCAACAGCTTGTCGTTGGGGTTGTCCGCCAGTCGCTCGGCCGAACCCATGAAGTAGGCCAGCAGCACCAGGGCGAATGGCAGGATCACCAACATCAGGCGACTCGGGCGATCCGGGTGGCGATTGATCAGGCGCATGGCCAAGTCCTCTTCTTACAACTTGGCGTCTACGGCCATTTGCACGTAGCTCGGATCGAAGCGCAGCTTGAGGTTGCCCTTGTCGCCGCTGGTCACGCCATTGGCGAAGGCCATGCCGACCGCGCTGGTGTCCTTGGCGCCTTCACCCAGCAAGCCGTGCTGGAAAGAGAACTCGGCGACCCTGCGCATGGTGTCCGGCAATTGCTTGCTGGTGCTGAACGCCAGGGCTTCCTGGGGCGTGGCAAACAATTTGGTGGTGTCCAGTTGTGCCTGGAACCCCGCGAGATCAGTGCCGGACGCTTTGGCCATGTGTTCAAGTGCAGCCTTGCCGGTAGCGTTTTTCGCGTTCATCAACTCAACCACTTCAAACCACGCACCGGTCAAGGCTTTGCCCAGGGCAGGGTTGTCTTTGAGGGTCTGGGAGTTGACCACCATCATGTCCATGATCTCGCCAGGGATCTGGCTGGAGTTGAACACTTCGCTGACCGCTGGCTTGGCCTTGATGTCCGAGAGCATCGGGTTCCAGGTGGTGACGGCGTTGACCTGATCGGTGTTGAAGGCCGCCGAGATGTCGGCGTCGGAGGTGTTGACCACCTTCAGGTCTTTCTCGGTGAGGTCCACCGAATCGAGGGCGCGGGCCAACAGGTAGTGGGACACCGAAAGCTCGACCAGATTGACGTCCATTCCCTTGAGGTCGGTGACTGTCTTGCCTTCACCCTTGAGCACGATGCCGTCGTTGCCATTGGAGAAGTCGCTGACGATCAGCGCGGTGCTGTCGACGCCACCGGCCGCGGGAATGGTCAGTGCGTCCATGTTGGTCATGGTGCAGCCATCGAACTGGCCGGCGGTGTATTGGTTGATCGATTCGACGTAGTCGTTGAGCTGCACAACATCGATCTTGATGCCGTACTTCTTCGCCCACTTATCGACGATGCCCTGGCTGCCGGCGTATTCCCACGGCATCCAGCCGGCATAGATCGTCCAGCAGACGCTGAAGTGGTCTTTCTGTGCAGCCTGGGAAGAGAGGCTTACGAGAGCTGCGAAAGCAGCGGCGAGGAGGGCGGGTAAACGAAGCTGGGACATGGTGGTTCTCCAGTTGATCAAGGGCGAGCAGGAAGGCAGCGGCACCGCGAACGGTGGCTTGTCTCCCGGGCTTTTGTCCCGCCGTGTAACCTCAACTGGAGGTCGCCAACTCTCGGACCAGTCACTCGCGCTTGCGAGCCGGAACCCTAGTCAGCCATTGCAAATTGTGGTGCCGCGAACCTGTGATGACTCCTGCACGGGTTTGATTAAGCGAGAGGCGTGCCAAGTCCGTAGAACAGCTCTAGTTTGGGGTATTGAGGATTTTGAGAAGAGAAGGTCAGCACCAGGCTGCGTTGTGATGGTGCGTCGGTGCACTGAGATGTGGCGTGGCTGGCCGCTGATCCGAAGGCAGGAGCGATTCGGCACTTGGGTAGCAAATATCAGTCAAAACAAGTGTCAGTCGGCCTGTTTCGGCTGAAGGTCTTTCAGGAGGCCGCCATGTTTCGTCGATTGTTGTTTGCTGTTGTTCTGGGTCTTGGATTAACCGGTTGCTACTACTACGCCGGCTCCTACGATGAGTATTCGTCGCCTTACTATTCCCCCTATAGCTACCCTGGCTATTCGCCTTATTCCTACTATTACGGCCCGCGTTATTACTACGGCGGCCCGCACTTCTATGGCGGCTATCGCTATTACTATCGGGGTGGGCACGGGCCACATTATTACGGCGGTGGATATCGTCATGGGCACCATTAGTCAGCCCGTGAATAGATGGAAAACCTTTCATCGGCGAGATGTTTCAACTTGTTGCAGGAACGCACCGGATCTCGAAATCGATGTCTGATCTATCGACAGTCGCAGAAACATTTGGCTGTCGCCTGCCAGCGTCGCTGGTATGGCTCTCTCGCGGTCCAGGAGGCCGCCATGCTCTATCAAAAAATTCTACTGATTGCTGTGTTGGGTTTGTCCCTTGGTGGATGCGTGCCTTATTCCGATGGAGGAGTCAGCTACTACAGTTCCGAGGTCTATACCTCGCCGGCGCCTGCGTATTACGCCGGCGGTAATTCTTACTATTCCAATGGTGGCTACTATTCGCCGCCGGCCCGTTATTACGCACCGCCGGCGCGGTATTACCAACCTACGCCACGGTATTACCACCAACCACGGGTTTACCAACCGTCGCCGCGCTATTACCAGCCGGCCCCGCGTTATTACCAGTCACGCCCTGACTACCGGGCGTATCAGAATCATGGATGGAATGGGGGTAACCGTGACGGTTGGAACAACGATCATCGTGGCGGGCGCAACAACAATAATCACGCAGGCCGAGGTGATCGCGATGGCCGGGGCAATCACCGCTAACCTCCTCTAAGCGCAATTCCGATGTGGGAGCGGGCTTGCTCGCGAAGGCGTCGTGTCAGTCAACACCACCGTATCTGACACACCGCTTTCGCGAGCAAGCC
>NZ_JBOIBY010000174.1:0-1116 GCF_050739655.1 Pseudomonas sp. | reverse complement strand
ACCCAGGAAATCGTGGAAACCGCGAAACGTACTGGTGCTCAAGTGCGTGGTCCAATTCCACTGCCTACCCGTAAAGAGCGGTTCACCGTTCTGGTCTCCCCGCACGTCAACAAAGACGCGCGTGACCAGTACGAGATCCGTACTCATAAGCGCGTTCTGGACATCGTCCAGCCAACGGATAAAACCGTTGATGCTCTTATGAAGCTTGATCTTGCGGCCGGTGTGGAAGTGCAGATCAGCCTCGGCTAAGACTCGGTCTTAGTCGTGTAACGCTCTGAAATGGGCGGCCATAGCGGGTGAAAGCCCCGTACACTCATGAGGTTTACAACATGACTATTGGTGTAGTCGGTCGTAAATGCGGTATGACCCGTATTTTCACCGAAGAAGGTGTCTCCATTCCGGTCACGGTCATTGAGATCGAGCCGAATCGCGTCACCCAGTTCAAAACTGAAGAGACCGATGGCTATCGTGCAGTGCAAGTCACTGTCGGCGAGCGTCGTGCTTCGCGTGTAACAGCAGCTCAGGCTGGCCACTTCGCCAAGGCGAACGTTGCCGCTGGTCGTACCGTAATGGAATTCCGCCTTGAAGAAGGCGAGTACCAGGCCGGCGATCTGATCAACGCTGAAATCTTCGCCGCTGGTCAACTGGTTGATGTAACCGGTCAGTCCAAAGGTAAGGGCTTCCAGGGTACGATCAAGCGTTGGAATTTCCGCGGGCAAGATAACACCCACGGTAACTCCGTATCCCACCGCGTTCCAGGCTCTATCGGCCAGTGCCAGACTCCTGGTCGTGTATTCAAGGGCAAAAAAATGTCCGGTCATATGGGCGCTGAGCGCGTGACCGTGCAGTCCCTCGAAGTAGTGCGCGTGGACGCTGAACGCAATCTGTTGTTGGTCAAGGGCGCTGTTCCTGGCGCTACTGGCGGCAACTTGGTTGTACGTCCAGCAGCCAAGGCTCGCGGTTAAGGGGAAGCTGACATGCAATTAAATGTAAATGACGCTCAAGCGATCGAAGTTTCCGAACTGACATTTGGCGGCGAATTCAACGAGACGCTGGTTCACCAAGCAGTCGTGGCCTACATGGCCGGCGGCCGTCAAGGTAGCAAGCAGCAAAAGA
>NZ_JBOIBY010000173.1:0-1140 GCF_050739655.1 Pseudomonas sp. | reverse complement strand
CAGTACAAAAATCAGGAACGCAACGGACTGGCCAATCAGGGTCGCATTAATGTTCACGCCAACACCTCGCAGTTACGTTGTCCATCACACCAAATTACCCGGAAGATCCGAGTAATTAGCCAGCGATTTGACCAACGAACGGGTTCGCAAAGGTGAAGAACAGAGCGATACCAACACCGATCATGGTTACGGCGTCGAGCAGACCGGCAACGATGAACATTTTAACTTGCAGCATTGGAACCATTTCTGGCTGACGCGCTGCGCCTTCCAGGAACTTGCCGCCCAGCAGGCCGAAACCAATTGCGGTACCCAGTGCGCCCAGGCCGATCAACAGTGCAACAGCGATCGCGGTTAGACCAACTACAGTTTCCATCTTTCCTCCCGACTTTTACGTCGTATGGTTTAGGTTTTTTTAATTTAAAGCGGTAAAACAAATCGTTTTAGAGGCCCCGTTAAGAGCCCCCTCCCGTTTAACGGGGAGGGACATCAGACTAGTCGAAACTGGCCTTAATGGTTTTCTTCGTGTGCCATCGACAGGTAGACGATGGTCAGCATCATGAAGATGAACGCCTGCAGGGTGATGATCAGGATGTGGAACACAGCCCACGCCCACTGCAGAACAACGCCCAGGCCGCTCAGCCAGAGCAGACCGCTGCCGAACATCACAGCAATCAGAATGAAGACCAGCTCACCGGCATACATGTTGCCGAACAGACGCAGAGCCAGGGAGATCGGCTTGGCGATCAGAGTCACGAATTCCAGCAGGAAGTTCACCGGGATCAGCAGGGCTTGAACGAAGATGTTCTTGCTGCCGAACGGGTGCAGGGTCAGCTCGCCGATGAAGCCGCCGAGGCCCTTGATCTTGATGCTGTAGAAAATGATCAGCGCGAACACCGTGAAGGCCATGGCCAGAGTAGCGTTCGGGTCGGTGGTCGACACGGCGCGGAACGGGATGTGGTGGTCGCCGGAGATCAGGATGGCCAGTTGAGGAATCCAGTCGACCGGTACCAGGTCGACGGCGTTCATCAGGAACACCCAGACGAAGATGGTCAGTGCCAGTGGTGCAACCACCGGGCTACGGCCATGGAAGCTGTCTTTCACGCTGCCATCGACGAATTCGACCAATACTTCAACGAAGTT
>NZ_JBOIBY010000172.1:0-1704 GCF_050739655.1 Pseudomonas sp. | reverse complement strand
GCCCTGCCCCCCGGCTGCCGTGGGCGTGGTTGTGCGTTGTCGGCCGCGACCATTGTTGACTGAGGCGAGACAGTGTCGGAGCGCATGTTGTGTTTCGGTGGAAATGATGATCCGCCTTGGCGGATCGGCGCGCCTCCAATGAATTGTGGTCAGGGCGTGGAACGATGTTTCTGTGCCTCTGACGTCGACGAGTCAACCCGTTGTGTACGATGATGCGGTGTCCCGGGAAGATGTGGACCGGTGGGAATCCGAGCTGGCGAGTGTGCTCGCGTGGATTCGGCCGTTGTTTTACCGGGTGGAGTCCAAGAAGCACGCCGAACAGTACGTGCGTGGGTTATTGTCACCACGGGGACGGAAGAACGGCTGGACCATCGCCGAGCATGTTGGCGAGCTGGACCCGACAGCGTTGCAGCGCTTTCTGAACCTCTCGCCATGGGATGCGGACGCGTTGCTGAAACTGAATCGCGAGTATGCGATGGAACACCTTGCCGACCCGGCGGGGATCCTCGTGGCGGATCCAACAGGATTCGCTAAGAAGGGCACCAAATCGGTCGGCGTGCAGCGGCAGTATTCCGGAACGTCAGGGCGGATCGATAACTGTCAGATCGCCACGTTCCTGTGCTACTAATCAGAACGTAAGTTTGTAGACATCTCATCGATGTTGTGCGATACTGTACGCATGGCGAAGAAAGGCAGACGGGCTGCCAACGAAGAGCGGCTGCTCGCAGTGCAGATGCAAGAGAACGGGATGTCCGTTCCGCAGATCGCTGAGATCATGAACGTCGGCACATCTACCGTTTTCGCCTGGATCGATAAATACCGCAAGGGCGGGCTGGCCGCGATCTCGACGAAGGCCGCATCGGGCCGGCCGACGACACTGGATGACAGCGAGATGATGCGCCTCTACACGATGATCAACGGAAAGGACCCACGAGTCCACGGCTTCGGGATGGCATTGTGGACACGTTCCTTGATCCGAGACCTGATAAAGACCAGCTTCGGGAAGTCCGTCTCGCTGGTCACGGTGGGAAGGATCCTCACCAAGCTCGGGATGTCACCGCAGCGACCGTTGTACCGGTCGTGGAAGCAAGACCCCGAGCGGGTGGAGCGCTGGAAGCGGGAGGAGTACCCGGCGATCAGAGCCAGGGCGGCGGCCGAGGGCGCAACGATCCTGTTCGCAGACGAGGCGTCGGTGCGGACGGACTACCACGCCGGCACCACCTGGGCACCGGTCGGGCAGACGCCCGTCGTGATCAGTTCGGCGGTACGGCACTCGGTCAAGATAGTCTCCGCAGTCGGCCAGCGAGGCGAGCTGAGCTTTCAGGTTCACGAAGGATCCATGAACGCAGAGCGATTCATCGAGTTTCTCCGCAGCGTGCTCCATGATTTTGACACACCCGTCTTCTTGGTGGTCGACGGCTCGTCCGTGCACAGGGCAAACATTGTCAAAGAATACGTCGCCAGCACAGGCGGGCGGTTGGAGCTGTTCTTCCTGCCGCCCTACTCGCCCGAGTTGAACCCGGACGAGTGGGTCAACAAGAACGTCAAGCACGATAGGATCGCGCGGGCCGTGCCATTCACCAGGGACGACTTGATGAAGGTCGCAACCGAAGCTCTTGAGCGACTCAAGAAGTGCCCTGGAATCGTCCGAGGGTTCTTCGCCGATCCAAAGCTCTGGTACATCAGCGCGCCACACTCGTGAAG
>NZ_JBOIBY010000171.1:0-16638 GCF_050739655.1 Pseudomonas sp. | reverse complement strand
GGGCAAGCCCGCTCCCACAGGGATCACCTCAATCCTGTGGGAGCGGGCTTGCCCGCGATGAATATCACTCGGTTTAACAGATAGGCCTCACGCCTTTGGCTTGGCCTTCTTCGGCTTCAAATACTTGGTCAGCCCCTGGAACCAGATCACCAGTGCCGGGTTGCCCTTGATCTGAATCGACTTGTCCTGAATCCCCGTCATGAACGCCAACTGCTTGTTCTTCGCCTGCATGGTGGCAAAGCCATAAGCGGCATCCTTGAAGGCAATGGCAAATGCCGGCTCGGCATAGAAACCGGACTTGCTGGTAATGCGCTGATCTTTCACACGGAAATGCCGCGCCACTTTCCCATCCAGGGTCTGCAGCTGAAACACCAACTCCTTGTCGCCCAACTGCTGCTGAAACGCAGGATTGCTCCGACTGGCCTTGCCCATCAACAAACCCATCATCCACAACAGAAAACGAAATTTCATGCGCAAGCCTCAAAGGAAGAATGAACGGCCGGCGCAGTGTAGCGAGTTTGGGTGGTAACGCCACTATCGAGTTGGTTTAGAGGACGATGGTGTGATTTTTGGAGGTGATGACTACCAAGTCACCGTTTATACCTAGCTATCGCCGCTCTCGTTAACAACGGAAAGTAGGCTTGCGATTTTTATTTTGGATGAAGCGACATGGGGCTAGCTACTCTGGCCGAGGCGAGAAACCATAATTTGAACGAGTTGACACATGCGTCATACGAGGGCAACATCTTTCCAACAGCGCCTGATCCTATGTTGCCGGCTTGACCGGCATTACGGTCAGGCCTTCTTGTTTTTGAGACATGGAAGTTGGCTCAACCAATCCCTCCGAAACCGTTCCTTGCCTATGCTGAGTTGGTCGCGCTTCTTGGTAGCCGCGGCATGCAGATCGCAGATGCACCTCTGAGCGAACGTGAGCTCGCCCGCCTGGGTTACTATCGCTTGAGCGGGTTTTGGTATCCGTCTCGTAAATTCTCACGGGACGTGGCGGGTCAGAAGCTGGCTTGCCCGCATACAAAAAAACCGGTGCGACAAGAAGAATTCCAGCCGGGCACGCACTTTGGTGCAACGGTTGACCTCTATAGGTTTGACAAGGCGCTTCGGCTTCTCATGCTCAATGCAATCGAGTCTGTTGAGGTTTACCTCAAAACCGTCGTTGCTCACGAGCTCGGCCGTAATGATGAGATGGCGTATACCTCGGCAATCTACATCGAGCCAAAGTGGACAAAAATAAACTCTAGCTTTACGTCCAGCAAATGGGACAGCTGGCTGGCTCGGCAGCGAAAAAAGCAAGATGACTGCAATGAGGAATGCTTCATTTCCCATCGGCTCAAAAATCGCTCCATTCCTTTCTGGGTTGCTGTGGAGGCCTGGGATTTCGGCACTCTCTCGGTTTACTTCCAGATGCTGAAGCGAAAGCCTCAGGGATGGATTCTCGCAAGGCTTGGGCTAACGGATGTGAAGGCATTTACGACCTGGCTTCGTGAACTCAATACGTTGCGCAATCGCTGTGCGCACCACACGCGCATCTGGAATCAGTCTTCCAGCAATTTCATTTCACTGCCTGCAGCAGACCCGTACTTCCAGGCCCTCAACCTGAATGTAAATGCTCAAAAACGCCTATATGGCCTAATCGCAGTATTGTGGCTGCTACTTCAACGCATCGAACCCGGCTCCGGCTGGATTCGTGAAGTGGCGGACTTAATTGATACGAAGCCATCCATGCCTGGCTGTACTTTTGCGGCGATCGGGCTTCCCGATGAATCGGGTTTTCCTCGACAATTGTTCGGTATCTAATCGCGCGGGTCGCAGAGCCTGCGATACACCTAATCCCCTCACTCTTCTCAGACTTTTCCTTCAAAACCTCGCGCCATCCATGAACTAGGCATCGACCACGGCCGCAGCTAACCTCTGTCCGCACCGCAAAAAACGGTGACACGGACGTGCAAGTCCGGTACATATCGCCGCGCAGATGCCTCGCAACCCATAGAGTCTTAGAAAGCTTTTGGGGTCGCTTTATGGCGGCTGTGCGTGGGAGGTCCCTTTGGGGTCTGCCGGGGTCCGATATGCCCGGTCTTGCACACCTGCGCACGGCTGCCACCATCATTCGAATGCAAGCGAACTGGTGTCAGTCCCTTCAATACACATATCGGGATACGCCAATGTTCAAAGTCACGCCAAATCCGCCGGATACCCCTCCAACATCACCCTACGAATCCTTCGATTCAAAGAAACTCCACAAGGCTGCCGAGCGCGCTCTCGATCATCACTTCCCGCCTGCCAATAAAAAGCCACCCAAACGCGATGGCCAACTCTTCAGCGTCTGCCCGGATATAAACACCGAATCACTTTTGGCCAACGCCTCGGAAGATTTGCTGTCCATCAGCACCATTGCCGCTGACCTCGCCGACGATGTGGAGGGTTCACGCCGCTCCGTTGCCCTGGCACTCAGCCGCATGGCCGACGGGGTATATTTGATGGTTGAGCGGGCGCTGGATCATTTGGATGAGCCGCCAATGTCGGAAGCTATGGCCGCACAAGGCCACGTCAGCTGATTCGAAGCCCACAAAAAAGGCGATCCAACCGGATCGCCTTTTTTATCACGCTCAATAAGGACGCTCTTCACGCCCTCAAGATCAGAACGCCGGCACTACAGCGCCTTTGTACTTCTCAAGAATGAACGCTTTCACTTCCGGGCTGTGCAGCGCGGCAACCAGTTTCTTCATGGCGTCGCTGTCTTTGTCGTCCGGGCGAGCAACGAGGATGTTCACGTATGGCGAGTCGCTGCCTTCGATGACCAGGGCGTCTTTGGACGGGTCAAGCTTGGCTTCCAGCGCGTAGTTGGTGTTGATCAGCGCCAGGTCGACCTGGGTCAGCACGCGCGGGATGGTGGCGGCTTCCAGTTCGCGGAACTTCAGGTTTTTCGGGTTTTCGGTGATGTCTTTGACGGTCGACAGGATGTTGTTCGCATCCTTCAACTTGATCACGCCCGCCTTGGCCAACAGCAGCAGCGCGCGGCCGCCGTTGGTGGCGTCGTTCGGGATAACCACGGTGGCGGTGCTTGGCAGCTCTTCCAGTGTTTTGTACTTGCTGGAGTAAACGCCCAGCGGCTCCAGATGCACACCGGCTACGGAAACCAGGTGGGTGCCTTTGGCCTTGTTGAATTCATCGAGGTACGGCTGGTGCTGGAAGAAGTTGGCGTCCAGACGCTTTTCCGCCACTTGCACGTTCGGCTGGATGTAGTCGGTGAAGACCTTCACTTTCAGGTCCACGCCTTCTTTGGCCAGGGCCGGTTTTACGAATTCGAGGATTTCTGCGTGCGGCACCGGCGTCGCCGCGACGGTCAGGGTATCGGCGGCGTGGGCGGAAAACGCTGCAACGGCAGCGAAGGCGACGAGTAGTTTTTTCATTCAGCTAACTCCTTGTGGGTACCCGCTGGCGGCGCCTGTTTTGGCGCCTGCCAGCAGATGACCTGCTCATGTCTTACTTACGGGAAAAATGGACGACCAGTTTGTCGCCGACGGTTTGCAGAATTTGAACCAGCACCAGCAACAACACCACCGTGACGACCATCACGTCAGTCTGGAAACGCTGGTAACCGAAGCGGATCGCCAGGTCACCCAGACCGCCCGCGCCCACTACACCGGCCATTGCCGTGTAGGACACCAGCGTAATGGCTGTCACCGTAATCGCCGCGTAGATGCCCGGGCGTGCTTCCGGCAGCAGGGCGTTGGTGATGATCTGCCGCGTGGTGGCACCCATGGCCTGTGTCGCTTCGATGATGCCGCGATCCACTTCACGCAAAGCGGTTTCCACCAGTCGAGCAAAGAACGGCGTGGCGCCCACCACCAGCGGCGGGATGGCGCCTGCAACACCGAGGGAGGTGCCGGTGATCAACACGGTGAACGGGATCATCACGATCAACAGAATAATGAACGGCAACGAACGCAGGATGTTCACCACCAGCGACAGCATGGCGTAGATGCCTTTGGCTTCCAACAACTGACGCGGGCTGCAGAGAAACAGCAGCACGCCCAGCGGCAAGCCGAGCAGTACAGTGAACAACAGCGAACCGCCGAGCATCAACAGGGTGTCGACGGTGGCGAGCCAGATTTCGAGCCAGTCGATGTTGGCGAAGAAACTTGTCAGGGCTTCCATTAGCGCAGCACCTCCATGTGGACGTCGGCTGCGGTGAAGCGGGCGAATGCCGCTTCCATGTCACCGCCCGTGACGGCCAGGGTCAGTTGCCCGTAAGGGATGTCTTTGATGCGGTCGATACGGCCGGCGAGGATGCTGTAATCCACACCCGTTTCGCGGGCGACGGTACCGAGCAGTGGCGCGTAGGTTGCTTCGCCCTGGAAGGTCAGACGCACGATGCGGCCTGGCACGTGAGCGAAGTCGTCGCGCTGCTCACCGTCGTCGATGTGCTCATCTTCTTGTACGAAGCGCTTGGTGGTCGGATGCTTGGGATGCAGGAACACCTCGGCCACCGGGCCTTGCTCGACGATCACGCCAGCATCCATCACGCCAACCTGATCGCAGACGCGGCGGATCACGTCCATTTCATGGGTGATCAGCACGATGGTCAGTTTCAGTTCGCGGTTGATCTCGGCCAGCAGTTGCAGGACCGACGCCGTGGTCTGCGGGTCCAGGGCGCTGGTGGCTTCATCGCACAGCAGAATTTTCGGCTTGGTCGCCAAAGCGCGGGCGATGCCGACACGCTGCTTCTGGCCACCGGACAATTGCGCCGGGTATTTCTTGGCGTGATCGGACAAGCCAACGCGTGCCAGCAGTTCGGCCACTCGCTGATCGATTTCGCTACGCGACAGTTCACCGGCCAACGTCAGCGGCATGGCGACGTTATCGGCCACGGTCTTGGAGGCCAGCAGGTTGAAGTGCTGGAAGATCATCCCGACTTGCTGACGGAAACGGCGCAGGCCGTTGGCATCCAGCGCGGTGACTTCTTCGCCGTCGACGATGATCTTGCCGCCGGTGGAGTTTTCCAGGCGATTGATCAGACGCAGCAGGGTACTTTTTCCCGCACCGGAATGGCCGATCAGGCCAAAGACCTGACCATTCTCAATCGTCAGACTGGTCGGATGCAGGGCGGGGATATCCTTACCGGCGACGCGGTAGGTTTTATGGACGTTTTGAAACTCGATCACGTAGCGAACCTTGTGGGGCGCGTTGAAAAAGGATCAGCGGTTAGCCGGGCGCGCATTTTAGCCTGTCCGTATAGAGGTTCTTAGCATTTATTTCGCATTCGTCCTGTCATTTGGCAATAACGCGATCAAAGGTCAGATAAAAGGAACGGCTAAAAATGCCATCAGTCACTACTTAGGCACCCCGAAAAATGCCTGAGGAGACTTGCCTGATGAGTACCAAGAAACCTGCCGCCACCAAGAGCGCACTGGCCGGGACCGATACCCTGGACCGCAGCAACACCAACACCAAGCTCGACAGCCTTGAACAATTCCGCTCCGATGCCACCGGCCAGGCCTTGCGCACTAACCAAGGCGTAAAGGTGGCGGACAACCAGAACACCTTGAAAGCAGGCGCTCGCGGGCCGTCGCTGCTGGAAGACTTCATCATGCGTGAAAAAATCACGCACTTTGACCATGAACGCATTCCCGAGCGGATCGTCCATGCACGCGGTGTGGGTGCCCATGGTTACTTCCAGACCTACGAAAACCACAGCGTGTTGACCAAGGCGGGATTCCTGCAAGACCCCAGTCAGAAGACACCGGTGTTCGTGCGCTTTTCTACGGTGCAAGGCCCGCGAGGGTCAGGCGATACCGTGCGGGACGTAAGAGGTTTCGCGGTGAAGTTCTTTACCGAGGAAGGTAACTACGACCTGGTGGGCAATAACATGCCGGTGTTTTTCATCCAGGACGCCATCAAGTTTCCGGACTTCGTACATGCGGTGAAACCTGAGCCGCACAACGAAATGCCTACCGGTGGCTCGGCCCATGACACCTTCTGGGACTTCGTTTCACTGCAACCCGAATCGGCGCACATGGTGATCTGGGCCATGTCTGACCGGGCGATCCCCAAAAGCCTGCGCAGCATGCAGGGTTTTGGTGTGCATACCTTCCGCATGATCAATGCTGAGGGTAAATCGCGCTTCGTCAAATTCCACTGGCGCCCCACGGCCGGGACTTGTTCGCTGGTGTGGGACGAAGCGCAAAAGCTGGCGGGCAAAGACACTGACTACCATCGCCGCGATCTCTGGGAATCCATCGAGATGGGCGACTACCCGGAATGGGAGTTGGGCGTGCAAGTGGTGGAAGAAGAAAAAGAACACACCTTCGAATTCGACATTCTTGATCCGACCAAGCTCATTCCCGAAGAAATCGTACCGATTACGCCGCTGGGAAAAATGGTGCTCAACCGCAACCCGGACAATTTCTTTGCCGAGACCGAGCAGGTCGCTTTCTGCCCTGGGCACATCGTGCCGGGCATCGATTTCTCCAACGACCCGTTGCTGCAAGGCCGGTTGTTTTCCTACACGGACACGCAGATCAGCCGACTCGGCGGGCCGAACTTTCACGAGATCCCGATCAACCGGCCGATTGCTCCGCTGCATAATGGTCAGCGCGATGCACTGCACCGCACCACCATCGACAAGGGCCATGCATCATACGAACCCAACTCCATCGACAGCGGCTGGCCGAAGGAAACCCCGGCAGCGGCACAGGACGGCGGTTTTGAGAGTTACCCGGAACGCATCGACGCCAACAAGATTCGCCAGCGCAGCGAGTCGTTCAGCGACCACTTCTCACAGGCGCGGTTGTTCTTTCACAGCATGAGTGAGCATGAGCAGGAGCACATCATTTCCGCCTACAGCTTTGAGCTGGGCAAGGTCGAACGCGAGTTCATTCGTGCAAGGCAGGTCAACGAAATCCTGGCCAACATCGATCTGGAACTGGCCAAACGCGTGGCGCAGAACCTCGGATTACCGGCGCCCAAAGCCGGGACGGTCGAGGTGCCAAAAATCTCGTTGGTACGTTCGCCGGCTCTAAGTCAGGCCAATTTGCTGCCTCCGGATATCAAGACCCGAAAAGTGGCGATCCTGGCGGCCAATGGTGTGGATGGTGCAGGGATTGATGCCATGAAGAAAGCGCTTGAGGCCGAAGGTGCGCACGCCAAATTGTTGGGACCGACTTCGGCGCCAGTGGAAACCGCTGATGGCAAGATGTTGCCAGTGGATGCCTCCATGGAAGGCTTGCCTTCAGTGGCATTCGACGCGGTGTTTGTGCCCGGTGGTGCGGCGTCGATCAAGGCGTTGAGCGGTAACGGTGTGGCGCTGCATTACGTACTGGAGGCGTACAAGCATTTGAAGGCGGTTGCCCTGCATGGAGAGGCGAAACAATTGCTGGATGTGCTGAAGCTGGAGGTTGATGCGGGGTTGATCGTCGGTGCGGATGCCAAGCTGTTCAAGGCGTTTTTCGCCGCGATCGGGCAGCATCGGGTTTGGGCGAGGGAGGCGAAGGCCAAAGCGGTTCCGGCCTGATTTGTTGAGAAAGCAAAAGATCGCAGCCTGCGGCAGCTCCTACATTGGAATGCGTTTTCCTGTAGGAGCTGCCGCAGGCTGCGATCTTTTTCTCAAGACTTACGAGGGATCAAGACCATCTGCGCCGGAACGCTACGCAAGATCTGCCGCTGCAGGTTCAGGTCAAACTGCGGATCGAGCTTCTTGACCCGCTTGGTCAGCAGGTTGGCCAGCCACGGGTAATCATCGGTACGCGGCGCCTGAATGCTCACGTCACACTGATAATTCACCACGTCTGCGGCGATCGCATCCAGCTGACGACGCAACTTGGCCATGTCGTTGATGTTCAGCGCCACCGTAGTGCTTTCAGCCGTCGGGTCGATGACTTTGGCTTTTGGCATGGCTTCGGCAGCTTTGAGCGCCGCTTCGGCTTTTTCCAGTTCAGCCTTGCGGGCTTCAGCGATAGGGCCATTGACGCCGCCGGTCAGTGCGGGAGCCTTGGGCATCAGGGCACGGGCACGAGCCAGCGCAGTCGCGGCAGCATTCACATCACCCTTTTGCAGCACGATCTGGCTGCGCATCAGATAGGCTTCGGCCAATTGACGCTGGTATTGCTCCAGGGATTGATCGTCGGGCGATTGAGCCTGCAAGGCGGCCAGCTGACCTTCTGCAGTGGCCAGTTCGCTGCTGGCCAGGCTTTGCTCAAGCTGTGCAATGGCCGTGGCCCGCGCATCCGAGACCTCAGGTGCCGGCGGCGTGCTTTGGCATGCACCCAGCAGCAGAGAAAATGCGACAAGGAGCAGATAACGGGAGGCGAACGACTTCATTCCTGCGACTCTCTATTTGCGCAAAAAACGAGCAAGTCTACACCCCTCTACGGGGCAGAACAAAACTCAGCAAAAACAGTGCGGCAGCCGTCACAACAATCGACGGGCCGGCCGGGGTGTCCTTGAACCAGGACAACGCCAGCCCGCCACACACGGCGAGTATGCCCAGCAGGCTCGCGCCCAGTGCCATCTGTTCCGGTGATCGAGCGTGACGTTGTGCCGCAGCCGCCGGGATGATCAGCAACGAAGTGATCAGCAATACGCCGACGATTTTCATCGCCACGGCAATCACCACGGCGATCAGCAGCATCAACGCCATGCGCAAACCCGCCACGGGCAGGCCTTCGACCCTGGCCAGTTCCTCATGCACCGTGATCGCCAGCAATGGTCGCCACAACGCAACAAGCAATGCCAGCACGGCCGCGCTGCCACCGAGAATCCAGGCCAGATCGGTCGGACTGATCGCCAGCAGGTCGCCGAACAGATACGCCATCAGGTCGATCCGCACTTCGTGCATGAAGCTTAGTACCACCAAACCCAGAGAGAGGGTGCTCGGTGCGAGAATTCCCAAAAGTGTATCGGACGCAAGGGGCTGACGTTGTTGCAACGTCACCAGCAAAACCGCCAATAGCAAGCAGCCTACGGTCACGGCGACTGTAGGGCTGACATCCAGCAGAAAGCCCAGCGCCACGCCCAGCAACGCCGCGTGTGAGAGGGTGTCGCCGAAATAAGCCATGCGCCGCCAGACCACGAAAGAACCCAGCGGGCCCGCGACGACTGCCAGAGCCAGACCTGCAAGCAGGGCGTAGAGCAGAAAATCAGCCATGCTTGCAGCTATCTCCGTGAACATGGTTATGGCCCGAGGCGGGCGCCTTGACCACCGAACCATGCAAGTCGTGGGCGTGGTCGTGGTGGTGGTGATAAATCGCCAGGCTTTGTGCGTTTTTTCCGAACAGCTCGACGAAGGCCGGATCGCCACTGACCTGTTCAGGGTGACCGGAGCAGCAGACGTGGCGATTGAGGCAAACCACTTGGTCGGTGGTGCTCATCACCAGATGCAGGTCGTGGGAAACCATCAGCACACCGCAGCCGTGACGATCACGCAGGCGGGTAATGAGGCTATAGAGTTCGGCCTGACCGGCCACGTCGACGCCTTGTACCGGCTCGTCGAGCACCAGCAGTTCCGGCTCACGTAACAGTGCACGCGCCAGCAAGACCCGCTGCATTTCACCGCCGGAAACACTTTGCACCGGGCTGTCGATGACCTGCTCGGCGCCGACTTCCTTGAGCGCGGCCAAGGCCATCTCACGGTCCACGCCCGGCACCAGGCGCAAAAAGCGCAGCACCGAGAGTGGCAGTGTGGGGTCGACATGGAGTTTTTGCGGCATGTAGCCGACGCGCAGCTTCGGCTTGCGCCAGACACTGCCGCTGTCCGGCTTCAAGAGTCCGAGCACGGCGCGCACCAGCGTGGTCTTGCCTGCGCCGTTGGGGCCGATCAGGGTAACGATCTGACCCGGCTCGACACTCAACTCGATGTTGTCCAGTACAGGTTGCCCGGCAAACGTGACGGCAACCTGTTCGAGGCGGATCAGTGCGTTGCTCATCAAACCCCCTGACAACCCGAGCAGAGACCGATGACTTCAACGGTCTGGCCTTCGACGACAAACCCTACATCCAGGGCGCTGACGATGATCGCGTCGCTGATGGACTTCTGTTCGAGCTCAATGGCGGCGTGGCATTCACGGCAGATCAGGAATTGACCCTGATGGGCGTGCTCGGGGTGATTGCAGCCAATGAAGGCGTTGAGTGAGGAGATGCGGTGCACGAGGCCGTTTTCCAGAAGGAAATCCAGCGCACGGTACACCGTCGGTGGCGCCGCACGACGACCATCCTGCTCGCTGAGCACCGCAAGTATGTCGTAGGCGCCCAATGGCTTGTGGCTTTGCCACACCAACTCCAGCACCCGCCGCCGCAACGCGGTCAGGCGCAAGCCCTGACGTGCGCACAAAGCATCGGCCTCAGACAGAGCGCTGTGCACGCAATGAGAGTGGTCGTGGGGACGGCTGGCGATGGGTGTTTTAGGCATGAGCGGCGACGAGGTTTGTGAGAGACGTTATTATGTTACCCGTTCTCGCCTCTTCGAGTGGTCATCGTGTCCCGACTTTTTTCTATCTTTGTCACTTTTTTCGCAAGTTTTCTGCTGATCGGCTCGGCGCAAGCCGAGGTCAAGGTCCTTACCAGCATCAAACCGCTACAGCTGATTGCCGCTGCCGTGCAAGACGGCGTAGCGATTCCCGAAGTTCTGCTGCCGCCTGGCGCTTCGCCGCACAACTATGCCTTGCGCCCTTCCGATGTACGCAAGGTACAGTCGGTGGATCTGCTGTACTGGATCGGCCCGGACATGGAAGGTTTCCTTCCGCGTGTACTGAACGGTCGTACGCTGCCTAACGTTGCCGTACAAGAGCTGCCTAGTCTGAAACTGCGTCATTTCGCCGAAGATAACCACTCCCACGCTGAAGAAGCCGACGAGCATGACCACGACCATCGTCCTGGCAGCCTCGACGCGCATTTGTGGTTGTCGCCGGTCAACGCCCGAGTCATCGCTGCGAAAATGGCCGCCGACCTGAGCGCAGCCGATCCTGCAAACGCCGCGCGTTATCAAAGCAACCTCAAGGCGTTCGATGAGCGTCTGGATGCGCTCGACCTGCGCTTGAAGAAACGTCTGGCAGGCGTTGAAGGCAAACCTTATTTCGTGTTCCACGAGGCTTTTGACTACTTCGAAGATGCCTACGGCCTCAAGCACGCGGGTGTTTTCAGCGTCGCGGCCGAAGTGCAACCCGGTGCCCAGCACGTCGCCGCGATGCGCGCGCGATTGCAGGAAGTCGGCAAGACCTGCGTGTTCAGCGAGCCACCGCTGCGTCCGCGCCTGGCGGAAACCCTGGTGGCGGGCCTGCCGGTGAAACTGGCGGAGCTGGATGCATTGGGCGGGTACACGCCGGCAACCGCTCAAGGTTATGAGCAGGTGCTGGAGAAGTTGGGGAATGATTTGGCGGGCTGCCTGGAGTCCCTGTAGCACCAAAAAAAGATCGCAGCCTTCGGCAACTCCTACACCGATCCATGTAGGAGCTGCCGAAGGCTGCGATCTTTTGCTTTTAAAGGGCGAAAGGCAACGGCGTATTGACGGCTTGGCGCTGCGCCAACCGAAGCTGGAACTCCATCGGATCGTGAATCAACACGTCCTGCCCGGCGAACGACTCCGCCGCGATCAGGCGCGACAACCAGAACCGCACGCACGCCACACGCAGCATGGTCGGCCACAACTCGGCTTCGGCAGCCGTGAATGGGCGCAACGCCGCATAAGCCCCCAGCAGCGCCCGCGCCCGTGGACCATCGATCAAACCGTCGTCGTCCGAACACCAGTCGTTCAAGGCAATCGCCACGTCGTAGAGCATCGGCCCGGAACAGGCGTTGTAGAAATCGATCAGGCCGGTCAGGTGCGTGCCTTCGAACATCGCGTTATCGCGAAACAGATCGGCGTGGATGTTGGCCCGTGGCAGCGCGAGGATTTTCTCTTTCTGCAGGGTGATTTCGTCCAGCGCCTTTTCCAACAGTGCACGCGGTTCATCGCTCAGGTGCGACAAAAACTGCGTGCCCTCTTCCAGCATCCAGTCCAGGCCACGATCGGTCTTGCGCTTGATCATGTTGCTGCCCTGGGTGGCCAGATGCAGGTGTGCCAACAACTCACCCACCTGCGCGCAATGCTGCGCGTTGGTTTGCTTGATGTGCTTGCCAGCCAGGCGCGGTTGCAACAACGCAGGCTTGCCCGCCAGCTCACGCAATGCCACGCCGTCGGTGGTGCGGATGGCGTAAGGCACCGGCAAGTCGGCCTCGTGCAGCACATCGAGCAATTCGATGAAGAACGGCATCTCCTGCACCGGGCCGCGCTCAACCAGGGTCAGGACAAACTCGCCCTGCTCCAGGCTGATAAAAAAATTGGTGTTTTCGCTACCGGCGGCAATCCCCTGGAAATCAAGCAGGCGGCCGAGGCCATAAGGGGCGAGAAAAGCTTCCAGCTCGGGCCGAGCCAGGGGGGTAAACACAGACATGGGTAAACTGCCAGTACGGGCGCCGCTCTACAGCCAGCGCCGATTGAAATTAAGAAACTACTTCCACTCAAAGATCTTCCACGACGGAATCAGCATATCGGGCTGGTCCGAGCGGATAAAGTTTGCATCGGTCCCGTCTGCGCGCACCAGAAAATACGGTGGTGCACCCTTCGGCGTGACCTTGATCGCATACAGGAAACCGTTCTGACGGTATTCCTGAATGACTTTGTCCCCCTCCGTGCGGATCGTGACTTCCGGATCCGGTGTCGGCGCATCGTCCGCCGCCATGACCGCCAATGGTGTGATTGCAAACAGCCCAGCCAGCAACAGGCGATTTAGTGTGCGCATGATAACCTTGTCCCTTTGTCGTAAACGGTCCCGCTATTCTAGCGCCGGACCCGCCGAAAAGGTTGATCCTGCTCATGAGCCAAGCCCCCCTCGTCCTGGTGGACGGTTCTTCTTACTTGTACCGCGCCTTTCATGCGTTGCCACCGCTGACCACCTCCAAAGGCCTGCCGACCGGTGCGGTCAAGGGCGTGTTGAACATGCTCAAGAGCCTGCGCAAGCAGTATCCGGACAGCCCGTTCGCCGTCGTGTTCGACGCCAAAGGCGGGACATTTCGCGATGAGATGTACGCCGAATACAAGGCCAACCGCCCAAGCATGCCCGACGACATGCGCGTGCAGATCGAGCCGCTCCACCAGAGCGTGCTCGCCCTGGGCTTTCCTCTGCTGTGCGTCGAAGGCGTCGAAGCCGACGACGTGATTGGCACCCTGGCCCGCAGCAGTGCGGCCGCCGATCGTCCGGTGATCATCTCGACCGGTGACAAGGACATGGCGCAGTTGGTCGACGGGCACATTACCTTGGTCAATACCATGACCGGTAGCAGCATGGACGTGGAGGGCGTGAAGGAGAAATTCGGCGTCGCTCCCGAGCAGATCATCGATTATCTGGCACTGATGGGCGATTCTTCCGACAACATTCCGGGTGTTCCGGGTATTGGTCCGAAGACTGCATCCGGCCTGCTGGTGGGTGTGAATGGCGGCCTGACCGAGCTTTATGCGCAACTCGACATCGTCCCGACCCTGCCGATCCGCGGCGCCAAGACGCTGCCGGCCAAGCTTGAAGAGCACAAGGAGATGGCATTTCTCTCCTATCAACTGGCAACGATCAAGGTCGATGTGCCATTGGAGATCGGCCTCGACGACCTGCAAATGGGCGCGGAAGATCCGGACAAACTTTTCGAGCTGTACAACCTGCTGGAATTCAAGAGCTGGCTGAACGATCTGCAACGGGACGCCAAACGCCTTGAGTTGAGCGCCGCTGCCGAGCCTGAACCGGCGCTCGACCTGTTCAGCGCCGTCGAAGCCGAAGCCGAAGTACCGGCGGTGGCCACCGAGGCCCAATATGAAACCATTCTGGATCAGGCGCGATTTGACGTCTGGCTGGAGAAACTGAACAACGCCAAATTGTTCGCATTCGACACCGAAACCACCGGCATCGATGCGCAACAGGCGCAACTGGTCGGCCTGTCGTTCGCGGTTCAGGCAAATGAAGCGGCGTATATCCCGCTGACCCATTCCTACATCGGCGTCCCCGAGCAGCTGGATCGCGACACCGTGTTGCGCGCCCTCAAGCCGATTCTGGAAGACCCGAACAAACTCAAGGTCGGCCAGCACGCCAAGTTCGACATGAATATCCTGGCCAACTGCGCCATCGGCGGCGACCAGGCAAACGGCATCACCGTGCGCGGAATCGCCTTCGACACCATGCTCGAATCCTACGTCCTTAACTCCACGGCGACCCGCCATGACATGGACAGCCTGGCGCTCAAGTATCTGGATCACACCACCGTGAGTTTCCAGGACATCGCCGGCAAAGGCGTGAAGCAGCTGACGTTCGATCAGATTGCCCTTGAGCAGGCAGGCCCTTATGCCGCCGAAGACGCGGACATCACTTTACGTCTGCACCAGGCACTGTATGAAAAGCTCACCGCCATCCCGAGCCTGGCGAGTGTTTTGACCGACATCGAAATCCCGTTGGTGCCGGTGTTGGCGCGTATCGAACGCCAGGGCGCTTACGTCGATGCCGCCTTGCTGGGCGTGCAGAGTATTGAATTGGGCGACAAGATGGTGGCGCTGGAACGTGAAGCCTTCGAGATCGCCGGAGAAGAGTTCAACCTCGGCTCACCCAAGCAACTGGGCGTGATTCTCTACGAGAAACTGGGTCTGCCGGTGCTGAAGAAGACCGCCAAGGGCCAGCCGTCGACCGCCGAAGAAGTACTGGCCAAACTGGCAGAGGACGAATACCGGTTACCCAAGGTGCTGATGGAATACCGCTCCATGAGCAAGCTGAAAAGCACCTACACCGACCGCCTGCCGGAGCAGATCAACCCGCGTACCGGACGGATTCACACCTCGTACCATCAGGCGGTGGCGTCCACCGGTCGCCTGTCGTCCAGTGATCCGAACCTGCAAAACATCCCGGTGCGCACCGCTGAAGGTCGACGTATCCGTCAGGCCTTCGTGGCTCCGACTGGCTACAAATTGCTGGCGGCTGACTATTCGCAGATCGAATTGCGGATCATGGCGCACCTGTCCAAAGATGAAGGCCTGATGAACGCCTTCCGCCACAATCTGGACGTCCACACCGCCACCGCCGCCGAAGTTTTCAAGGTCGAGCTGGCAGAGGTCTCATCCGACCAACGGCGTAGTGCCAAAGCGATCAACTTCGGTCTGATCTATGGCATGGGTGCACAAAAACTCGGTAAAGACATCGGTGTCGATACCAAGACAGCCAAGGCGTATATCGATACGTACTTCGCCCGT
This sequence comes from Pseudomonas sp., assembly GCF_050739655.1. Classification (GTDB taxonomy): domain Bacteria; phylum Pseudomonadota; class Gammaproteobacteria; order Pseudomonadales; family Pseudomonadaceae; genus Aquipseudomonas. The sequence continues at coordinate 1,370 of NZ_JBOIBY010000171.1, read as the reverse complement.
TACCCAGGCGTTCGCGAGTATATGGACCGCACCCGCGCGCAAGCCGCGGAGCAAGGTTTTGTGGAGACGTTCTTCGGGCGGCGGTTGTACCTGCCCGAAATCAACTCCAACAAACCGCAAGAACGCGCCGCTGCCGAGCGCACGGCGATCAACGCCCCGATGCAAGGCACTGCGGCTGACATCATCAAGAAAGCCATGGTGGCCGTGGATGAGTGGCTGGCTTCGTCAGGTCTAGACGCCAAAGTCATTCTTCAAGTGCACGATGAACTGGTTCTCGAGGTGCGTGAGGACCTGGTCGAGCAGGTCAGCAACGAAATTCGTGCGCACATGAGCGGCGCCGCGAAGCTGGATGTTCCGCTGCTGGTGGAAGTTGGCGTAGGCAATAACTGGGATGAGGCTCACTGAGCCTTCTGAAAGGGGCGTTCTGCTGCGGCATAGTGCCGCGGTAGAAGGCGCAAAGTTCACTTAGTCCAGAACGCGCTTAGGGTTATTCCAAACGTATTTGAAAAAAATCTGAACTAATGTGGAGATTCACCACTCAGAGTTACTGAATGGCTGGTGAAGCCCTTCGATGCTCCTATGTTGTGTTAAGTGTTGGCAGATATCTGGACCCCGCCCTAGCGGTCTAGAACTTGAACCCCGGAACTTCCCCCTCCCCATAGAAGTCCGGGGTTTTTTTTGCCTGCAGAAAACTGCCTGAGCGCCTCAGACAGTTTTCGATTCTTACTGAGCCTCTGCCTCGGAACCCTTGTCCGCCAGTTGCATCCAGCCTGCCAATACAGTGTAGGCGTCTTCCAGACCCATGCGTTTGGGCGCCGAAAACAACTGAATCGTCACGCTGTCGCCCCAGCCCTTGCGGATTTGCGACTGAACCTTGAGCAGCGTGTTTTTCGCCGCGCCGTAGGTCAGTTTGTCCGCCTTGGTCAGCAGAATGTGCATCGGCATGCCGGCCGCAACGGCCCAATCGAGCATCAGCAGGTCGAAGTCGGTCATTGGATGACGGATATCCATCATCAGAATCAAACCTTTCAAACTCTCCCGACCACCCAGATAGGCTTCCAGGTGACGCTGCCAGTGTTGCTTGAGCGGGATCGGTACTTTTGCATAACCGTAGCCCGGCAGGTCGACCAGACGGCGTTCATCGTCTAGCTTGAAGAAATTCAACAGTTGCGTGCGCCCCGGCGTTTTCGAGGTACGCGCCAGGCTGGCATGCGTCAGGGTGTTAAGTGCACTCGACTTGCCAGCGTTGGAACGCCCGGCGAAGGCGACTTCGAAGCCCTCGTCATCCGGACATTGGTCGACTTTGGCGGCGCTGAGCATGAAGGTGGACTGTTGGCACAGACCGAGGATGGGATTCTTGAGTTGCATGG
>NZ_JBOIBY010000170.1:0-4322 GCF_050739655.1 Pseudomonas sp. | reverse complement strand
ACCATGCGGATCAGACCACGACGGGAGTGGTGGTCTTTACCGTTGGCCTTGAAGTGACCTTGCAGTTTGTTGATGTTGGCGGTCAGCAGTGCAACTTGCACTTCTGGCGAACCGGTGTCACCAACAGCTTGCTGGTAGTCAGCTACGATTTGAGCTTTTTCTTGAACGTCGAGAGCCATGAGGCAATCCTTTTATCAGGAAACTGTTTCAGAAAAACAGTTTCAACAGGCCAGGGACAAATCCCTGTATCTAAAAATGAGTAGTGACCGTGCCTGTTAACAGCCACCCTCGTCCGGTCATTCTGACCGAATCAGTCGACGAGGCGCGATACGCCCGTCTTCGCTCACTTCACCGATACCGATGAAGCGACCATTGTGATCCTGTACCCGTACCATGCCGAACTTCGGTGCATCCGGGGCGCGTACCGGCTGGCCATTTAGCCAGTAGAAAGCGCTCGCTTCCGAGAACTGCAGGAGCGGCCAATCCAGCAGGCCGCTGTCCGATGGCAGCAGGAAGCGATCGACCGCTTCGTTGCCGCCTTCGGCATGTACCGCTTCCAGCTCTTCCAGCGTAACTGTCTGCGCCAGGGTGAATGGCCCGGCCTGGGTACGTCGCAACTCTGCAACGTAAGCGCCACAACCGAGTTTCTCACCGATATCCTCCACCAAGGTGCGGATATAGGTGCCTTTGCTGCAATCCACCGCCAGCCGCGCAGTATCACCTTCGAAGGCCAGCAATTCCAAGCGCGCAATAGTAACAGAACGCGGTTCGCGCTCCACTACTTCGCCTGCACGGGCCAGCTTGTACAGCGGTTGCCCATCACGCTTGAGTGCGGAGTACATCGGTGGTATCTGACTGATTTGCCCACGAAAATCCGGCAGAGCAGCTTCGATATCGGCGCGACCAACGGTCACTGGGCGTTCCTGCAAAACCTCACCCTCGGCATCGGCCGTGGTGGTGGTTTTGCCCAATTGCGCCAGGGTTTCGTAACCCTTGTCGGAATCGAGCAGGTATTGCGAGAACTTGGTGGCCTCTCCAAAGCACAGCGGCAGAACGCCAGTAGCCAGTGGATCGAGGCTGCCAGTGTGTCCGGCTTTCTCGGCGTTGAGCAACCAGCGGACCTTCTGCAAGGCCGCATTGGAGGTGAACCCCAATGGCTTGTCGAGCAGGATGATACCGCTGACGTTACGACGGATACGTTTGACCTGAGCCACCGGTTACTCCTTGGTGCCTTCGGCGTCTGCCGCAACCGTATGCTGGCTGTCCTCAGCCACTGCGCGCTCGATCAAAGCCGACAGATGCGCACCGCGCACAACGCTTTCATCGTAGTGGAAGTGCAACTGTGGAACGCTACGCAGCTTCATTTCGCGAGCCAACTGCATGCGCAGGAAACCTGCGGCGGAGTTGAGCACCTTGATACTTTGTGCGATTTCTTCGTGGCCGTCCTGGCCCATCACGGTGATGAAAATCTTGGCGTGACCAACGTCACGACTGACTTCCACTGCAGTAATGGTGACCAGGCCTACACGCGGGTCTTTGACTTCGCGACGGATCAGTTGCGCCAACTCGCGCTGCATCTGATCGCCGATACGTTGGGTACGGCTATATTCTTTTGCCATGTCTTGTTACCTGTAACTGCCTCACGGTTAAACCCGTAAGGTCTGAAAGCGGCAAACGCCCGGCCTGACAGAAGCCAGGCCGGGCGTTGCGTTTAGAGTCCTTGCGATGCGCCGTGCATTTGCATGCGGCTGACCATCACGGCTCCTGAAGTGCGCGAGTTAAAGGCTGCGAGCAACCTGAACCTTCTCGAAGACTTCGATCTTGTCACCGACTTTAACGTCGTTGTAGCTCTTCACGCCGATACCGCATTCCATGCCGGCACGTACTTCGGAAGCGTCATCCTTGAAGCGGCGCAGGGATTCCAGCTCGCCTTCGAAGATAACGATGTCTTCACGCAGTACACGGATTGGACGGTTACGGTGAACAACACCTTCGATAACCATGCAACCGGCGATCGCGCCAAACTTCGGCGAACGGAACACGTCACGCACCTCGGCGATGCCCAGGATGTTCTCGCGAACATCGCTGCCAAGCATACCGGTCAGGGCTTTCTTGACGTCTTCGATGATGTCGTAGATCACGTTGTAGTAACGCATATCCAGACCTTCCTGCTCGACGATCTTGCGAGCGCCTGCATCGGCACGTACGTTAAAGCCGAACAGTACAGCGTTGGAGGCCAGTGCCAGGTTGGCGTCGGATTCGGTGATACCACCGACACCGCCACCAACTACGCGCACTTGCACTTCGTCGTTGCCCAGGCCGTTCAGAGCACCTTGCAGAGCTTCCAACGAACCACGGACGTCAGATTTGAGGACGATATTGAGCGTCTTCTTCTCTTCCTGACCCATGTTTTCGAAGATATTTTCCAGCTTGCCTGCGTGAGCACGAGCCAGTTTGACTTCGCGGAACTTGCCTTGACGGAACAGAGCCACTTCACGGGCTTTCTTCTCGTCGGCAACCACGCTCATCTCGTCGCCAGCGTCCGGAGTACCGTCCAGGCCGAGAATCTCGACAGGGATGGCCGGGCCAGCTTCCTTGATTGGCTTGCCGTTCTCGTCGAGCATGGCGCGAACACGGCCATAGTTCGAACCGACCAGAACCATGTCGCCTTGACGCAGAGTACCGTCTTGAACCAGAACGGTAGCCACCGGGCCACGGCCCTTGTCCAGGCGAGATTCAACCACGACACCACGGCCAGGAGCCGACGGAGTAGCGGTCAGTTCCAGAACTTCGGCTTGCAGCAGAACGGCTTCGAGCAATTCGTCGACGCCGGTACCCATCTTCGCGGAAACCGGTACGAACGGAGTGTCACCACCCCACTCTTCCGAGGTCACGCCATGGACCGACAGTTCGCTACGGATGCGATCGAGATCGGCGCCCGGCTTGTCGATCTTGTTCACTGCCACGACCAGCGGTACACCTGCGGCCTTGGCGTGCTGAACAGCTTCAACGGTCTGCGGCATTACGCCGTCGTCCGCTGCAACCACCAGGATCACGATGTCGGTCGCCTTGGCGCCACGGGCACGCATTGCGGTAAACGCGGCGTGACCAGGGGTGTCGAGGAACGTCACCATGCCACGGTCGGTTTCAACGTGGTAAGCACCGATGTGCTGGGTGATACCACCGGCTTCGCCAGCAGCAACCTTGGCACGACGGATGTAGTCGAGCAGGGAAGTTTTACCGTGGTCAACGTGGCCCATTACGGTCACGACTGGTGCACGGGAAACTGCCTCGCCTTCAAACTTCAGGGACTCGGCCAGGGAATCTTCCAGGGCGGTGTCGCTGACCAGGGTCACTTTGTGGCCCAGCTCTTCAGCAACCAGCTGGGCAGTTTCCTGATCCAGTACCTGGTTGATGGTCGCTGGAGTACCCAGTTTGAACATGAACTTGATGATTTCAGCAGCCTTGACCGACATCTGCTGGGCCAGATCGCCCACTGTGATGGTCTCGCCGATCTTCACTTCGCGCACGACAGGGCCGGTTGGGCTCTGGAAACCGTGAGCGTTGCGCTTCTTCAGCTTGGCCTTGCCGCGACCACCACGACGGAAGCCATCGCTTTCTTCGTCGGTAGTACGTGGGGCAACGCGTGGCGCAGGAGCCTTTTCCTTGACCGAAGCACGATGCGGAGCATTTTTGCGCTCGCCATCGCCACTACCGCGACGATTGTTGTCGTCTGCACGTGGCTTGTCCGGACGACGCTGTTCGTCGCGCTTGCGAGTGTCGGCCGCAGGAGCCGGTGCAGCAGCCACAACCGGGGCGCTTTCACGCACAGGCTCGACGACTGCAGCAGGCGCTGCAACAGGTGCGGCTGGAGCGGTCGTCGCAGCAGCTGGCTGGCGACGCGCTTCTTCTTCGGCGCGACGCTTGGCTTCTTCTTCAGCCTTCTGACGAGCAGCATTTTCTACTGCGCGACGTTCATCCATTTCACGCTTGCGCTCGGCTTCAATTTCTTCCGGGCTGCGCTGTACGAAGACTTTCTTCTTACGTACTTCGACGCTGATGCTTTTGCTGCCAGCAACCCGCAGGGTGCTGGTGGTTTTACGCTGCAGCGTGATCTTGCGTGGTTCTTCCACTTTCGCCTTGTGGCTGCTTTTCAAGTGAGTCAGCAACGATTGCTTCTCACTGTCAGTCACATTTTCTTCGGCGGCGGTGTGCGGCAGACCTGCCTCACGCATCTGCTGCAACAGGCGCTCTACCGGTGTTTTGACCTCATCGGCCAGTTGTTTCACCGTGACTTGCGTCATGCACTTCTCTCCTCAGGC
>NZ_JBOIBY010000169.1:0-9141 GCF_050739655.1 Pseudomonas sp. | reverse complement strand
ATACAGGCGCTGGTCGAAGGTGACGGAGGCGGTGAAGCGGGCGACGAAGGCGTCGACGGGTTCACTGAAGCGGCCGCCCCAGGACTGATTGGTCTTGTCAGTGCTCATGAATTCGCTCGTATCGGCTGGAGAAAGATGGCGTTGAAAGCTGCGGCGGATAATAACAGGGTTGCCTGGGCTGTCGCTGACACTGGTCGATTGGTTTTACAGCGCCCCTGTAGGAGCGAGCTTGCTCGCGAAGAACGACAGGGCGACGCGGGGTGTCAGGTTGCCAGCGTTATCGTTAACGTTCATCGCGAGCAAGCTTGCTCCTACAGGTTGGTTTTTGCTGTGAGTGCAACGATATTTATCATTTGAGCAATATCGAGCCGGCAACCGTCTACAGTTGGACAGAAGGAACAGTGCACTTCCGGGTGCCGACGCTGACTATAAGAAGAGGGGGTGTTCATATTGCGTATCAGCAAACCCTGTGGCGATGTGTCGCCAATGCGTGCCTGGGCCGCCAATTGCCTGGCAAATGAAAATTTTGCTGCCGGACGAGCGGCACTTTTTGACGCTCGCGCTAGTCTTAGCGTGGATCGCTGTGACAGACGTCACTTCACCTGTCTACGCTATCCTTGTGCGAGACTCACGCAGGAATCCAGCGCAATATGAATGTCCTGATCGTTGATGACGACCCCCTTGCCCGCGAGCGCCTGAGCCGAATGGTTGGCGAACTCGAGGGATACAGTGTCCTGGAGCCCAGCGCTACGAATGGCGAAGAGGCGTTGGCACTGATCGACAGCCACAAGCCGGATATCGTGCTGCTCGATATCCGCATGCCAGGCCTCGATGGCCTGCAAGTGGCCGCGCGATTGTGCGAACGTGAAACCCCGCCAGCCGTAGTGTTTTGCACAGGGCCCGATGAATTTGCCGTGGGAGCCTTACAGGCCAGCGCCGTAGGGTATCTGGTGAAACCTGTGCGAACTGAACATTTACACGACGCGTTGAAAAAAGCCGAACGTCCCAATCGTGTTCAACTCTCGGCCCTGACCCGTCCGGCCGCCGAAAGCGGCAACGGCCCACGAAGCCATATCAGTGCGCGGACCCGCAAAGGGATCGAGCTGATTCCGCTGGATCAGGTGGTCTACTTCATTGCCGATCACAAATACGTGACCTTGCGCCATGAAACCGGCGAAGTGTTGCTGGATGAACCACTCAAGGCCCTGGAAGACGAATTCGGTGACCGTTTTGTGCGCATCCATCGCAATGCACTGGTGGCTCGCGAGCGCATCGAGCGCTTGCAGCGCACACCGCTTGGGCATTTCCAGCTGTTCCTCAAGGGCCTCAACGGTGACGCATTGATCGTCAGTCGACGCCATGTGGCCGGCGTGCGGAAAATGATGCAACAGCTTTGATTCGCTGGTCGCAGGCGAGTTTCACACCCGATTGCCGGATATCCGGGGCCAGGGAGGCCGAGTAGTTTCTGATACAAGTCAAAGTGGATTTGGCTGAGCTGTTATCATCCGCCGTATCTATTCAGTACGGATTGATCCATGTCCACTCGCCAGATCCGCATCGCCACCCGCAAAAGTGCTCTCGCCCTGTGGCAGGCCGAATACGTCAAAGCTCGCCTTGAAGAGGCCCATCCGGGCCTGCTCGTAACTTTGGTCCCGATGGTCAGTCGTGGCGATAAGCTGCTGGACTCGCCATTGTCGAAAATCGGCGGTAAAGGCCTGTTCGTCAAGGAACTGGAAACCGCGCTGCTGGAAAACGAAGCCGACATCGCCGTGCATTCCATGAAAGACGTACCGATGGACTTCCCCGAAGGGCTTGGTCTGTTCTGCATCTGTGAGCGCGAAGACCCGCGCGATGCATTTGTTTCCAACACCTACGCCAGCCTCGATGAGTTGCCCCAAGGCAGCATCGTCGGTACGTCGAGCCTGCGTCGCCAGACCCAGTTGCTGACCCGTCGTCCGGACCTCGAAATCCGTTTCCTGCGCGGTAACGTGAATACGCGCCTGGCCAAGCTCGATGCTGGCGAATACGACGCCATCATTCTCGCGTCCGCCGGTTTGATCCGATTGGGCTTCGAGGATCGCATCACCTCGGCCATCAGTGTCGAGGACAGCTTGCCGGCCGGTGGCCAGGGTGCGGTGGGAATTGAATGCCGCACCGCCGACAGTGACATTCACGCATTGCTCGCGCCGTTGCATCACCAGGACACTGCCACCCGCGTGACCGCCGAACGTGCCCTCAATAAACATCTCAATGGCGGCTGCCAAGTGCCGATTGCCTGCTACGCCGTGCTCGAAGGCGAGCAGGTCTGGTTGCGTGGCCTGGTGGGTGATCCCAATGGCGGCCTGCTGCTCAGTGCCCAGGCACGCGCAATCCGTGATGATGCCGAAGCCCTCGGTGTGCGAGTGGCTGAAGATCTCTTGAGTCAGGGCGCCGCCGATATTCTCAAAGCGGTCTATGGCGAGGCAGGTCACGAGTGACGGGCTGGCGCCTGCTGCTGACGCGTCCGGCGGATGAGTCGGCGGCGCTGAGTGGCGTCCTGGCAGAACAGGGGATTTTCAGCAGTAGCTTGCCGCTTTTGGACATCGTGCCCATCCCTGCCTCTGACACAATGTGCGAGGTGATCCAGGGACTGGATCGCTATTGTGCGGTGATCGTGGTCAGCAAGCCTGCCGCGCGGATTGCCATAGAACTGCTCGATCGGTTTTGCCCGAAGACGCCGTCATTGAAGTGGTTCAGCGTCGGCGCGGCGACGGCGCAGATTCTTGAGGATCGCGGCCTGGATGTGAGCTTTCCGCACGAGGGCGATGATAGCGAAGCCTTGCTTGAACTTACGAGCTTGCGCGACGCCATCTCCCGGCCTGATCCACGTGTGCTGATCCTGCGCGGGGAAGGCGGGCGCGAACTGCTGGCTGAGCGTTTGCGCGAGCAAGGTGCTAGTGTCGATTATCTGGAGTTGTACCGCCGCGAGCTGCCGCAATATCCGCCTGCGGCGCTGCCGCAGCGGATCGAAGCGGAACGCCTGAATGCACTGGTGGTCAGCAGTGGACAGGGTTTTGAGCACCTGCATCAGTTGGCTGGCGATGCCTGGCCGCAGTTGGCGCGGTTGCCGTTGTTTGTACCAAGCCCCAGGGTCGCCGAACTGGCACGTGCCGCCGGGGCCAAAACAGTTGTGGATTGTCGTGGCGCGAGTGCCACGGCTTTGCTGACGGCGTTACGGGAGCATCCCGTGCCCGTTCTCTGATGCAAAGGATGGATACGTGAGCGAAACAGCCTTGCCTAAAGATGACTCCCGGACGGTGCTTGACGCACCTGTTGATGCGCCTGTTAATGAAGCGCTGCCGCCGCCACCTGTTGCAGAGCAGCGTCGAGGCAATGGGCTGGCAATCGTCGCACTGTTGCTTGGCGCTGCCGGCATTGCGGTAGGTGGTTGGGGAGTCTGGCAGGTGCGTCATCTGCAAGCGACTAACCAACAGCAGTTAAGCCAGGTGCAGGCCTTGAGCGATGAGGCCCAGAGCCTGAAGCTCAATGAACAACGCTTGAGCGCACGTCTGGAGCAGCTGCCAGGCGCTGATGTGCTTGAGGAGCGCAGCCGTCTGGTGATCCAGTTGCAGGGCGATCAGCAGCGACTGAATCAACGCCTGGAAACTGTTCTTGGTGCCAGTCGCAAGGACTGGCGTCTGGCCGAGGCCGAGCACTTGTTGCGCCTGGCCAGCCTGAGACTATCAGCGCTGCAGGACATCAGCAGTGCACAGGCGCTGGTGCAGGGCGCCGATGAAATTCTCCGCGAACAGAATGATCCCGGCTCCTTTGCCGCTCGTGAACAAGTGGCCAAAACCCTGGTGGCTTTGCGCAGCACCGAGCAGCCGGATCGTACCGGGCTGTTCCTTAGGCTGGGCGCATTGCGCGATCAGGTGATCAGCCTCACCGAGCTCGCTCCTGAATACAAGGATCGTGGTGAGTCCCTGCTGGGGCTAACCGCCGATGGCGACGGCGCCAGTCGCTGGTCGCAGTGGTGGGATCAAATCTCGCGCTATATCCGCATCGATTTCAACGCTGACAAAAACGTTCGCCCGTTGCTGGCGGGGCAGAGCCTGAGCCAGGTCCGCCTGGCCCTGAGTCTGGCCCTGGAGCAGGCTCAATGGGCCGCGCTCAATGGTCAGGCGGCCGTGTATTCGCAGGCGCTGGATGAGGCCCGTGACGTGCTCAAGGGCAACTTCAATCCGGACAACCCGCAGAGCAAAGTCATGCTTGAGCAGGTGGCCGAGCTGAGCAAGCAGCCTGTCACTGTAGTGACCCCGGACCTGACCGGTACGTTGAGCGCGGTTCAGGGTTATCTGGAACGACGCAACGTCAACGCTGAAGACTCGATCAAGCCGCTGGCCAAGCCTGCTGCGAATACCTCGCAGGAGGCTACTCCATGAAACGCCTCTATGTGATCGTGTTCCTGGTCATTGCGGCTACGGCGGCGCTGGGCCTGGCCATTGCAGAGCATTCCGGTTACGTGCTGGTTGCTTACAAGAGTTTCCGCTACGAATCCAGCCTGTGGGCAACACTGGCCTTGGTCGCGGTCCTCTGGCTGGTGTTTTGGGGTATCAAGGCGTTGATCGAACTGGTGATGACGTCCAGTGGGGTGGTCAATCCATGGTCGCGGCGCAATCGCAGTCGTCGGGTACAGATCGCAATCGAACACGGGCAACTGGACTTGGCGGAAGGTCGCTGGGCCAGTGCGCAGCGTCATTTGTCTCGCGCCGCGGAAGCCGAGCGGCAACCGCTGCTGTATTACCTCGGCGCTGCTCGCGCGGCAAACGAACAGGGTCATTACGAAGAGAGCGACAATCTGCTGGAGCGCGCTCTGGAGCGTCAGCCTCAGGCTGAGTTGGCGATTGCCTTGAACCACGCGCAATTGCAGACCGACCGCGGCGACACTGAAGGCGCCCTGGCAACCCTGGAGGCGATGCACGAGCGTCACCCTCGTAACGCCCAGGTTCTGCGTCAACTGCAGCGCCTGCATCAGCAGCGAGGCGATTGGTCGGCCGTGATTCGACTGCTGCCTGAGTTGCGCAAGGACAAAGTCCTGCAACCTGCCGAACTGACCGAGTTGGAGCGCCGCGCCTGGGGTGAAAACCTGTCCCTGGCGGCGCATCAGGAAGCGGATGGAACAGTTGGATTGCAAGCGCTTGAGCGCGCCTGGCAGCAACTGACTTCAGCGCAGCGTCAGGAGCCACAATTGGTGCTGGCTTATGCCGAGCAACTGCGGCAATTGGGGGCTCAAGCCGAGGCTGAGGATGTTTTGCGCACAGCACTCAAGCGCAGCTACGACAGTCATCTGGCGCGGCTCTATGGATTGGTGCGCGGCAGTGATCCGGCACGTCAGCTTCAGCTCGCTGAAGGCTGGCTCAAGGACCATCCAGCCGACCCGAGCCTTTTACTGACCTTGGGGCGCCTGTGTCTGCAAATCAGCCTGTGGGGCAAGGCCCGGGATTATCTGGAAGGCAGCCTGCGTGCGCAGCGTAACCCGGAAGCTTGCGCCGAACTGGCGCGTCTGCTTGCGCAAATGGGCGACACCGAACGCAGCAATCAGCTGTTTCAGGAAGGCTTGGGTTTGCTGGATGAGCGCTTGCTGGCTGCGCCGTTGCCGGTGCCGGCTCACGCTTGATCGGTGAGTGATGGGGCGCTCGTATGGGTGCCCTGTTGTTCGATCTTTGTCAGAAATTTCCCTTCAAACTACGTATTAAGAAAAGTCCTACAAAGGATTACATCTGATCCTTCAGGTCGTGTCGGGAATTCCCTACATCGCTGTTGAACTGTCTCTGCCGGCCTGCCTTGAAAGGCCGGAGCGCTTTCCTCTACCGTAGCTGTCGTTCCCTTACTGTTACGGAAACGCCATGTCTTTGGCCTGCTCACGCTCGTTGTTTTTCACGCTTTTCGTTGCGTGCGCCCTGGTGCTGGGCGTGTCCTACTATCTGGAATATGCCGTTGGCCTCAAGCCATGTGGCTTGTGCCTGTTGCAACGGCTTTGCCTGGCGTTGCTGACGGGTGTTTGTCTGACAGCGTCCGTGCATGGGCCGGGTCGTCTTGGGTCGTTCCTGTATTGGGTCCTCTGTCTGGCCTGCAGTCTGGCCGGCACCGTGACGGCATGGCGGCAGGTGTTGCTGCAAAGCGACCCGACCCATCAGCTATCGACCTGCGTACCCGATCTCACCGAACTCTTCGCCAGCGCACCCTGGACGTGTGTGGTGCAACTGTTGTTCAAAGACTCGGTCGACTGTTCGCAGATCGCCTGGACGCTGTTCGATCTGAGCATTCCCGAATGGAGTCTGCTGTTCTTCGTTGCATTAATGATTCTCGGGGTTTTTCAGTTGCTGCGCCTTGTCCGGATCAGCTTGCAGCGACCGCTCGGCGGCGATTCGTCGCACCGGCCACTTGTGGGCGATTAAACACTTGTATGAACTTTATCGCCTGAGTACCTTGAAGGCACAGTCGTGCGGGCATAATCTGGCCCGCACGTGTCATTGGAATTATGTTGCTCGATGACGCTCTGCCTGAGTGCCCATTACAAGAGGCGAACGGGCATAGAGCAGCTGACCCATAAGGGAAGAGAGATCACCATGCTCGAAAGTTGTCAGAATGCACAGGAACGTTGGGGTGGAGTGCACCTGCTGATTGATCGCTGGTTGCAGGAGCGTAAAGAGCTAATCGATGCCTACGACAATCTGGGCAAAGAGCCTGAGGCGTTGTCCACGAGCCGTAAACCCTTGCAGGAGTTCTGCGGCGTATTGGTCGATTACGTTTCTGCCGGTCACTTCGAAATCTACGAACAGCTGACCGGAGAGGCCAAGGCCTTCAACGACAAGCGTGGCCTGGAACTCGCCGAGACGATCTACCCACGCATTGACGTCATCACCGAGAAGCTCCTGGCGTTCAATGACCTTTGCGATGAAGGCAAGTGTGTCGCCGAGAAATTCAAAGAGCTGGGTGGTCTGTTGCATGAGCGCTTCGAACTGGAAGATTGCTTGATCGAAGTGCTGCACACCGCGCACAAGGAGCCCGAGCCGGCTCAGGCTTGAAGCGCTTCCCGCAAGACCCGAAACGGCGTGCCAAGGCACGCCGTTTTTCATTTGCGCTTTCAGCTGGTAGCGCCGCGTAACTCGACTTCAAACACCAGTGGTGTAAACGGCGCGATGAGGTCACCGGCACCATCGGCACCATAGGCTTGCGCCGATGGAATCACCAGGCGCCATTTGGCGCCGACCGGCATTTGCTGCAGTGCGCTGCGCCAGCCACTGATCACGCTGTCGAGACTGAACCATTGCGGCTGACTGTTCTGGTCAAATACGGTGCCGTCAGGCAGGCGACCGATATACAACACCTGCACCTTGCCATTCGGGCCGGCCTTGACCCCGGTACCCGGAACCAGCTCTGTCAGCAGGATGCCATCGGGCAATTCTCGAACACCGGGTTTGGCTTTTTCTTCGGCGAGAAATCGTTGCTCGTTCGCTAGCGCCACTTCGCTTTGCGGCGCAGGCGCTTGCATGGCAATCCGGGCTTCGTGCTCGGTGAGGATCTGCTCGATCTGCTCGTCCTTCAGCGCCAATGGCTTGCCCTGGTAGGCTTGCTGCAAACCTTCGACCAGTGCTTTGAGTTGCAGGTCGGGAACCTCCTGGCGCAGGCGCTCACCGAGGCTCGCACCCAAACTGTAAGCGAGATCGTGAGCGTCATTTTCCTGGGTTTTTTCCGCGGCATGAGTCGCTGAAAAAACAACGCACAGTGATAAAAAAAGGTAGCGCGACATGGGCACTCTCCGGCCTGAAATTGCGGGCGATTATGCCAGTGTGAATGTGCTTAACGGTGAACTGCTTTTGCGCAAGCACAGAAGTTTTTCACTCCTTTGCAACAGGACGCTTTCGATAGTGTCAACATGCCCTAGCGGCGGTTGCAGCAGAGGTCTAGTATGAGCCGCACTCACTTCAGCCAGGAGGTAAACCATGTCGGCCACCAAGAAGCCAGTAAACACTCCGTTGCATCTTCTCCAACAACTGTCGGGCAGCCTGCTTGAGCACTTAGAAACTGCCTGTTCGGAAGCCTTGGCTGATGCTGAAAAATTGCTCGCCAAGTTGGAAAAACAACGCGGCAAAGCGCAGGAAAAACTGCACAAATCCCGCACCAAATTGCAGGACGCAGCCGCAGCCGGCAAAGCCAAGGCGCAAGCCAAATCCAAGGACGCCGTGAAGCAACTCGAAGACCTGCTTGATGCCCTCAAGGAGCGTCAGTCGGACACTCGTGGCTACATTCTGCAACTCAAGCGCGACGCTCAAGAAAGCCTGAAACTGGCCCAGGGCGTTGGTCGTGTACAAGAGGCTGTCGGCAAGGCGTTGTCCCTGCGTGCGGCCAAACCTGCTGCGGCGCCTGCGAAGAAAGCCGCTGCCAAACCGGCTGCTGCAAAAGCACCGGCCAAGCCTGCCGCCAAACCGGTTGCCAAAGCACCGGTGAAAGCCGCAGCCAAGCCAGCGGCAAAACCTGCTGCAGCAAGCGCTGCTAAACCTGCAGCTAGAACTGCTGCTGCAAAACCAGCTGCTGCCAAACCTGCAGCGGCGAGAACCGCTGCTGCGAAACCGGCTGCAAAAACTGCTGCTAAACCAGCTGTAAAAGCTGCTGCAAAACCAGCCGCTAAACCTGCTGCCAAGCCAGCGGCCAGAACCGCTGCAGCGAAGCCAGCTGCCAAGCCTGCCGCCAAACCTGTTGCTGCCAAAACCGCAGCCAAGCCAGCGGCAAAACCTGCTGCCAAGCCAGCGGCTAAACCAGCGGCTAAAACTACTGCTGCGAAACCCGCTGCCGCTGCCAAGCCGGCCACTGCCAGCGCGGCAAAACCAGCTGCTGCAAAACCTGCAGCCAAGCCTGCTGCTGCCAAGCCAGCTGCAAAACCAGCAGTAAGAAAGCCGGTTGCCGCCAAGCCAACCGTTGCACCTGTTGCCAAGCCAGCGGCCCCGGCTCCAACTGCAGCGCCTGCTTCGACAGCCACCACCACCGCGACAGCTTCGCCAGCACCAACGCCGGCTGCTGTTCCGAGCGCAGTACCTGCCACCCCAACCAGCGCTTCCTAAGTGCCGGTTACCGCGACGCGCAGCTGATGCAGCGCGTCGC
>NZ_JBOIBY010000168.1:0-11613 GCF_050739655.1 Pseudomonas sp. | reverse complement strand
GTTGGCCGCAGGGACGTTCGCGGATCGAGTTGGACGCAAAAAAGTCTTTTTGACTGGCCTTGTGGGTTTTACAGTTGTCTCCTTTCTACTGGGGGGCGCGCAAAGTGCTACGGCGCTTTCGCTCCTGCGCACAATTCAAGGAACGTTCGGAGCCGCATTGCTCTCAGCCGGGTCTGCGATGCTTGCGAGCTCGTTCCATGCTGAAGCTAAAAAAAAGGCATTGAGCTGGATTGGAACAAGTTTTGGTGTGGGGCTTGCGTTGGGGCCGCCCGTATCGGGCATGCTGATCGATGCCTTTGGTTGGCGATCCATTTTCTTTTTGTCCTCCTTTCTCGGAATTCTCGCTTTGATCGTAGGGCATGGGGCCCTAAAGGAGTCGAGAGATCCCGAAGTCAAGGAGGTCGACTGGGTTGGGATTCTTTCGATCTGCGCTTCATTAAGTCTAATGACCTGGGCATTTCTGCAGGCACCTGTCCAAGGGTGGACGAGCTTTTCGACACTTGCCTATTTGCTCAGCTCCTTGGTCGCTCTGTTGATATTCATAAACGTGCAACACCGTCAGATCCGACCCATGCTAGATCTTTCGTTGTTCAAATATGCGGCATTCCTAGCCGTGCAGGCGTTGCCTCTGGCTACAACCTGCTGTTATGTGGTGCTTCTACTCCTACTGCCGATTCGTCTGGTTGCCATTGAGGGCATGTCACCTGCGAAAGCGGGGGTAGCGATGTTTACCCTAAGCTTGCCACTGATGATACTTCCTACCGTCGCAGTTCGATTGGCTAGGCGTTTCTCCCCGGCTGCGATCTCGGGGCTAGGGCTAGTGATCGCCAGCATAGGGCTTGTGCTGCTTTCGCTCCGAGAGGGCGGAGGCATGACTGAACTCATCATCCCTCTTCTAATAATTGGAGTGGGCACTGGTCTCCCTTGGGGGCTCATGGATAGCTTGTCTGTATCCGTAGTGCCTTCAGATCGAGCAGGTATGGCTTCAGGGGTTTTCAACACTGTCCGGTTGGCGAGTGAGTCGTTGGGCTTGGCTTTGGCTGGCTCGGTGCTGGCGCTGCTGATCAGTGTCCAACTACCCACACTTGCAGCAAATGCGTTCGACTTGGCCCAAGGGAACATTGGTCAGGTGGCAACGGTTACTCAGCTAGATCAATCGGTTATACACGATGTCTACGTTTCCGCCTTTGCTACTCTGCTGCGAGGCCTTGCGATCATAACGTCTATGCTCGCAGTGTTCGTTATGGTTTTTTTGGAGCGCTCTCGTACAGAACTAAGTTTTCGAGTGACTTGAGTGTTGTTTGCTGCAACTAATATTTGGAGAGTCGGAGAGATAGTTTTCTTTTGGTTGATGAGAGCGATGTTGGATGTAGTTAAGCCACACCCACTGCTTCCAACTCGCTTTGCAAGTCGAACCAAGTGTTTTCTAGCGCTGTAATTTCCGACAGATAGCCATGGATCAACAGCGAGGTCGCTTGAAGCTTAGAGAGCTCACAGGTATTGCCAGTTAGCTTTTCCTCCTGCACGGCCTTGCTGGTCTGAAGTTTTGAAATACTCGATTCGATATCTTCAAGTTTCTGCTGGATAAATTTGACCCGCTTCGATACTTGGGCATCAGCCGAGTGCCTCAGCGGTTGCTTTTCGGAGTGCCGCTAGTTCTCTTGCCTGGTGAGTTGCTGTCGTTTTGCCTCGCTCAACAGGTGGCGATGGTAATCTTCGAGATCTCCATCGAATGATACGACGCCACCATCACCCACCAACCAGAACTCCTCACAGACGGAGCGTAACAGTGCTCGGTCGTGGCTCACCAGCATCAGGCTGCCCTCGAACTGGTTCAGCGCTAGGGCCAATGCTTCGCGTGTGGCAAGATCGAGGTGGTTGGTTGGTTCGTCGAGCAATAGAAGGTTGGGGCGTTGCCACACAAGCATGCACAATACCAACCTGGCTTTTTCTCCGCCGCTCAGTGTGCTGACGTTCTGGGTGACCATGTCGCCGCTGATGTTGAAGGTGCCGAGGTAATTTCTCATCTCCTGCTCCCGCGCAGCTTGCCCGGGTTGGTCGACTGCATTCTTGGCAAGTTCCAGCATGTGGCCCAAGGGGGTATCGTCCACTCGCAGCACGTCCAGTTCTTGTTGAGCAAAATACCCAATAGTCAGGCCCTTTCCCTCGATAATCGAGCCGTTAACAATTCGCAAATCTCTAGCGATCGTCTTGACGAGGGTCGATTTTCCCTGCCCATTCGCGCCTAGAATCCCGATGCGCTGGCCAGCAAGCACAGACTTACGAACACCCCTGAGGATGAGGTTGCGGTCATCGGCGTTGCCTGAGGGATACCCAAAATCGGCATTCTCGATAGTCAGCATAGGACTTGGAATGTTCATAGGCTCTTTGAAGGTAAAAGTGAACTCAGCCTCAGCTATCACGGCGGTAATCTTCTCTATACGCTCCAAAGCCTTGATACGGCTTTGAGCTTGGCGTGCTTTGGTCGCTTTATACCGGAAGCGGTCGATATATTTCTGCAAGTGCGCCATCTTCTCCTGCTGCTTTTCGTGAGCTGCTTGCTTCTGATCAAGCTTCTCTGCTCGTAAGCTTTCGAACACGCTGTAGTTGCCGTTGTATCGATTGAGCTGAGCATGCTCAAGATGCACCGTCACCTCGGTCACAGCGTCAAGAAATTCGCGGTCATGGCTGATGACCAGCATGGTGCCCTCGAACTTGGCAAGCCAGGCTTCGAGCCAAATCAGGGCATCAAGATCAAGATGGTTGGTGGGCTCGTCGAGCAGCAGCAGGTCGCACGGACACATCAGCGCGCGAGCCAGCTGTAATCTCATTTGCCAACCGCCAGAGAAGCTGTTTACTGGATTGTTCAGTACGCCAGGCTTGAACCCCAGCCCCTGTATGAGGACTTGGGCGCGAGCGGCCGCATCATGATCCCCGGCGTCAGTCAGGTCGCAGTAAGCCTGGGCCATGGCCATCCCATCATCCTGGGCGATCGCGACCTCCAGTGCCGCGCGAGCCTGCATCAGGACGACGTCGCCCTGCAAAACGAAGTCGGTCGCACCGTCCGCAGTCTCTGGCATATTCTGGGCAACCTGAGAAATCCTCCACTTCACCGGCATCTCGAAGTCGCCTAGATCCTCCCTTACTTGGCCGGTGAAGAGCGAGAAAAGGGTCGACTTGCCCGCCCCGTTGCGCCCAACCAATGAAGCTTTCTCTCCAGCGTTTATCAGCACATTGGCCTGCTGAAGCAGCACTTTCGTGCCCAGTCTGAGTTCGATGTTTTTAAGAGAGATCATGGGGTAGTCGATGTGGTTTCAGTGATGTAGGGACGGCTGTGCAGAGTTGTTGGCAAGCTAAAAGATTTGTCGATCAGCAAGGCGTCAGGAGTGTCATCTGTTCTGTACTGTTATGAGGAACAGCGCCTCGCCCGGTAGGCGGCTGCCCTCATAAAAAGCCACGCTCGCGCGTGCCCCAAGGTGTAGGGAAGACGATCAGCTATTTTGTCGAACAATGCTTCTCTAGACACCGGGATTGCTCACTCGTAGCCGTAGAGCCCACACCATGCCTAGCACGACCATGGCGATGATTGCTCCAATCAGAACGTCAGTAAGGCACTCGTTAGGGGGCTTACCTGGGGCAATTGAAACGATGGAAAGTCAGCAGGGGAGAGGCCGCTGAGTGAATGGCAGTGTTAAAGGGTGTGTTCATAACGGGTCTTATTTTTATTAAGTGAGTTTTGAGCGTCGTACTTATTTTTGGCTGCTTTGCCATTTGGACGACACGAAATAGTTTTTGTGCTCCTTCGCAAGGGTTCGGCCTTTGATCATGTCCGCCGCTTTCTCGGCGATCATGATCGTTGGTGCGTTCGTGTTTGACGCGATGACCTCTGGCATAACTGAGGCGTCTGCCACTCTTAGGTTGGCGATCCCGTGCACGCGAAGATCTGGAGTGACCACCGCCATTGGATCGCCTGCAGCGCCCATACGGCACGTGCACGATGGGTGGAACGCGGTGGCAACGGCTTTGCGGATCCAACTGTCGAGCTGCTCGTCGGTCTGGTAATCGATACCTGGTTCGAGTTCTTTGTCTCGCAGTTCGTGAAACGCTTCTTGGGCAACAATTTCTCGGGTCAGTCTGAGTGCTTCCCGGAGTGAAATGATGTCGTTCTCAGCTTCCAGGTAATTGAACTTGATGTTCGGCTTGGTGGCTGGATCAGGTGAAGTGATCTTCACTGCACCACGGCTTTCCGTTCGCATCAGCGACATGTGAATCTGAAAACTGAAGCCTTCGTAGGGTGTGAATGTGTCCTTCTGAAATGCCAAAGGCAGTATTTCAAGCTTGAAGTTTGGATATTCAAGGCCTGGGCGTGAGCGCAGGTAAGCTGCTGCTTCGAACTGGTTGCTGGACGCGGCACCTGACCGGTTCAGGAACCAGGAAATGCCCGTGAGGTGCTTCTTCGGAAACTTTAGGATCGTGCCAAGGCCAACGGCAGTTTTGCACTTCCACTTGATGACCAGGTCAGGGTGATCCTGTAGGTTAGCGCCTACTCCTGGCAGCTCATGGACAACGGGAACACTTGCGTTCTCAAGCACGTCACGCGGGCCAATCCCGGACAGCTGAAGTAGCTGCGGAGAATTGAAGGCTCCACCGCATACGATAACCTCGCGATTCGCGAGCACTTGGAGTCGGTCGCCATCATGGCGGTATACAACGCCCTTGGCGGTCTTGTTCGTGATCAGGATTTTTTCAGCCAAGGCACCGGTGATGACATGAAGGTTCTTGCGCTTCATCACGGTGCTGGACAAATACGCGCGCGCTGTACTCCAACGCTCACCTTTGTAGATGGTGCATTCGTTCGGGCCGAAGCCTTCTTGTTGAAACCCATTGGAGTCTTTGGTGACCGGATAGCCTGCTTGAGCACCTGCGAGCATGAAAGCCTTATTGACAGGATTGGCCATCACATCGGGACAATTCACAAAAAGTGGGCCTTCAGTGCCACGATAATCGTTTTTGTTGCCCAGGCTTGTCTCGGCCTTTTTGAAATAGGGGAGCACGCCCGCATAGCCCCAACCGTCGCAGCCGTATTTTTTCTCCCAGTTCTCATAATCAAGCGCATGACCGCGCGTGTAAACCATGCCGTTGATGGAAGAGGAGCCGCCAAGAACGCGCCCACGTGGATGGGCAATCTGACGGTTGTTGATGGTTGCGTCGCGCGTTGATTCGTAAGCCCAGTTGAACTTCTCGTCGATTAGAAGGCGCTCTACCGCCAATGGCATGTCGATCGTCCAGCTTTTATTTGTCGGCCCAGCCTCAATGAGGAGGACGCTAACGCTGGACTCTTCTGAGAGGCGCGAAGCGATGACG
Source organism: Pseudomonas sp. (assembly GCF_050739655.1). Classification (GTDB taxonomy): domain Bacteria; phylum Pseudomonadota; class Gammaproteobacteria; order Pseudomonadales; family Pseudomonadaceae; genus Aquipseudomonas. Next base: position 6,249 of record NZ_JBOIBY010000168.1, on the reverse strand, counting down.
CACCCACTAGAACCTCCGCCAACGACGACGTAGTCATATTGCTGAAGAGCCTTCGATACAATTCCCATCTCTTACTCCAAAAACGTCAATTCGGTACGTGCACAGATACGAGAATTCGCACACGTGCGAGGCCTTATTTAGCGCCTTCCGTAATGGCATAACACGGTGTCGTGAGCCATACGAAAGCGAGTGTCGATTTACGACGAACGCTTTCGCATGGCTGTTCAGTGAAGCGGCTGCGATCAGTCTTCCAGCAAGTTGCTCAGATGCTCCATGACCTCAACGTACTCGCCCAGCATCTCAGCGAAGACCTGGCGAACAGTTGTTTCCTGGTTCATGTCACCGACAATCTGGCCCACAGCGTAAGTCCAGTAGTCGAACCGACGTACCCGCTCAGCCCGGCGCAGTGGCACGCCACCTAGGATTGATTGCAGAGGGAAGGTCAGAGGCTTCACTTCCTCGGCCTTGTCCCAGGCTTCGGTGTAGTTGCTGCGCAGGATTCGGCAGTTCTTGCCAGTAAGAGCCTTGCTCACAACAGCGTCTTCTGACTTCGATTCGAACATGCGTTCTTTCATGTTCGGAGTCAGATCGCTCTCACGGGTACCCAACCAAATCGAGCCGCACCACGCGCCTGCGGCGCCCAGTGCCATTGCTGCAACAAACTGACGACCGCGACCGATACCGCCTGCGGCCAGTACTGGAATCGGTGCCATCGCGTCGACCAGCTGAGGCCACAGAACCATGGAGCCAACGCGACCGACGTGGCCGCCCGCTTCAGCGCCTTGGGCGATCAGTACGTCGACGCCAGCTTCTTTTTGCTTCATGGCGTGATCGATATTGCCGACCAGTGCGCCCACTTTCAGGCCGTGCTGATGGACGATCTCGACTACGTGTTTGGGTGCTGCACCCATCGCGCTGACGATGAATTTCACACCGGGGTGACGCAGCGCGATCTGCAGCGAGCGCTCGCTATCGCTTGGTGTCATCTTCATCTTGTCGGCGTGCTCTTGAGCAAATGCCTTGGCGTCATCGTCTGGCAGCTCGGGAATGCCAGCGTCATTCATCATTTTATCGACGAAATGACGATGGCCTTCCGGCAGGATCTTGGCTGGATCGCGATCGTCGGTGAGTGGGGCGAAGGTGCCAGGAAACACGATATCCACGCCGTAGGGTTTGCCTTCGATGCGCTCGTCGATCCATTTCAACGAGACTTCCAGCTCTTCTGGAGTCATCCATGCAGCACCCAGGATCCCCATGCCACCTGCCTTGGAGGCTTCGAGCACGACATCGCGGCAATGGGAAAAAGCGAAGAGCGGGATGTCGATCCCAAACATTTCAGTGACTGCAGTACGCATAAGGATACAGACCTCTGGTGAAGCCGCCTGACGCGGCGCTTTTGTTCAAATTCGGGGCGCCGACGGGGTCGGTTGGCTCCTTGGAAATATCTTAGACCCGTGAGTCTTTTTTGTATACTGCAAAGTCAAAAGGTTGTACATTCGGTCTCAAGCCACCTTCGCCAGCCCTTCCGTACAGGGCCCCTACGCAAAGAAACGCTCGCTAACTGGCGGTCGTATCACCAGGGGATTAAACGAGGGCAGTCAGGAGGCGAGGACTACTTCACCGTATGAAATGCTGGCACCGTAGGAGCATCGCATGCACATCGTTGTAACTCTTAAGCAAGTATTTGACCCGAACACTCCGCCTGTTTTGCTGCAGGTTGCTCCGGACGAGAAATCGATAGAGATGCGCTCTGGTATGAGCTCAGTTCTCAATGGTTATGACGCCAACGCTGTCGAAGAAGCGTTGAAGATCAAGGAAGCGGTCGGCGGTACTGTGACCGTGATGACCGTTGGGGACGACCAGGCCATTGCCCAGTTACGTCGAGCGATCGCGATGGGCGCGGATGGTGGTGTACATATTAAAGGCGCGGTTGGTCTCGATTGCGACAGCTTCGTAATTGCCGACCAACTGGCCAAAGCCATCCAGAAGCTGGGCAATGTCGACCTCGTTCTTTCAGGCAAGGCTTCGTCCGATACCGATGCGGGTCAGACGCATCTCATCCTCGCCGAGAAGCTAGGCTTTGCTTCCGTTTCTCCTGTCAAAGCAATCGCCCAGGTTGAAGAGCAAGCGCTAACTGTTGACCGCATGAGTGAGGATGTCACTCAGCGTCTCAAGGCGAGACTGCCTCTGCTGGTGGGTATTTCCAACGAGGCCAACAAGCCTCGTACCGCAGGCCTCAAAGGCGTGATGATGGCCAAAAAGGTCGTGATCCCTACGTGGACTGAGGCCGACTTGGGCGTCCCATCTGCGGCGCCGTCGATCGAGCTGACGCGGCTGTTTATCAAGCCTGCCGTTAAGGTGGACACCGTAATGATTTCCGAAGGCTCCGACGAAGCAAATGGTCGTGCCTTGGCAGACCGTCTGGTTCAAGAGGGGGTGATCTGATGTCCAGCATTGTCGTTTTTGGTGAGATTCAGAATGGCGTGTTGACTCAGGTTTCGGCGGAAGCCATCACTGCTGCCTTGTCCGTGCGTGAGTCTGGCTCGCAAATTGTCGCTGCCCTGATCGGCAGCGGTATCTCCGACGGCGCATTCCCAATAGCGGATGTCGACCGCCTATTGGTAGTCGATGACGCTCAAGTGACTGGCTACACCTGCGAAGCCTTCGTCAGCGCTGCGGCAGAGATCGCGAAAAAAGCAGGTGCTGAGCTGATTATCGTTCCTCACACTTCCAACGCACTGGAGTGGGCACCGCGTCTAGCAGCACGGTTGAACGCAGCGCTGGTTACCAACTGCAGTGCTCTTGAGAAAGCGAGTGGTGCACTGCTCGCGACCAAGCCTGTGTGCGGTGGCGCCGTTCAAGCGCAATACTCAATGACAAGCGAGTTGAAGGTTGTGACTCTTTCCGCCGGTGCTTTCGCTCCAGCAGCAGGTGGTGCGGCTGTTGCTGCTGAAAAGGTAGCTATGGGCGCTATCGACAACCCGGTCTCGGTGGTTGAAACGATTTCCGAAGCCGCAGGTGACGGCCCATCACTTCGCACCGCAAAAGTCGTTGTGTCTGGTGGTATCGGGATCGGCAGTGCCGGTGACTGGAAAGTCATCGAAGAGTCCGCCAAGGGACTCAATGCTGCTGTCGGTGCGACTCGGGCTGCGGTAGAAATGGGATGGGTTCCGACTACCAAGCAGGTAGGTTTCAGTGGCTTGAAAGTTGCCGCAGAACTTTATGTCGCTGCTGGCATTTCTGGGGCGATTCATCACCTGGCCGGCATCAGCCGCGTCAAAAACGTCGTAGCCATCAACAGCGATGCTGAGGCCAACATTTTCAGCGTTGCGAAGTTCGGTGTGGTGGGTGACGCTAAGGTTGTCCTGCCAGCTTTCGTTGCGCGTGTACAAGAGCTGCGTAGCAAGTAGGTGAATTGCGATGACTATTACAAAAGAACAAGTTGTCGTCGTGGGCGCAGGCGTTGCAGGTTGTACTGCGGCGCTTGAGGCTGCACGTCGGGGACTGACCGTGACACTGATTGATGAACACCCACAGAACACTGCAGCCATGAGCCTCGACGCGCCATACTTTTACGGCGCTCGACTTGCTCCTGTTTTGTCGGATGAAGGCACGATTGCAGACCGCGTGTTGGGCTCCAACGATCTTTTGATGGAATGTCTGGAAGCAGGTGTTGAAGTACTGACCAACACCTGCGTTTGGGGCCTCTTTGTGTCGGGTGCAAACAATGAGCATCTGGAGTGCAATCAGGTCGGCCTGGCCGATACTGAGAAATCCTGGATGCTTGGCTTTGACTACCTCATCGTTGCTGCGGGCGCCCGCGATTTAGTGCTGTCCTTTGACGGTTGGCACCTGCCTGGAGTGCTGGCGGCAAAAGGTGCCACTACGCTGATGGGTAAATATCAGGCGCTTGGCGGTAATCAGGTACTGGTATTAGGCTCGGGCAACGTGGCCCTCCAGCTAGCGATCCAAGCAATCGCGCTTGGTATCAAGGTCGTGGGTATCGTCGAAGCTGCTGATGAGTTGCAGGGGGATTCTGAGCTCGCTGCTTCCTTGAGGGATCAGGGCGTTCAAATCTTTAGCGGGTACTGTATCAAGAGCACCGTTGGCGTGAACGAAGTCAGCGGGGCTGTGTTGGTTCCTGTCTCTGACAAGTCTCTGCCGGCAGTCGATGTGACATGCGACACCGTTTGCATGGCCTACGGTGTGGTGCCGAATGTCGAGCTGGTTGCTTCAGCCGGCGGCGCTCTGGACTACAACGCGGATCTCGGTGGTTGGGCTCCTCGGCTGACCTCCGAGTTCGAAAGCACGATCTCGAATGTCTTTGTGGCAGGTGATGCCAGCGGAGTGACCGAAACTGCGCTCGTCAACCCAGAAGTGTCGATCTACCAAGGTCAGCGCATCGCTGCTGCGATCGCGGCGCGTGAGGGCCAGGCAGTGGAGGGTGAAATCTCTTCACCTCAGGTGCAGTCGGACTCCCGATCAGTCTATCCACCGCAGTATTGGCTAGACGCTTTGGTCAAGGCTGGTGGCATGGGCGTGATGGCATGCCAGTGTGAGGATGTATCGCGTCAGGAACTCATCGAAGTTCGTGCGCCGAAGTACCTCGCCTCGACCCTTAGCAGTCCTTGCGATGCAGCCAAAACATTCGTTGCGGAGGGCCAGGCAAGCCAGGACATGCTCAAGCGTATGACGCGGGTTGGTATGGGCCACTGCCAAGGTCGCCGTTGCCGTGAGCATTCAGCGATGCTGCTTGCAGGCATTGCCGGCGTTGAATTGAACAAGGTCGCTCCAGGCAGTTATAGAGTGCCTGTACGTGCTCTGCCGCTGAACATCATCCGTGCGCACGATGAACCCAAAGAGATGCGTGACAACTGGCCGACGTGGTTGCACCCGGTCGAAGACACGATCCCTGGCGTTCACTGAGTCGCCTGCAGGTAAGAGGTTTGTATGCAAAACGCAGATGTCGTAATTATCGGGGCGGGGATTACAGGGCTGGCCTCTGCTTACTGGCTTGCAAAGGCTGGAGCCAAGGTCATTGTTCTCGACAAGGGTCGTACCGCAGCTGAAGCCTCTTCTCGCGCAACCGGCTTCCTGAGCTTGCGTGGCGAACAGCCGATGGAATCGGCGCTTGCCGCTGAAGCCGAAAAGCTGTGGGACACCCTTGATGAAGAGCTGGGATACCCCACGGAGTGGAAGCAGGAGGGGCGCCTCTGGGTCGCCACGAATGCTCAGGAGTGGGCGGACATGCAGCTCACCTATGAGCACTTCTGCACGACGGCAATCCCGTTTGAGCTGATTGACGGTGAGCAGTGCAGGAAGATTGCTCCTTGCCTCATGCCTGGCATTGTTGGAGGCATTCACACCCATCGCTCAGGACACGGTAACCCGCAGCGCACCTCTCAAGCATTTGCTTGGGCGTTTCAGGATCGCGGCGGTGTCATTATCGAAAACAGTCCTGCGCTGGATATCCTGGTGGAAGGTGGTCGAGTCAAAGGTGTGCGTACACCCGATTCGATTATCTACGCACCGATCGTGGTGAACTGCGCGGGCCCCCAACTCGCGAAAGTAGGCGCGATGGTGGGAGTGGACATCCCAATCGCTACGGTGCGCCTGGAATCGATGGTCACTGCGCCGCTTCCACCTCTGTTTGATGTCGCGATGGTTGGTAACGGTTTGTCGTTGCGTCAGACCCGTCGTGGCAACATCCATTTTAACGGGGGGCCACATGAGTGGATCGATGTCAGCCTCACTGAAGAATCTGCCAAGCCCAATACGCCTATCGTGCGGAATATCGCTGGACGCTTGGCTGAGCTGATGCCTTCGATTGCTCATATCCCACTGCTTCGTAGCTGGGCCGGCATCATTGATGTCACGCCAGATCAAGTGTGTATCGTTGATCGGCTCAGCGATCCTGAGGGATTGATCATCGCGTGCACCTCCGGCCACGGATTTGGGATGGCGGTGAGCGTGGGGGTCGCGGTGAAGGATCTCGCGTTGGAGGGCAAGACTTCGATGCCTATCGATGCTTTGAAGTTGGATCGCTTCAAAGATCTTCCTTTGGATTGGAAGGTACAAAGGAAGTGGCAACCAGGAAGTTATAACACCTAAAAATTAAACATTGTTCGTAACCAATCTACACCAGTGAGTTCGTTGGTATTGAGCGCTCGGCACTTCTGATTTTCTAACAATAGAACATAAGTGCTGCGGGAGCATTTTGCCTGAAAACTACACTTTGAAAAGTAAGAT
>NZ_JBOIBY010000167.1:0-7395 GCF_050739655.1 Pseudomonas sp. | reverse complement strand
GACGGCGCAGGTGACCACGTGGACCTTGGCCTCCAGACGCACGCCGGACATGCCCAGCGGCTCGCGGACGCCTTCCTGGTTATCGATCACGTAATCCTGCGGCAGGGTGTGCAGTACGCGCTGGTCCGCAGGAATCGCCACGGCCTGGGCAGCGTCAAGTACGCGCTCAAGGTCGGCGGAGCTGACTTCACGATCACGGATCGCCACGATGCCGTGGGAGTTCAGGCTGCGGATGTGATTGCCGGCCACGCCGACAAATGCCGAGTGAATGCGGCAACCAGCCATCAGCTGCGCTTCTTCAATCGCGCGCTGGATCGATTGCACGGTGGACTCGATGTTCACCACCACGCCTTTTTTCAGGCCACGGGACGGGTGCGTACCGATCCCGACGATATCCAGCGTGCCGTCGTCCCCGACCTCGCCGACCAGCGCCACCACCTTGGAGGTGCCGATATCGAGACCGACGATCATTTTGCCGCTTTGCACGTTTGCCATGGGTCCTGCCTCTTCTTAATTCTTCGCGACAGCGGGTTGAGCTGCCGTCGGCGCTACGGGTTCCCGCCAGCCAACAGCAAGGCCGTTGGCGTAGCGCAGATCGATGCGCGCAATGTTCGTAATCTGTTCTTTGAGCGTCTTGTCATAGATGGCAATGAAACGGCGCATCTTTTCCACCTGATTGCCACGTCCCAGCAGCAGTTCAATCCCGGGGCCCGCGCTGCCTGGGCCAGTGGTCAGGAACCAGCTGCCTCGCTCACGCAGTTCCAGGCGTGCAATCGAGAAGCCCAACGGCCTGAGCATCTGGCTCAGAACCTGGTATTGCTGCATCACCTGCTGTTGAGCCCTTTGTGGGCCAAACAGCTGTGGCAAGTGTTCGTAGTTCGCCAGCTCACGCGGTGTGAACGCCTGCCCCTGGTTGTTCAACAGCGACTCGTCGCCCCAGCGGGCCACGGGCAGTTGTTCCTCCAGGCGGATCACCACTTGATCCGGCCATACCCTGCGCACTTCGGCGTGGGCAATCCATGGCATCTGCTCAAGCTCGGTGCGCATGCTTTCCAGATCGATGGTGAAGAAGCTCGACGCCACATAAGGGGCGATCCGCTGCTGCACCGCTTGCTGGCTGATGTAACTCAAGTCGCCCTGCACGTTGATCCTGGTGATCGGTCGGTCGGCGTACGGCATCAAACGCTGCGCGCCTTCGTAAGTACCGAACCCCAAAACCACCAGCAGCACCGGCCAGAACAGGCTCTTGAGAAAACCAAAATTGGCTTTCGGCAGGCGCGCAGACATCGGCTCTTTGGCCACCATTCGGCTTGCACCTCGCGGTACCGGCTTGCGGCCGGTCGGTGCGGTGGGCTGATGTCTGAGCTGAGCGCCTTGCATGGTCTTAACCTCTTGGCTCTTCGCTACCGGCAACACTGGCTGCCAGAATGGCCAGGACCAGCTGCTGGAAATCCAGACCGGCAGCACGGGCCGCCATCGGCACCAGGCTGTGATCGGTCATCCCCGGTGCGGTGTTGACTTCCAGGAACCAGAACTGCCCTTCGGCGTCCTGCATCACGTCCGCCCTGCCCCAACCGGCAATACCCAGCGCTTCACAGGCTTTCGCCGTGAGGTCCATGAGTTCCTTTTCCTTGGCGCTGTCCAGCCCGCACGGAATGCGGTACTGGGTATCGTTGGCCACGTACTTGGCGTCGTAGTCGTAGAAGCTGTGCGTCGTGCCCAGGGCGATTGGAGGCAACACCTGGTCACGCAGGGTGGCGATGGTGAACTCCGGACCATGAATCCATTGCTCGACCAACACTTGCGAATCGTAGGTACTGGCCGCTTTCCAGGCGTCGATCAATTCGGACGCGGAAGTCACTTTGGCCATCCCGATACTTGAACCTTCATGGGCCGGTTTGACGATCAAAGGGAAGCCCAGTTCCGTGACCGCCGAAATACAATCGGCCTCACTGCTCAGCACGGCGTGACGCGGCGTCGGAATGCCCAGGCTGTGCCAGACCTGCTTGGTGCGCAGCTTGTCCATGGCCAGTGCCGAAGCCAGGATGCCGCTACCGGTGTACGGAATACCCAGGCATTCGAGCAGGCCCTGCATGCTGCCGTCTTCACCGCCACGACCGTGGAGGATGATGAAGGCGCGATCGATTTTTTCGTTGAGCAGACGCTGCAACAGGTCATCGCCCACATCGAGACCGAACGCATCCACACCCGCGCTTTGCAGCGCATCGAGAACAGCGTTGCCCGATTTCAGGGAGACTTCGCGCTCGGCACTTTTGCCGCCGAAAAGTACGGCGACACGGCCAAAATCTTTCGGCGCAAGGGTGGAAACGAGGTTGGCGTAGGCAGTATTCATTTCAACTTCCCCTCGACCGGCGCAGCCACGGCGCCGGTGAACAACGGACTCTTCAACAAACTCGGAGCAAGGCCACCGACATCACCGGCACCCTGGCAGAGCAAGATGTCGCCAGCACGCAGCAGCGGCTTGACCAGTGGCGCCAGGTCGATGCCCCGTTCGATATAGATCGGATCGAGCTGGCCGCGCTGGCGGATGCTGTTACACAGCTTGCGGCTGTCGGCACCCGGGATCGGCTCTTCGCCGGCCGGATAGACTTCCATCAGCAGCAACACGTTGGCATCGGCCAGTACATTGACGAAGTCGTCGTACAGATCACGGGTGCGGCTGTAACGGTGCGGCTGGTAGACCATCACCAGGCGGCGCTCCGGCCAGCCACCGCGCACGGCCTTGATCACGGCAGCGACTTCGGTCGGGTGGTGACCGTAGTCGTCGACCAGCATCACATTGCCGCCCTCTACGGGCAGTTCGCCGTAAACCTGGAAGCGTCGGCCTACGCCCTGGAACCCGGACAGTCCCTGGACAATGGCTTCATCACTGACACCTTCGTCGGTGGCGATGCAGATGGTGGCCAGCGCGTTGAGCACGTTGTGGTTGCCCGGCATGTTCACCGAGACATCCAGCGGTTCACGGTCGGGACGCAGCACGGTGAAGAAGGTTTGCATGCCTTGCTGGCGCACATTGATCGCACGCACGTCGCAGTCATCGCTGAAACCGTAGGTGACGGTCGGGCGCTTGACCTGCGGCAGGATTTCACGCACCACCGGATCGTCCAGGCACACCACGGCCAAACCGTAGAACGGCAGGTTGTGAAGGAACTCGACGAAAGTTTTTTTCAGTTTGTTGAAGTCGCCGTCATAGGTCGCCATGTGGTCGGCGTCGATGTTGGTGACCACAGCGACCAGCGGCTGCAAGTGCAGGAAGCTGGCATCGCTTTCATCGGCTTCGGCGATCAGGTAGCGGCTGGTGCCAAGCTGGGCGTTAGTGCCCGCGGCATTCAGACGGCCACCGATGACGAATGTCGGGTCCAGGCCACCGGCAGCGAACACCGAAGCGATCAGGCTGGTGGTGGTGGTTTTGCCGTGGGTACCGGCGACGGCGATGCCGTGGCGGTAGCGCATCAGCTCAGCCAGCATTTCTGCACGAGGCACCACTGGAATACGGCGTTCCAGCGCGGTGGCGACTTCCGGGTTGGAAGTGTTCACGGCGCTCGACACCACCAGCACGTCCGCTGCAGCGGCGTTTTCGGCACGGTGGCCGATAAAGATTTGTGCGCCGAAAGACTCCAGGCGCTCGGTCACAGGCGATGCCTTCAGGTCGGAACCGGACACTTCATAGCCCAGGTTCAACAACACTTCAGCAATCCCGCACATGCCCACGCCGCCGATACCGACGAAGTGGATGCGACGGATGCGGCGCATTTCCGGTTGCGGCATGGCTTTCTGATTCTCAATCATGGGCCACCTCCAGGCAGGTATCGACCACGTTACGGGTGGCATCGGGTTTGGCCAGGCGACGGGCCGCAGTGGCCATTTCTTCAAGTCGTTGCGGTTGCATCAGGACCTCTGTCAGGCGAGCGGCAAGATCCGCTGCGCCGGTCGTTCTTTGTGGCATCAGGAAAGCAGCGCCTTCACGGGCCAAATAATCGGCATTGCGGGTCTGGTGATCGTCGATCGCGTGGGGCAAAGGCACCAGCATCGAGGGCAGACCGGCGGCAGCCAGTTCACTGATGGTCAGCGCGCCTGCGCGACATACCACCAGGTCGGCCCAGCCATAGGCTTGAGCCATGTCTTTGATGAAAGGCTGCACTTGCGCCTCGACGCCAGCCGCGCGATAGCGCTCTGCAGTCACTTCATCGTGATTTTTGCCGGCCTGATGGAACACGTCCGGCCGCAAGTCGACGGCGACTTGTGACAGGGCTTCAGGCAGCAACTTGTTCAACGGCTCTGCGCCAAGGCTTCCGCCAAGGATCAGCAAACGCGCCTTGCGACCAGCCAGGGCGGGTCGCGATGTTTCGAGGAACAGCTCGGTGCGCACCGGGTTACCGGTGGTCCGGCGGCTGTTCGACAGGGTAAAGGTGTCGGGGAAGGCTTCACAGACTCGGGCGGCCAACGGCACCAGCAACCGATTGGCGGTACCGGCGACAGCGTTCTGTTCGTGAACGATTACCGGCACACCGGCCAGTTTGGCGGCAACGCCACCAGGACCGGTCACATAACCACCAAATCCGACCACACAGACTGGCTGCAGCTGACGAATGATCGCCCGCGCTTGCCAGACCGATTTGAGCAACATGAACGGCGCCTTGAGCAGGGACAACTTGCCCTTGCCCCGAAGGCCGCTGGCGTGGATCCGGTGCAACTCGATGCCCGCCATCGGGACAAGCTCGTTCTCGATGCCACGGGGCGTGCCGAGCCAGTGCACGGTGTAACCACGCGCCTGGAATTCGCGGGCACAGGCCAGTGCCGGGAACACGTGGCCGCCAGTACCACCGGCCATGATCAAAACGTTAGCGCCCATGGTTCGGCTCCTCGGCGAAGTCGCTCTCATGGAATTCCATTTCTTCGCTGCCAAGGTGGGTTCGACTCTCCCACTCAATGCGCAATAACAAGCCCAGACAGGCACAGCAAATCACCAACGAACTGCCGCCATAGCTGAGGAACGGCAGCGTCAGGCCTTTAGTAGGCAACAGCCCGACGTTTACGCCGATATTGATCAGGAACTGGCCGATCCACAGGAACGACAAACCATAGGCAACATAAGCCGCGAAGAATTGTTTGGCCTTCTCGGCCCACAAGCCGATGTACATGCCACGAATACAAACGAAGCCAAACAACGCGACAGTGCACAGGGAACCGACGGCACCCAACTCTTCCGCCAATACCGAGAACACGAAGTCGGTGTGGGCTTCCGGCAGGTAGAACTGTTTCTGCACGCTGTTGCCCAGGCCTACGCCCAGCCATTCGCCACGACCGAACGCGATCAATGCTTGGGACAACTGATAACCGGCACCGAACTGGTCGGCCCACGGATCGGCAAAGTTGGTCAGACGCGCCATTCGATACGGCTGCATTTGAATCAACAGCACCACCGCTCCGACAGCCAGCACCACCATCAGGGAAAAACGGAAAAGCCCGACCCCGCCGAGGAACAGCATCGCCGCCGCAGCGCCCATCATCACGACGGTGGCACCGAAGTCCGGCTCCATCAGCAACAGGCCCGCCATTGGCAGCAGAACGATGAACGGCTTGAAGAAGCCCATCCAGCTTTCGCGCACCTCTTTCTGGCGACGCACCAGATAACCGGCCAGGTAGATCACCACGAACACCTTGGCGATCTCGGACGGCTGGACGTTGAAGAAGCTGAAACCGATCCAGCGCATCGAACCGTTCACTTCACGGCCGATCCCCGGAATGATCACCATCACCAGCAAGCCGAAGGCACCAATGAGCATCATCCAGCCCAGGCGTTGCCAGGTGGCGATGGGAATCATCATGGTCACGATGCAGGCACCCAGGCCCAGCACCACATAGATCAGGTGACGAATCATGTAATACAGAGGGCTGCCCGACTGCACCGCAGCCACCTCGGTAGAAGCCGAGGCAATCATGATCAGCCCCAAGCCTAGCAACGACAGGCAGCCAGCGAGCATCGGAAAATCGAGGTCAATACCGCGCCCGGTGATGAGCGGCGAAGGGTATGGCTTGATGATGTTTCTCAGATTCATGCCAGTTCCTCCACTGCTTGGACGAACTGGTGACCACGGTCTTCGTAGTTCTTGAACATGTCGAAACTGGCGCAGGCCGGCGACAACAGCACCACGTCGCCCGGCTGGGCAGCGGCGCGACACTGTTCAACGGCTTCGACCAGAGAGCCTGCGCGAATCAGTGGAACGGCGTCGCCGATGGCTTCGCCGATCTTGTCGGAGTCACGACCCATCAGGATGACGGCGCGGCAGTTGGCCGCTACCGGATCACGCAAATCATTGAACTCGGCACCCTTGCCGTCGCCGCCGGCGATCAACACGACCTTGCCGTCGATGTCCGCGCCCAAGCCCTCGATGGCTGCCAGTGCGGCGCCGACGTTGGTGGCTTTTGAATCGTTGTAGTAGCCGACGCCATCCAGATCACGGACCCACTGGCAACGGTGTTCGAGCCCGGCGAAGTTGCGCAGGGCCGACAGCATGGCATCGAATGGCAGGCCGACAGCGTGGCCAAGTGCCAAGGCTGCCAGGGCGTTGGACTGGTTATGGGCGCCGCGAATTTTCAGCTCGCGCACCGGCATCAGGTTCTGGAATTCGAACGCCAGGTACTTCTCGCCGTCTTCTTCACGCAGACCGAAGGCCTTGAAGTCCGGCTTGGTCAAACCGAAGGTCCAGCACGGCTGCCCTTCGCCCATCAGCGGACGGCTCAAGGCGTCCTGGCGATTGACCACGAACTGTTTGGCGCCACGGAAGATCCGGTGTTTGGCCAGGTGATAGGCCGGCAGACCGCTGTAGCGGTCCATGTGGTCTTCGCTGATGTTGAGTACGGTTGCCACTTCGGCATTGAGCTGGTCGGTGGTTTCCAGTTGAAAACTCGACAACTCCATCACGTACAGCTCGACTTCGTCGTTCAGCAGATCCAGCGCCGGCGTGCCGAGGTTGCCGCCGACGGCGACACGCTTGCCGGACGCAGCTGCCATTTCGCCGACCAGAGTGGTCACGGTGCTCTTCGCGTTGGAACCACTGATGGCCACGATCGGCGCCTTCGCGTTACGCGCGAACAGCTCGATGTCGCCGGACAGTTTCACGCCACGGGCAGCGGCGGCCTGCAGGGCCGGGGTCGCCAGCGCCAGGCCGGGGCTCACGTAGAGCTCGTCGGCACGGCACAGGAACTCGACGTCCAACTCGCCACAACGCACTTCCACCTGCGGGTAGTCACGCTTGAGCGTGGCCAGTTCCGGTGGATTTTCCCGCGTATCGGCCACGGCAAACGCCACGCCCCGGTTCGCCAGGAAGCGAACCAGGGACATGCCGCTCTTGCCGAGGCCGACAACGATGC
>NZ_JBOIBY010000166.1:0-7743 GCF_050739655.1 Pseudomonas sp. | reverse complement strand
TCAGGGACCCAGCGTTATCGTTACCGACCATCGCGAGCAAGCTCGCTCCTACAGGATGGGTGCAGGCATTTATTGCGCCTTACAGCCACGCCCAATCAAATCATTGGTGGCGACCCAGTAAACCAGGCCTTCCTCACCTTTTATGTGAAACGCCAGCATGTTGTCGCTGTACAACGCACCCGACGCACCCGGCTCCTGCTTCAAACGGTAGACCTGATCGGCCCCACCCAGGCGCACGTCAACGTCCTTGCGGCTGTCGTCGGTGTAGCGCCAAACCACTTTGGCCTGGCTGTCGCAGGTCCAGGTGGTCCAGTTGTCAGCCGGGGCGGACGACTGGAACGGGTTCAAGTTGGCGCACCCGGCCAGCAGTGCCAGCGCCGTAATGGCGAAAAAACCTTTCATCCGTGTTCCTCGGCTGACGGCGCACGCCACCAGCCCTGAGTAAAGAGTCAGACCCGTCAAGGACAACCATGTTCCTTGGCGGGGGTCTGTGTCTCGTATTTGTCCAGGCCATCAGGCCCGGAGCGCTTGTTGAGCACAGGATTGGTCTCCGCCTGCCAGTCGGCCTGGTAGCAGCCCTTGTCCTGTGCCGGCGTCTCGGGCACCTCGGGGGCTTTGGGGTTACTCCCGCAAGCCGCCAGCGAACCCGCGACGATCAACAGCGCTAACGACTTGACCATAAAAACACTCCCTTGCCTGGCCAAACGGGCGGCCTCAGGCCTTGGCCCGGCTTTCCAGGACTTCAACGGCTGGCAGAACCTTGCCTTCGACGAACTCGAGGAACGCGCCGCCACCGGTGGAAATGTAGGAGATTTGCTCGCCAATGCCATATTTATCGATGGCTGCCAGGGTATCGCCGCCGCCAGCGATGGAGAACGCCGCGCTGTCAGCAATGGCCTGGGCCAAAACTTTGGTGCCGTTACCGAACTGGTCGAATTCGAACACGCCCACCGGACCGTTCCACAGGATGGTCTTGGAGGACTTCAGCAGCTCGGCGAAATTCGCGGCGGTCTGCGGGCCGATGTCGAGGATCATGTCGTCGGCAGCCACGTCGGCAATCAGCTTCACGGTGGCCGCTGCGCTTTCGGCGAACTCCTTGGCGACTACCACGTCCACTGGCAGCGGTACGCTGACCTTGGCGGCGATGGCGCGTGCGGTGTCCAGCAGGTCTGGCTCGTACAGGGACTTGCCAACCGGGTGACCGGCAGCGGCCAGGAAAGTGTTGGCAATGCCGCCGCCAACGATCAACTGGTCGCAGATCTGGCTCAGGCTGTTCAGCACGTCAAGTTTGGTCGACACCTTGGAACCGGCAACGATGGCTGCCATTGGCTTGGCCGGGGCACCCAGGGCCTTGCCCAGTGCATCCAGTTCAGCAGCCAGCAATGGACCTGCCGCGGCGACCTTGGCGAACTTGGCTACACCATGCGTCGAACCCTCAGCGCGGTGCGCGGTGCCGAACGCGTCCATCACGAACACATCGCACAGGGCAGCGTATTGCTGGGCCAATTCGTCGGCGTTCTTTTTCTCGCCCTTGTTGAAGCGCACGTTTTCGAACAGAACGATGTCACCGGCCTTGACCTCGACACCACCCAGGTAGTCAGCCACCAGCGGCACTTCACGGCCCAGGGCCTTGCTCAGGTAGTCGGCGACTGGCTTGAGGCTGTTCTCGGCCGAGAATTCGCCTTCGGTCGGGCGGCCAAGGTGCGAGCAGACCATCACGGCCGCGCCTTTTTCCAGGGCCAGCTTGATGGTCGGCAGCGAGGCCAGGATTCGCGCATCGCTGGTGACAACACCGTCCTTGACTGGGACGTTGAGGTCTTCGCGGATCAATACGCGCTTACCTTGCAGATCGAGGTCGGTCATCTTCAACACGGTCATGGGTCGCATTTCCTGGAGTTTCTGTTTTAGAGAGCAGGTTTTTTTGAAGCTGCTGATTGCAGATAGTGTTCTGCAACATCAAGCATTCGGTTAGCAAAACCCCATTCGTTGTCGAACCAGGCCAGGATGTTCACCAGCCGAGGGCCGGAAACGCGGGTCTGACTGGCATCGACGATCGCCGAATGTGGGTCATGGTTGAAATCACAGCTTGCGTGGGGTAGCTCGGTGTAAGCCAGAAGGCCTTTGAGCGGGCCGCTGGTCGCAGCCTCGCGCAGGATCCGGTTGACCTCGGTGGCGTCGGTATCACTGACGGTCTGCATCGTAATATCGAGGCAAGACACGTTTACCGTCGGCACACGTACGGCTTTGGCCTGAATTCGCCCGGCAAGTTCCGGCAACAGACGCTCGATGCCTCGCGCCAGACCAGTGGACACCGGGATCACCGACTGAAACGCCGAACGGGTGCGGCGCAAATCTTCGTGGTGATAGGCGTCGATCACCGGCTGGTCGTTCATCGCCGAGTGAATGGTGGTGATCGACACGTACTCCAGACCAACGGCCTGATCCAGCAGGCGCAACAGCGGCACGCCGCAATTGGTGGTGCAGGAGGCGTTGGAAACCAGCAACTCGTCGCCGGTCAAGCAATCCTGGTTCACGCCGTAGACGATGGTGGCGTCGACATCAGCCTCGCTGGCCATCGGCTGGGAAAACAATACGCGCGGAGCACCGGCGTCGAGGAAACGCTGGCCATCTTCACGGGTGTGGTAAGCGCCGGAGCACTCCAGCACCAGATCGACGCCCAACGACGCCCAATCGATGCCTTCGGGGGTAGCGCTGCGCAGAACCTTCACGCAGTCACCATTAATATGCAGACAATCGCCGTCGACCTTCACTTCACCGGGGAAACGCCCGTGAGTGGAGTCGAAACGTGTCAGGTATTCGATGCTGGCCATGTCGGCGAGATCGTTGATCGCGACAATTTCAAACCCGGCCTTCTCGCCTCGCTCGAACAACGCACGCAAGACGCAACGACCAATCCGGCCGTAGCCGTTGAGTGCAACTTTGTAGGGACGCGGTTGAGGCATGAGGTTCTCGATAGGCGACGCGAGACGAAATTCTTGGGTGCAACACAATCCTTGTAGGAGCTGTCGAGTGAAACGAGGCTGCGATCTTTTGATCTGGCTTCAAAAGATCAAGATCAAAAGATCGCAGCCTTCGGCAGCTCCTACAGGAAACGCGGCAGCCTGAACCACCGCGTGTGTTTTAGTCTTCCAGCAGCTCTTCAGCCTGACCCAGGATGTTTTCCAGGGTGAAGCCGAACTCTTCGAACAAGGCCGACGCAGGCGCGGACTCGCCGTAGGTGGTCATACCAATCACGCGACCTTCCAGGCCGATGTACTTGTACCAGAAGTCGGCATGGGCAGCTTCGATGGCGATACGGGCGCTGACCTGCAACGGCAGAACCGATTGCTTGTAGCCGGCGTCCTGGGCATCGAACACGCTGGTGCAAGGCATGGAAACCACACGTACCTTACGACCTTGCTCGGTCAGTTTGTCGAAGGCTTGAACGGCTAGGCCGACTTCGGAACCGGTAGCGATCAGGATCAGCTCAGGTTCGCCCGTGCAATCTTTCAACACGTAGCCACCGCGGCTGATGTCGGCGATTTGCAGAGCGCTGCGGGTTTGGTGCTGCAGGTTCTGACGCGAGAAGATCAGGGCCGAAGGACCATCCTTGCGCTCCAACGCGTACTTCCAGGACACCGCCGATTCAACGGCATCGGCCGGACGCCAGGTGTCGAGGTTCGGCGTGCTGCGCAGTGCAGTCAATTGCTCGATCGGCTGGTGCGTCGGACCGTCTTCGCCCAGACCGATGGAGTCGTGGGTGTAGACGTGGATCACGCGCTGCTTCATCAGGGCCGACATACGCACGGCGTTTCGGGCGTATTCCATGAACATCAGGAAGGTCGCGCCGTAAGGCACCAGGCCGCCGTGCAGGGCAACACCGTTCATGATCGCGGTCATGCCGAACTCGCGCACGCCGTAGTACATGTAGTTGCCGCTGGCATCTTCGGCAGTGACGCCTTTGCAACCTTTCCACAGGGTCAGGTTGGAACCGGCCAGGTCAGCCGAGCCGCCGAGGAACTCAGGCAGCAGCGGGCCGAAGGCATTCAGGGCGTTCTGGCTGGCTTTACGGCTGGCGATGGTTTCGCCCCTGGCAGCCACTTCAGCGATGTAGGCTTCGGCCTTCTCGGAGAAGTCCGCTGGCAGGTCGCCACTCAGACGGCGAATCAGCTCGTTGGCTTCGGTCGGGAAAGCTGCGGAGTAGGCGGCGAAACGCTGGTCCCACTCGGCTTCGACCGCGCGGCCGGCTTCCTTGGCGTCCCACTCGGCATAGATGTCGGCCGGGATTTCGAACGGACCGTGGTTCCACTTCAGCGCAGCACGGGTCAAAGCGATTTCCGCGTCGCCCAGTGGGGCGCCGTGGCAGTCTTCCTTGCCCTGCTTGTTCGGCGAACCGAAGCCGATGGTGGTCTTGCAGCAGATCAGGGTCGGTTGCTCGCTTTTGCGAGCAGTCTCGATCGCGGTCTTGATCTCTTCCGGATCGTGACCGTCGACATTGCGGATCACTTGCCAGTTGTAGGATTCGAAACGCTTTGGCGTGTCATCGGTGAACCAGCCTTCGACTTCGCCATCGATGGAGATGCCGTTGTCATCGTAGAAGGCGATCAGCTTGCCCAGGCCCAAGGTACCGGCCAGGGAAGCGACTTCGTGGGAAATGCCTTCCATCATGCAGCCATCACCCAGGAACACGTAGGTGTGGTGGTCGACAATGTTGTGGCCAGGACGGTTGAACTGTGCCGCCATGACTTTTTCAGCCAGGGCAAAACCGATGGCGTTGGCCAGGCCTTGACCCAGTGGACCCGTGGTGGTTTCAACGCCGGGGGTGTAACCGAGTTCCGGGTGACCCGGGGTACGGCTGTGCAGTTGGCGGAACTGCTTGAGGTCTTCGATCGACAGGTCGTAGCCGGTCAGGTGCAGCAGCGAGTAGATCAGCATCGAGCCGTGGCCGTTGGACAGCACGAAGCGGTCACGGTCGGCGAACGATGGGTTGCTCGGGTTGTGCTTGAGGTAGTCGCGCCACAGCACTTCGGCGATATCCGCCATACCCATAGGGGCACCGGGATGGCCGCTGTTGGCTTTTTGCACGGCATCCATGCTGAGGGCACGAATAGCGTTGGCACGCTCACGACGGCTAGGCATCGCTGATCTCCTGGGATTCTGAAACAAGAATGAGTAAATCGAAACGGAAAAAAGGCGAGCATTTTCCCTCACCGAGCCGCCTCGGGGCAATGACAGATAGTCATCTGAAGGCGTTTTTCCAATGGATAACGACGGTTTCTACTGGTGAAACCTTTCCGCTGTTCGTTTGTTGACTGAGGCTAACGTCAAGAAGTGCCATCTATCGAGCAATATCAAAACTTTTTGATATTGCTCTTGCGATGCTACGGGTGCGTGACTAGACTGCCGGCCTTATGAACCTACGCGTACCTTCCATTCGTCATGACGACTGCGATGAGCTGGCGGCCCTGTGCAAGGCCGGCGGCGATCCGTTGCGTTTGAATGTTTTGCGCGCGCTGGCCAACGACTCGTTTGGTGTACTGGAACTGGCGCAGATCTTCGATATAGGCCAGTCGGGTATGAGCCATCACCTGAAGGTCCTGGCCCAGGCTGACCTTGTGGCCACGCGTCGGGAAGGCAACGCGATTTTTTACCGTCGCGCCCTGCCTCACACCGATCTGCTGGGCGGAAAACTCCACGCCGCGTTGCTCGACGAAGTAGACAACCTGGCCCTGCCGGCCGAAGTGCAGTCGCGAATCGCACAGGTCCATGGACAGCGCGCGGCGGCCAGCCAGGACTTTTTCTCTCGGGTCGCGGACAAGTTTCGCGCCCAGCAAGACTTGATCGCCGGCCTGCCGCAATACCGCGAAAGCGTCGTGGCGCTGCTGGACAAACTGAGTTTCGACCCAGGCGCCACGGCCATCGAAGTCGGCCCCGGTGACGGCGCATTCCTGCCGGAGCTGGCGCGCCGCTTCACTGAAGTGACGGCGCTGGACAACAGCCCTGCGATGCTTGAGCTGGCACGCCAGGTCTGCGAGCGAGAAACACTGACCAACGTCAGCCTGCAATTGGCCGATGCATTGAACGGCGTAAGCCTCAAGGCCGATTGCGTTGTATTGAACATGGTGCTGCACCATTTTGCCGCGCCGGCCGATGCACTCAAGCACATGGCCAATTTGCTGCAACCAGGCGGCAGCCTGTTAGTGACAGAGTTATGTAGCCACAACCAGAGTTGGGCCAAGGAGGCCTGCGGTGATCTCTGGCTGGGGTTTGAACAGGACGATCTGGCCCGTTGGGCCACCGCTGCGGGACTCGTTCCCGGGGAAAGCCTGTATGTAGGCTTACGTAATGGTTTCCAGATCCAGGTCCGCCATTTTCAGCGGCCGACTGGCGACACTCACCATCGGTAAAATCAGGAAAACATCGAGATGAGCGAATACTCCCTTTTCACCTCCGAGTCCGTGTCTGAAGGGCATCCGGACAAAATCGCCGACCAGATTTCTGATGCGGTGCTGGACGCCATCATTGCTGAAGACAAGTTCGCCCGTGTGGCGTGCGAGACTCTGGTGAAAACGGGCGTGGCAATCATCGCCGGCGAAGTCACCACTAGCGCTTGGGTTGACCTGGAGCAGATCGTTCGTGACGTGATCACCAACATCGGCTACACCAGCTCCAATGTTGGTTTCGACGGCGCGACCTGCGGCGTGATGAACATCATCGGCAAGCAGTCTCCTGACATCAACCAAGGTGTCGACCGTGCCAAGCCTGAAGACCAGGGTGCCGGTGACCAGGGCCTGATGTTCGGCTACGCCAGCAACGAAACCGACGTGCTGATGCCGGCCCCGATCACGTTCTCGCACCAGCTTGTACAAAGGCAAGCTGAAGCACGCAAATCCGGCCTGCTGCCTTGGCTGCGTCCGGACGCCAAGTCGCAAGTCACCTGCCGTTACGAAAACGGCAAGGTTGTCGGTATCGACGCCGTGGTTCTGTCGACCCAGCACAACCCGGATGTGTCGTACAACGACCTGCGCGAAGGCGTGATGGAGCTGATCGTCAAGCACGTGCTGCCTGCCGAGCTGCTGACCAAGGACACCCAGTTCCACATCAACCCGACCGGCCAGTTCATCATCGGCGGCCCGGTAGGTGACTGCGGCCTGACCGGTCGCAAGATCATCGTTGACAGCTACGGCGGCATGGCCCGTCACGGCGGTGGCGCATTCTCCGGTAAGGATCCATCGAAGGTTGACCGTTCGGCGGCCTACGCCGGTCGTTACGTGGCCAAGAACATCGTTGCCGCAGGCCTGGCCGAGCGCTGCGAGATCCAGGTCTCCTACGCCATCGGTGTCGCTCAACCGACCTCGATCTCGCTGAACACCTTCGGTACCGGCAAGATCAGCGACGACAAGATCGTCAAACTGGTCCGCGAAGTGTTTGACCTGCGCCCATACGCAATCACCACCATGCTCGACCTGCTGCACCCGATGTACCAGGAAACCGCTGCGTACGGCCACTTCGGTCGCACCCCGGCAACCAAGACTGTTGGCGAAGACACCTTCACCACCTTCACCTGGGAAAAAACCGACCGCGCCGACGAGCTGCGCTCCGCAGCCGGCCTGTAAGACTTCCCTGGCGGCACCAAAAGCCCCGCACGGTTCGCCGTGCGGGGCTTTTTATTGCAGAAGATCAAAAGATCGCAGCCTTCGGCAGCTCCTACAGTTGTACGCCGATCCCATGTAGGAGCTGCCG
>NZ_JBOIBY010000165.1:0-25364 GCF_050739655.1 Pseudomonas sp. | reverse complement strand
GTGACATTGATGTTGGATGTGCTGGCCTCTTCGCTGGCAAGCCAGCTCCCACAGGTTTGCGTTGTTTGGTGTTCACCTGGCACGACACAAATCCCCTCACACGCATTCGCGTCTAGAATTCCACTGCCGACTTTTCCGAAGCCAAGTCTTAAGCATTATTTCAGTCTCTGGGAACCGCTATGACAGAACAGCAAAACAGATCCGATCTCGATGACGATTTAGCTCAGATGGTGATCGGGCTGGGGCCGTGCACCTATCTATTGCTGCTCTTGCTGGGATTGGTCCTGCTGTTCCCCTTTCTTGAAGGAGGCATCTACGCCCGCACGTTGCTTGGCATTCTGTTTTCAATCGTGCTGCTGGTGGGCACTTTCGCCATCAAGCAGACTCGGCGTGGGTTCATCTTCAAGCTGGGTCTGGCATTGCTTGGGGTTGGCCTTCAATGGGCGGCGTTGTGGACTGAAAGTCTCGCGATTCTCCATGTTGCCGGGATGACCTATGCAGCGTCTCTTGCCGTCTCGTTCAGCGGGGTGTTTCGCTACATTCTCAAACGCGGGCCGATTACAGCCGACAAGCTGCATGGCGCGCTGGCGGGTTACATCATGCTGGCCATCGTTTGGTCCTTCGTTTATGCCATGGTCGAGATAGTCGCCGCGGGCTCATTCGGCCCCGGCCAGCTCGACTTCAGAGAACCTGGCACGTTCTTCAAGCTGATCTATTTCAGTTTTACCACGCTCACGACCACCGGTTACGGTGATGTTCTGCCATTGACCAACCACGCCCGATCACTGGTGATGATCGAAGAATTTTCAGGCGTGTTTTACGTCAGTGTTGTGATCGCGCGGCTTGCCGGTCTTTATCCCTCGACTCAAGTTCAGTGACGCTCGATTTGCCTGGGTCACCCCAGGCAAATCATTTTCTTTGCGTCATCGTGAGACCGCTACGCTTACTGTCGCCGGTGCCGATACCGCGCCTTTGGTATCGCTGGCTTGATAGGTAAAGGTGGCGGTGAACGACGTGGTGATTCTCGACGGCGGTACGTAGGTCACGCTGACACCGTTGGTGCTGACCGTGCCTTTGCCTGTGCCCGGTTGCGTCAGGCCCACCACTTTGAGTGGCACGTTACCGTCAGGGTCGCTGTCGTTATTCAGCACATTGATGGTCACCGATTTGCCGCCTTTGCTGACGGCGCTGTCGGCTTTGGCGTCCGGTTTTTTGTTGTCGCCTGTGCCCGTGCGGAAGGTCGGCAGCGCCGCAGAGTTCACGTAGGTGACGCCGTCCCAGCCGGGCAGGGGGGTTGGCATCAACTGGAACTGACCGGGATGCTCGATATCCCAACGCAGCAGCATCGATGTGTCTTCATGCTGAGTGTTGTGGCAATGCTCCATGTAGGTTCCGGCGAACTCGCGAAAACGGATGGCGATGTCCACGTCCATCGAACTGTCGATGCCTTCACCGATGCGATACACGTCCTTGCGTGCGCCTTGCTCCCAAACCGGTGGCGCCTTGCCGTCGCGGCTGAGGACGATGCCCTCTTCGAAATGCACGTGCACCGGGTGGCTCCAGCCATCGACGCCGCTCTTGATTTTCCACACTTCAAGGGTGCCGTCACCGCTGTAGCCACCATCGGTTGGGCCGTTGGCCAATTGCGGGGCAGCGCTGATAATCCGTGAGTCCATCTGCAGGCCCATTCCACCGTCGGTCTTGATGGTCCAGGGTTCTTCGTCCGTGCCGTTGGAACGACCGAAGCTGAATTCACGATGTCGCGCGTCCTTCAGCTTGGCCTGCACGGTGGCGTCGTTACGATCGAGGGTCAGCGGGATCATGACTTTACCGGCGGCTTTGCCCGGCTTGGCGGGTTCATAGTCGGCGGGGTTCATGCTCACGTCCGTGCCGCTGTATGGCTGCACCACCATTTGCAGGAACTTGCCCACCACCGGGTCGCCGCCGTCCCATTCCAACCCTTTGCTACCCAGCTTGAGCACGGCTTTGTACTTCCCGGACAGCACGTCGGCCAGGCTCAGTGGTGCCAGTTCGGGCCCCCGGCCACCGCGGTGTTCCATGAGGTTGACGAAGTACAGCTTGTCACCGGTGCTAATGCCGTTTTTCGCGAAGTTGACGATGATGTCGAAGCGCTCG
The DNA here is from genome assembly GCF_050739655.1 of Pseudomonas sp. Taxonomy (GTDB): domain Bacteria; phylum Pseudomonadota; class Gammaproteobacteria; order Pseudomonadales; family Pseudomonadaceae; genus Aquipseudomonas. The sequence goes on along the minus strand of NZ_JBOIBY010000165.1, from coordinate 23,228 downwards.
GCGATGCCCTGGGTGGGCAGGATAGCGTTGTGGTTCTGCAGGTCGCCGTCGCCGTCCAGGTCCATGCTGCCATCGAACGGCACGGCGTGTTCCATGAGGTTGCCGTCGTTGGCGATCAGGTGGAACGGCACCCGGGTGTAGGACAGGCCTGAACCTGCCGGCCCTGGATACTCGCCACCGGTGCCTGCGACTTCGCGGACCAGGGCAATTCTGAAGTAGCGCGATACCGAGCCGTTGAGAATGCGGAAACGATAACTGCGCGCCCGCACTTTCAGGCGCGGTTGGTACTGCCAGTTCACCAGCATCTGATCGCCGACGAAGCCATCGGTGTTGAACGGGTTGAACCACAGTTGTCCGTTTTTATCCCAGGCCTTGTCGGCCAGCATCAGGTTGACGTCGTAGTCACGGTTACCCCAGGCCAGCGCCGACCCGCTGGGCAGGCGTAGGTTGACGCCGTCTTCCAGCGCTTCGTTACCACGATCCAGCGCGCTGTAATAGTTCATCATCACCGCGTTGCCCTTGTAGACGTTTTGCGCGGTGAAATCGAGCATGTGGTCGTGGAACCAGTGGGTGCTCATGGTCTCGCGCCAGTCACCGCGGATCTTGATGGTGCCGTTGTCGCAGGTCTTGAGGCCCGGGTTGGCGTCGTTGACGAACAGGGTTTCGCCCGGCGCGCAAGGGAATGCAGCCCGAGGGTCTTCAGCCTTGGTATTGATGGTGTCGTAACCGGCCAGTTGCATCGGCCAGCGATAGTCGTAGTACTGCCCCGGAAAGAAAAACGCATTGGTATAGCCGTCGCTTTCGGCCGGGTTGTGGCCGTTGTGTTCATGGGTGCTGAGCGTATGCAGGCCGAAACCCATGTTGGCGGCAGGATCGATCGGCAGGGCGTTGTAGTGACGCATCAGCACCGGTTGGCCATAACGCACCATCAGCAGTTTTACCGGAAAGGTCCCGTCGAAGGTCCATAGCGCTTTGTGGTTTTGAATCGGCATGTTGGGGTGAAAACGGGTGTCGATGCCTTTGGTCGTACCTGCTGTGGCCGGGATGTCCGAGGTCTGGTAGTAGAGCCCGCCCGGCCCGAACTCACCGACCGCATAGTTGTGCAGTTGCCTTCGATCGCGCATGCCGCCATTGAGTTTGGCGCCTGCTTGCACGGTCTTGAACGCGACTTGCGGGTAGAACTCGTTCCAGCGTTGATGCGACCAACCCTTTCCTGGTGGACGACCCTCGGCCGGCGAGCCCACCGGATGGCGGTTTAGAAACGCTTCGATCTGGGATTTCCACGGGTTGCGGTCCAGCACGTTGGAATACTGCGTCGGAAACGGGTAGAGACCGGGTTGACGCATGAACGCTTCCAGCGCCGAACTCGAAGGGCCGCTGCGGGCGATGCTGTCCGGGTCCTGCTGTGGCGCCGGGCCGGCCATCGGTACCGGGAAGTTCAGCGGCGGCCGGGGTAGGGTCGGGTCGAGTTTTTCCGTGCCGAATTCTTCGAACAACAGCAGTTGCTGGGTGAAGGGTTGCGCGCCGAACAATGGGCTGGGTTTGCCATTGGAGGGGACCTTGAACGAGGTTTGCAGGCTGGGTGGCAGTACGTTGTCGGCCAGCGGGGTTTTGCGATCACCGTATACGCCGTTGGGCAGGGCCAGCGCGCCCTGGTTGGTCGACGGCATGGTTTTCAAGGCTTCCAGCGCTGCTGCCGGGTCGGCGGGCTGATTGCTATACGCCGACGGGTCCGTTGGGGGCGGCTGGTTGACGTCGTCGAGCGGCACGGCATGGGCGGTATTGAGGCTGAGGAGCATCGCACAGGGCAGGCAGGACAGGCGCAGCAGGTCGATGGAATGACAGGGTGGTGTCGCGCGTTTCATTTTTCGCACCTCGCAAGTTGCCCCGCCGTCTCCATGTCCGGGACGACAGCTATTTGACTCGACCGGCTTTCAAGTGAACGTTAATTGGTGACCAGCAGCTGCGGACCCAGGTAATCGTTGATCTGATCGATATCGTCGTCGCCCAGACCGCCTACCGAAGAGGCCAGGCGCAGGCGCGACATCAGATAGCGCAACTTGGCCTCGAACAAATCGTGGCGGGCGACGAAGAGCAGTTCTTGGGCATTGAGGACGTCCGAGTTGGTGCTGGTGCCGCCTTCCTTGAAGCCCTTGCGCGTCGACATCAGTGAGCGCTCGTTGGACTCGACGGCCCGCTCGAGCGCGTGAATGCGTTTGGCGCCGCTCTGGACGCCGGCATATTCGCGGGTGGTCCCGGAGATGACTTCCTGCCGTGTGGCGTCGAGCTCGTCCTGGGCCTTGTAACTATTGGCACTGGCCTGGCGCGTCAGCGCGCTGGTGCCGCCGCCGTTGTACAACGGGAAATTGACTTCCAGCCCGATTGAACCGTAGCGGTTGCGTTGATTGAGCTCGGAGATGGATTGGCTTTCGCCTGCGGTGTAGCCGGCCACGAAATCCAGGGTCGGCCAGTGGCCTGCCTTGGCGCGCTTCACTTCTTCTTCAGCGAGGTCGCTGCTATGACGCCGCGCATGGATCAGCGGGCTATCGGTCTGAGCCTTGACCAGCCAGTCCTGCAGATTGCTCGGCAGCAGCGGTGGCGTATCGAAACTGGCCCGCAGCGTGGTCAGCGCTTCGGGGGTTTCGCCGATGTATTCCTCCAGCTTGCGGCGCGCATTGATCAGGTTGTCCTGCGCTTCGATCAACTCGGCTTCGGCGAGGTCGCGGCGAGCGACTGACTCGTCGATGTCGGTGATGGTGCCGGCCCCCAGTTCCATGCGCCGTTTCGCCGAGGCGAGCTGCTCATCGAAGGCGCTCAGCTTGGCCTTGGCCAGGACGATGGTTTCGCTGGCCAGGAGCACGTCGAAATAGCTTTCGGCCAGGCGCACCGCGGCGTCCTGACTCTTGGCGTCAAACACCGCGACGCTGTAGTCGGCGCGTTGCTTGCCTTGCCGGTACTCGGCCATTTTCTGTTTGTTGAACAGCGGTTGGCGCAGGCGCACGTTAGCGCCTTTGGAGTCGTAGTCCAGATCCCTTTCGACGCCGCTCTGGCGCTGGGTACCATTGACCTTGTTGTCGTAGGCCGAGGCACTGATCTGCGGTAGCAGGCCGGCCTGGCCGATGGCGCGGTTTTCCTGGCCAGCCTCTTTTTCATGCACGGCGGCGCGGTAGACCGGGCCTTGGTACTGCAACAAATCCCAGGCTTCTTTGAGGTCCATGGCACTGGCGGGGAGGGCGTTAACGGGAAGGGACAGGCCCAGCATCCAGAAGATCAGGCAACGACGCTCCATTTCATTGCTCCTTGAAGGCGCTGTCGACGCGTTCGAGCATCGGTTTGAGCAGGTAGCTCATCAAGTTGCGCTCGCCGGTCTTGATGGTGACGGTAGCGGGCATGCCCGGACGAATGTGATTGCTGCCCAGCAGGTTCATGCCTTCGTTGGTGACTTCTACCTGAGCCAGGTAGAACGGCTGCTTGCTTTCCTCATCGAGCAGGCGGTCGGCGGAGACGGTTTTCACCCGGCCGGGAATGTTGGGTGTCTGGGCATGGTTGAAGGCGGGGAAGGCAATGTCCACGGCCAGGCCGGGAGTCATCTTGTCGATGGCCTGTACGGGAATCATCGCGTCGACCTGTAGCGGTTCATTGTCCGGAACGATTTCCATGATCTTGAACCCGGGCTGGATGACCCCGCCGATGGTCGCGATGCTCAGGGACTGCACCATGCCATCGATGGGTGAGCGAATCACCGTGTGGCTCACTTCGTAGTGCAGCGCACGCAAGCGGTCGGCCAGGGAGTTGTTTTCCTTGGCGATGTCGGTGAGTTGCGATTCAACTTCCTTCTGGTAATCGTGCTTGCGCTGCAGGATGCGCAGTTTGAGTTCCGTGGTCTGGCTGCGAATGCGCGCGATGTTATTGAGGTTCTCGGCCTGGCCGGCGGAGAGGTCGGCATTGCTACGCTCCAGCTCAAGCAGACGGTTGCGTGGCACGTAGCCTTCGGCCGCCAGCACGCGGGTGCCTTGCAGTTCCTGGTTGAGGAAGTTGATCTGCGATGCGCGGGCGCCATAGACCTGCTGCAGCCCCTTGAGCTGCACGGCAGACGCCGCGAGGTTTTCCTCCAGGATGCTGATTTCGCCCGCAAGGCCGGCGCGCCGGGTTTCCAGCAGGCGCTGTTGCAGATCCATGGCAGCCAACAGGCGGTCGTCATCGGCGAAGCGCTTGAGCAGTTCGGGGTCGAACTTCACCATGTCGCGGCCGTCACGTTCGGCTTCCAGGCGGTTTTCCACGGTCTTGCTGACAATGTACTGGGCGCTGACCGCACCCCATTCAGCGACCGCGCGCAGCGAATCAAGGCGGACCACCTCCTGGTCTTTTTTCACGGCATCGCCTTCGCGAACCAGAATGGCCTCCACGGTGCCGCCGGTCAGATGCTGAACGGCTTTGCGATTGCTGGTGACTTTAACCGTGCCTGTGGCGACCACGCCCGCATCCAGTGGCGCCAGCCAGGACCACAGCAGGAAGCCGCCGAAGCCGGCGAGCACCAGCCACATACCTCTGCGCAGAGGTTTGCCGACGTCCAGATCCACCGCGTTTCTTGGGTCGGCGTGAATCATCTCGGTCTGTTGGCTCATTTGCATGATCGGTCACTCCCTTCCTTTGACAGAGGCCAATGGAGTCGTCGCGCCGGCAGGCATCACACTGGCCTTGCGCAGCGCTGCGAATACTTCGTCACGGGTGCCGAGCATCTGCACACCGCCGTCACGCAGCATCAACACCTTGTCGACGGCGCAGAGCACATTGGGACGGTGAGAAATCAGAATGACGGTGGCGCCACGGGCCTTGAGTTGGGCCAGCGCATCGACCAAGGCCTTTTCACCGACGTCATCGAGGTTGGCGTTGGGCTCATCCAGCACAATCAGGTTGGGCTCGCCATACAGCGCGCGGGCCAGGGCGATGCGTTGCTTCTGGCCACCGGAAAGCGGGCTGCCATCGGCGGCCAGACGGGTCTCATACCCTTGCGCAAAACGCAGGATCATCTCGTGCACGCCGGTGGCTTTGGCGGCGCGGATGACAGCGTCGCTGTCCACCTCGCCAAAGCGCGCAATGTTATCGGCGATGGTGCCCTCGAACAGCTCCACGTCCTGTGGCAAGTAACCGAGCCAGGGGCCCAGTTCGCCCTTGTTCCAGTTGAATACGTCCGCACCGTCCAGGCGCACCTTGCCGGCCTGAGCGGGCCAGATGCCGACCAGCAGGCGGGCGAGGGTGGATTTGCCCGAGGCGGATGGTCCGATAACGCCCAGGCTTTCACCGGGGGACAGGTTGAAGCTTACCCCGCGCACAATCGTGTTGCTGGTGCCGGGAGCGCCGGCATACACATTTTCGACCGCCAACATGCCCAGTGGCCGCTGCAGCGACATGCTGGGTGGCCGACGCGGATAGGTTTCGAGCATCTCGTTGAGCCGGCCCCAGGCCGAACGACAGCCGAGCAGTTGCTTCCACGAGGCGATGACTTGTTCCACCGGGGCCAGCGCCCGGCCGGTAAGGATCGAACAGGCAATCATCATCCCGGGGGTGATCTTGCCTTCGATGGCCAGCAGTGCGCCGGCACCGAGGATCAGCGACTGCAAGGTGATACGCACGAAGCGCCCGGTGCTGCTGATCAGGGCGGCGCGGTCGGAGGCCAGAGATTGCATTTCCAGGATGCGCAAATGGCTTTGGTACCAGCGCTTGCCGATTGACGGCAGCATGCCCATGGCCTCGATGACCTCGGCGTTGCGCAGGTTGTTGTTGGCATAACAGGCCGAAGAGAGAGCGGCCTGGTTGGCTTCGGCCAGCGGCTTCTGCGTGGCCTTTTCGGTGAGATAAGCCAGCCCCATCAGAATCAGCGAGCCGATCAGGGTCACCAGCCCGAGCAGTGGGTGGATCAGATAGGCGATCAGCAGGTACAGCGGCGTCCACGGTGCATCGAAGAAGGCGAACGGGGCATTGCCGGTAAGAAATTGACGAACTTGCGCAAGGTCTTGCAGGGCCTGGGCCGGATTGCCACCGGCACGGCTCAGGTTGCGCTCGAATGCAGCGGTGAAAATGCGCCGGTTGAGGTCCATGTCGAAGCAATTGCCGACCCGGATCAGCACACGGGTGCGCAGCATTTCCAGCGTCGACATCAGCAGGAACATGCCTATGACCAGCAAGGTCAGCATCGTCAAAGTTGTAACGTTTCGACTGACCAGGGCACGGTCATAGACCTGCAACATGTACACGGCGGGCGTCAACATCATGACGTTGATGACGCCACTGAACGCCGCCAGCGAGTAAAAACTGCGGCGCAGGCGGAAAATCGCCTCAGCCAACTCGGAACGGGTGCTCGACTGCTGGTGCATTTTGATAATCCCCCACCGAAAAACGGTTTCCTTTGCGGCGCAAACGTTGCAGCAAATGTCGCCGGCATACCGTGCATGTAGTGTCTATGGCGCCTTCCGGCACAAGATGTAGTGTTATGGAAAAGTTCAAATTAAATTTTCTTCATGTTCTCCAGCGTAGGTGGCATTTGTTTCGATAGCGAAACAGTTCGAAATAACATTTCGCGCTATGGGTTCTTAGAAAATTCTATATATCGTTCTAGAACAGTTAGTTAGCACATCAAAAATTTGTAAAGTTATTTTACGACGTCTTATTGACAGTCCGTGCCTCTGGATCTTTAGTCATGTTTGGGGGACGCCCGCCGGAAGTCTGTCATCGTTTTGGCAGTGCAGGTCGCGGTGGTCCCCCGGGGAGCACAACATGGCGATCAATCTGTTTCATTGCACAGTGACGGGGCTGTTCGGGAAGTTCGCTTCGACTTCCCGATGCCATGGACCACCCACGGCTCGAAGTCGCTCTGCCTGATCGGCCAGCGAGCAATTCACTCAGCGAATTCCAGGCGCGCATTTCCCGGCGCTGGGGACGGCTTTGCCTGAACATGGCTTTGCCCGAACATGGTTTTGCCTGAACCCTGCCTGCTCTCGCCAAACACCAAAACAACGAACTGCGCAAGCCAGCACGTCACTGGGCGCGGGTGGATTTTTTCGTCCCGAGCCTTACCCCATAAAGATCGAGGGCAATCGAAAATGGCAAATTTCAGCAAGGCGGACCTGGAGTTCATCCTCAAGCAAATCTTCATCGCGGAAGCGCATGCCGGTGGCGCCAGCCTGATTGATTTGCTGCCCAACAGTCAGGTGCCGTTCGGCCTGCGGACTGTCGATGGCAGCAACAACAACCTGGTTGACGGGCAAAGCGAGTTCGGCGCGTCGGACAACTCCTTCCTGCGCCTGCTCGATCCCGCGTATCAGTCAGCGCAATACGCAGCTGGAGGATTTGTGGAGGATCCGGCGCCGCGGATCATCAGTAACCTGATCGTCGACCAGACGGCTAATAACCCGGCAGCGGTTGCAGCCAATGGCGGCGCAGCCTCGGTGCTGAGCCCGGGCATGGACGGCGTGTTCGGCACGAGCGACGACAAGCACGTGTTCCTGATTCCCAATGAGTCACCGGACGTCGGCCTGACCGCCCCCTTCAACTCGTGGATGACTTTCTTCGGCCAGTTCTTCGATCACGGTCTGGACCTGGTCACCAAGAGCAGCACCGCAATCGTGTACGTTGCGCTGCAACCGGACGATCCGTTGTACGTGGAGGGCGGCCATACCAACTTCATGGTGTTGTCGCGTGCCGTGCACACCGCCGGTGCGGACGGCCTTGTGGGCACTGCCGATGATGGCCAGCTCAACACCACGTCGCCCTTTGTGGACCAGAGCCAGACCTACAGCTCGCACCCTTCGCATCAGGTATTTCTGCGCGAGTACGTGATAAATGCAGCAGGCAATCCCGTTACCACCGGGCGCCTGATTACCAACCGCGATCTGGGTGGCGACGGCAAGTTCGGCACTGCAGACGATGGTGACGGCGAAAATGGCGGCATGGCGACCTGGGCAGTGGTCAAGGCCCAGGCCCGCGACATTCTCGGTATCAACCTGACCGATGCCAACGTGCACAGCGTGCCGCTGCTGGCCACGGACGACTACGGCAACTTCATCCGCGGCGAGCACGGCATGCCGCAGGTGGTGATGCACATCAGCAACGGTGACGACGGCATCGCCGGGACCGCCGATGACGTCACGCAACTGGTTGAAGGCAACCGGACTACGCCGATCAGCCTGGCCAACGCCGTGAGTACCGGCCATGGCTTCCTCGATGACATCGCCCACAATGCCGAACCGGTAGTGGTTGACGGAGTGCTGCAAGCGGACGTTGGCTCTGATATTGGCGATGCGCAGGCGACCGATGGGGCCGGGAAAAACCTGACCTACGACAACGAACTGCTCGACGCCCACTACATCGCCGGCGACGGCCGGGCGAACGAGAACATCGGCCTGACCACCGTGCACCATGTGTTCCACTCCGAACACAACCGCCTGGTCCAGCAAACCATGGACACCCTGCTGGCCGCAGGCGACGTGAACTTTCTCAATGAGTGGCTGTTAACCGAAGTCTCCGCCATTCCAACCACGCCCGAAGGCATCGCGGCGCTGGTGTGGAATGGCGAGCGCCTGTTCCAGGCTGCCAAGTTCGGTACCGAGATGCAGTACCAGCACCTGGTGTTCGAAGAGTTCGGCCGGACCATTCAGCCGCAGATCGACGAATTCCTGGCACCCAACGGCTATGACACCTCGATCAACCCGGCCATCCTCGCCGAGTTCGCCCACGTGGTGTACCGCTTCGGTCACTCGATGCTGACCGAGACCGTCGACCGCTTCGATCCAGAGTTCAATCCGCTGCTCAACGATCCAAACAATCCGCAAATGGGCCTGATTGCCGCCTTCCTTAACCCGCTGGCGTTCGCCGCCAGCGGGGATACGGCCGACGAAGCCGCAGGCGCGATCATTCGTGGTGTGACCCGTCAGGTCGGCAACGAGATCGACGAGTTCGTCACCGAGGCGTTGCGCAACAACCTGCTGGGCCTGCCGCTTGATTTGCCGGCCCTGAATCTGGCGCGCGGTCGCGACACGGGCATCCCCACCTTGAACGAGGCCCGGCGTGAATTCTATGCGATGACGGGTGACAGTCAGCTCAAGCCTTACATCAGTTGGGCGGACCTTGCCGACCACCTCAAGCATCCCGAGTCGCTGATCAACTTCATCGCGGCCTTCGGCACCCACGCAGGATTGACTGCAGTCGATGTGGACACACTGATCGAGATGCGGGCGGTCGCCGCAGCCCTGGTGTTTGGCGGCAGCGCGGTGATCAACGCCGGCACTGACAGTGAGCGTATCTTTACCGCCACTGACGAGGATCGCCTGGCATTCCTTAACAGTACGGGCGGCTACGCCATGATCAATGGCGTCACCACCACGGGTGTGGACGACATCGACTTCTGGGTCGGTGGCCTGGCCGAGCAGAAAATGCCGTTCGGCGGCATGCTCGGTTCGACCTTCAACTTCGTGTTCGAAACTCAGATGGAGGCCTTGCAGAACGGCGACCGCTTCTACTACCTGTCGCGTACCGCCGGCCTGGACTTCGGCGCCGAGCTTGAGAACAACTCGTTTGCCAAGTTGATCATGCTCAACACCGATGTGGTCCACCTGGCGAACACTGTGTTCCTGACGCCCACCTACACCCTTGAAGTGGATCAGTCCAAACAGTTCACTGGACTGGGCGCGGACCACCGCGCCGATCCGACGGGCGGCATCATGATCAACGGCGTTGAAATCGTGCCGCTGGTGATCCGCGACAACCCCGATACCCCCGGCACCGACAGCAACTACCTGCATTACACCGGGGAAGACCATGTCGTGCTCGGCGGCACTGCTGGCAATGACATCATCATTTCCGGCGACGGCGATGACACCCTTTACGGTGACGCAGGCAACGACCGCCTCGAAGGCGGTGCCGGTAACGATGCGGTGTTGGGTGGCGACGGCGATGACATCATCACCGACTCGTTCGGTGACAACCGTCTGGAGGGCAACGCCGGCAACGACGTGATCATCGCTGGCAGCATGCTTGCTCTCGGCAACCTGATCCTGGGTGGCGATGGCCAGGACTTCATCGTCACCACCGAAGACATCACCACCACCTTTGGTGGTAAGGGTGACGACTTCATCCTGGGTGCCAAGACCAACCTGCCACCGACGGGTAACGAAGGTGACGACTGGATCGAGAAAGGTACCCAGGACGGTGCGCCTGGCGATAACTTCTCGCCATTGCTCAATGACGATGTGATCGGCAATGACATCTTCATCGGCGGTGGTGGCTTCGACGAAATGATCGGCGAGGGTGGCGATGACATCTTTGTCGGCAGCGATGCCCAGGACAAGATGGACGGCATGTCCGGTTTCGACTGGATCACCCACAAGAATGACAAAATCGGGGTGACCGTCGACCTGAGCCTGGCCGCGCTGGCGCAGCCCCATGGCAACGCGCCAAACCAGAACACCGGCGTATTCAATCCGGTCGGCGCCTCGCCGGCTTCGATCCTCGACCGTTTTGCCGAGGTCGAGGGGGTGTCCGGTTCGAAATTCGCCGATGTGCTCAAGGGTGATGACGTCGATGCGGTCACCATCCTCAACCACGGCGGTACCACCGGCAGTGCGCTGACCAATGTGGACCTGATCCGCGGGCTGAAGCAGTTGCTCACCGATGCCGGTTTGCCCACCACCGGCTTTGCCACCGGCAACATCATGCTCGGCGGCGATGGCAGTGACTTGATCGAAGGCCGTGGCGGCGATGACCTGATCGACGGAGACAAATGGCTCAACGTCAGGATTGCAGTCTATGCCCCGGGCGATACCAACCATACCGGCCCCGAGATTAGGTCGTTCGACAGCATGGTCGACATGATCCCGTTCATGATCGACGGCAGCATCAACCCCGGTCAACTCAAGGCCGTGCGGGAAATCCTGCCCGGCAGCTCGACCGGTGGCAGGGCCTTCGACACTGCCATTTACTCCGGGATTAAGGACGAGTACCGCGTCATCCAGGACGACCGTGGCACGCTCGATACGTCGGACGACGTCTGGACGGTGATCGATAATGTCGCTGGCCGCGATGGCACTGACACCCTGATGCATATCGAACGCCTGCAATTTGCCGATGTTCAGCAAGTGCTGGTACCAGGGCTCAATGCCGAGCCGCAGGGCAAACCTGCCATTACGGATATCAACAACGGTGCGATAGCCGTGGGCGACATGCTGACGGTCAGCATGGCCGGCGTGACCGATGCCAACAACCCGGGGGGCAGTCTCGACAGCTCGTCCGTGTCCTACTACTGGCAGGTGGAAACCGGTCCAGGCAGCGGCGTGTTCGAGGACATCATCCTGTTGCCAGCCGGTGATCTGGCGTTCCAGAGCGCCGATGGCACTTCGTTCAAGGTCTCGCCTGACCTCGAAGGGTTGTTGTTGCGGGTCAAGGCGATCTACCAGGATGGCCATGGCACCACTGAAATAGTGTTCTCTGATCCGACTGACGTAGTGGCCCCCGGTCCGGCGGTTGCGCCTGTGACTTCACCACCGGTCCACGATGCAACCGAAGGAGGTGAGGGCCTGCATATGGTCCATTCCGACCTCATCTTCATCCTCGCGCAGATCAAGATTGCCGAGGCTGAAGCCAAAGGTGTCGACCTGCTCTCGTTGCTGCCCAATATTCGCGCGCCTTTGGGCCTGCGGTCGGTCGACGGGTCGAACAACAACCTGTTGAACCTCAACGGCAACGACCACACCGGATATGGTGCTGCCGATAACACCTTCCCGCGCTTGAGCGATCCGGTATTCAATCCGGCGCAGGGTGCGCCTGAGGGTTTCTTCGGTCCTGGCTCGCCAGCCATTGAGGGATCGACGTATGCGCAGAGCTCCGGCCCTGTATTCGACTCACAGCCGCGCACCATCAGTAACCTGATCGTCGACCAGACGTCGAAAAACCCAGCGGCTTATGCCGCGGCGTACGACCCTGGTGTGGACGGTAAGCTCAACTTCGGCATACCGGCCGGCACGACGGGTAACGACGACGTGCTCAAGGATGGCGTACGGATCGTCTCCAGCCCTGGCCTGGATGGCAAGTTTGGCACCGGCGATGACCATGATGTGTACCTGTTCGAGAACACTGCGGCGGATGCCGGCTTGTCCGCACCTTTCAATGCCTGGATGACCTTCTTCGGGCAGTTCTTCGATCATGGTCTGGACCTGGTCACCAAAGGTAATGCGGGCACCATCTACATTCCGTTGCAGCCAGATGATCCGCTCTATGTGCCCGGCGGTAACACCAATTTCATGGTGCTGACCCGTGCGACCAACCTGCCAGGGGCGGATGGTAAGCTCGGCACGGCCGACGACATCCATGAGCAAACCAACACCACCACACCGTTCGTGGACCAGAACCAGACCTACAGCTCGCATCCGTCGCACCAGGTGTTCCTGCGCGGCTATGTGCTGACCGACCACGGCCCGATCGCTACTGGCCAGTTGATCACCAACCGCGACCTGGGAGGGGATGGCAAGTTTGGTACGGCGGACGACCACGAAATCGGCGGCATGGCCACCTGGAAAGTGGTCAAGGCACAAGCCCGTGACGTTCTGGGCATCAACCTGACCGATGCCGATGTGGATAACGTGCCGCTGCTGGCAACCGACGCCTACGGCAATTTCATCCCTGGCTCGCACGGCAGGGTTCAGGTGGTGATGAAGGGGGTGGACGGCATAGGTGGCACCTCGGATGATGTGCTGGTCGAAGGCGATCCGCTTGCCCCGATCGACCTGGCCAATGCCGTGCGCACCGGCCACCAGTTCCTCGCCGACATCGCGCACAATGCCGTGCCTGTCATCTCTGCCGCTGGGGCTCTGCAGCCCGATGGTGACGTTCTTGTTGGCAATGGGCAGCCAGTAGACAGCCGCGGGAATAACGCGACGTACGACAACGAACTGCTGGACGCGCACTACATCGCCGGCGACGGCCGGGTCAACGAAAACATCGGCCTGACCGCGGTGCATGCGATCTTCCACTCCGAGCACAACCGGCTGGTCGCCCAGACCAAGGACACCGTGCTCGATTCGGGTGACGTGGCCTTCCTCAACGAGTGGCTGCTCAAGCCCGTGACTGAGATGCCGGCTGACCAGACCGCTATCGACGCGCTGGTGTGGAATGGCGAGCGCTTGTTCCAGGCTGCCAAGTTCGGTACCGAGATGCAGTACCAGCACCTGGTGTTCGAGGAATTTGCGCGGACCATCCAGCCCAATGTCGACCTGTTCTTCGCTCCGACCCAGGTCTACGACGTCGACCTCGATCCTTCGATCGTCGCCGAGTTTGCCCACACCGTTTACCGGTTCGGCCACTCGATGCTGACCGAGACTGTCGATCGCTACGACGCGAACTTCAACGTTATCAGTGATCCGAACAGCGCCATTCCCAATCATCAGTTGGGCTTGATCGCGGCGTTCCTCAATCCGCTGGCCTACGCGGCCAGTGGCGTGTCGCCAGAGGATGCGACCAGTGCGATCGTGCGTGGTGTGACGCGTCAGGCCGGTAACGAAATCGACGAGTTCGTCACCGAGGCGCTGCGCAACAACCTGTTGGGTCTGCCTCTGGATCTGCCGGCGATCAACATCGCCCGTGGCCGCGATGTGGGGATTCCTTCGCTCAACGCGTTCCGCCGCGACATGTACAACCAGACCGGCGATACCCAGATGAAGCCGTACACCAGCTGGGTCGACCTGTTGCAGCACCTCAAGCATCCGGAGTCGTTGATCAACTTCATCGCGGCCTATGGCACCCATAGCACGATCACCGGGGCGACCACCCTGGAAGCCAAACGTGCTGCGGCGATGATGCTGGTGTTTGGTGATGGGGGAATCGATGAACCGTCAGACCGCCTGGCCTTCCTCAACGGCACCGGTGCAACCTGGGGCAACGTAACCCGGGCCGGCAAGGATGGAATATTGGGTACCGCCGATGACCTCAAGGGTGTGACGGTCACGGGTGTCGATGCCATCGACATGTGGATCGGCGGCCTGGCCGAAGAGAAAACCCCGTTCGGCGGCATGCTCGGTTCGACCTTCAACTTCGTGTTCGAAAACCAGCTGGAAAAACTCCAGGACGGCGACCGCTTCTACTACCTGGAACGTACCTCCGGCCTGTCGATGAATGCGGAGCTGGAAAGCAACTCGTTCGCCAAGCTGATCATGGCCAACACCTCGGCCACGCACTTGCCGGGCCTGGTGTTCTCCGATCCCGGGTACTATCTGGAAGTCGATAAGAGCAAGCAGTTCAACGAAGGCCTGAACAGCGCCGATCCGCTTGGCGCGGACCACGAGCAGGTGGTGTTCCGCGACAACCCGCTGACGGAAGGATCGGACAGCAACTACATCCGCTACACCGGTGATCAGCACATTGTGCTCGGTGGTACCAACGCTGCCGACATTCTCATTGCCAGTGAAGGCGATGACACGGTCTGGGGCGATGGCGGCAACGATCGCATCGAAGGCGGCTACGGCAACGACCAGCTGCGTGGCGGTGCCGGCGACGACATCATCACCGATAAGGGTGGCGACGATAACATCCAGGGTGGCGACGGCAATGACGTGCTGCACGGTGGTAACGGCGTCAACCTGATCATTGGCGGTTTCGGCAACGACTTCATCATCACCGGTGAGGACGCCTCCGAAGCGATTGGCGGCCAGGGCAACGACTTCATCCTGGGCAGCAAGGCCAACGAGCAGGACATGGGTAACGAAGGCGACGACTGGATCGAGAAGGGCACCTCCGATGGTGCGCCTGGCGATAACTTCGATCCGCTGGGCAACGACCCGATCATCGGCAACGATGTCTTCATCGGCGGCAACGAGAACGACAAGTTCAACGGTGAAGGCGGCGACGACATCATGGTCGGCAGCCTCGGCTTCGGTGACCGCTATATCGGCGGCTCCGGCTACGACTGGGCGACCTTCAAGGACCTCAAGCAGGGTGTGAGCATCGATTTCACCGATCGCTTCTTCGATGTACCGAAGGTGCCGGGTTCAGGAGCCTCGGCGCTGGTACGGTTCGACATCATGGAAGGTCTGTCGGGTTCGGCGCACGGTGACTTCCTGCGCGGCGATAACGAAGACTCGACATCGCTGCCCACCGCCGGTGCAAACGGCAGTGTGTTGACCAACGTCGCCTTGATCAATGGTCTGTCGGCCCTGCTGCGCGGCGCGACCTCCTATGACGGCGGCAACATCATCCTCGGTGGCAGCGGCAGTGACCTGATCGAAGGTCGCGGTGGTGACGACATCATAGACGGTGACAAGTGGCTGAACGTGCGCATCAGCGTGCGGGAAAACAATGACGGTACCGGCGATGAAATCGCCTCGTTCAACAGCATGGAACCGATGGTGCCGTTCATGCTCAACGGTACCTACAACCCGGGCCAACTGGTCATCGTGCGGGAGATCCTGACCGGCAATGACCGCTACGACACGGCGGTGTACTCCGGCAATATTCTGGAGTACAGCGTGGTGGTCGATGGTGACTCGATCATCGTGACCGACCTTGTGGCGGGGCGTGATGGCACCGATCGCCTGACCGGCATCGAGCGCCTGCAGTTCTCTGATCAGTCGATGTTGACTGGACTCGGCACTGCCACGAACGAGGGGCCATCGGGTCGTCTGGCGATTCTCGATGATGCGACCGGCTTGCGTGAAGATACGCCGATAAGCGGCCAGTTGTTGCGCGTCAGCAATCGGTCGATACATGACGCGGACAACGTAACGGCTGCTAATCCAACCGGGGCGGTGACCGGTCCCGTGGCTTACTACTGGCAGGTCGAAACCATTGCTGGCACGGGCATCTTTGAAGACATCATCGTTGGCGCCGCCGGCGAAGCTTCGCGGGTGACCGGTACCACCTTTCAGGTGACGGATGATGTGGCGGGGTTGAGCATCCGTGTCCGGGCGGTGTACCAGGATGCCAAAGGCACGCTGGAGATCGTCGATTCGTCGGCAAACAACGCACCGACGGCGAGGCCGACCATCAACGGGGTTCTGGCGCAGAACCAACTGTTGACCGCTGACCCGTCGACCATCGTCGATGTTGATGGCCTCAGCAATCCACAGTTCACCTACCAGTGGCAGGCGACCAACGGGGTCAGCTTCGTTGACATTGCCGGTGCCACCGGTAGCACCTTCACGCTGAGTCAGGATCAGGTCGGCGACCAGGTGCGGGTGGTGGTCAGTTACGTGGATGACTTTGGCGTGGCGGAAAGTATTGCGTCCGATCCTTCGGACCCGGTGGCCAACGTCAACGATGCACCGACAGGCAGTGTGTTGATCAGCGATACGACACCTGATCAAGGGCAGGTGCTGACCGCGCAGACCAATACAATTGCTGACGTGGATGGGCTGGGTACCTTCAGCTATCAATGGCAGCAAGGTCTTGGCACTACCTTCACCGACATCAACGGCGCAACCGCAGCGACCTTCACCCCGGGTTCCGGGCAGGCCAATCTGCAATTGCGGGTGATCGTGCGCTATACCGACGGCTTCGGCACGCTGGAGACAGTGACCTCCGCGGCAACGGCAGCGGTGCCACCGGGCGTGGTGCTGGTGGGTACCGCAGCGGGGGAAACCCTCACCGGTGGTACGGGTGACGATGTGCTGTTTGGGCTGGGCGGGAACGATACGCTCAATGGTCTGGGCGGCATTGACCAGCTGTTTGGCGGAGACGGCAACGACATTCTCAACGGTGGAACCGGCGCGGATGCCATGACCGGGGGTGCCGGCAACGACACCTTTGTGGTCGACAACGTTGGGGACAGCGTCGTCGAGGTGGCGGGTGGTGGTACCGATTTGGTGGAAACCACGCTGACGAACTTCGTGCTCGGTGCCAACGTCGAGAACCTGACCTATACCGGTGCTGCCAACTTCACCGGTACCGGTAACGCGTTGGCCAACGTCATCACCGGCGGGTCCGGTAACGACACCCTCAGTGGTGGGGATGGCAACGACACCCTCAACGGTGGGCTCGGCGCGGATGCCATGAACGGTGGTGCCGGCAACGACACCTTTGTGGTCGATAACGTCGGTGACACCGTCGCCGAGGCGGCGGGTGGGGGTACCGATCTGGTGCAAACCACGCTGGCCAGCTACACGCTCGGTGCCAACCTTGAAAACCTGACCTACACCGGTGCGGCCAACTTCACCGGTACCGGTAATGCCCTGGCTAACACCATCATCGGCGGCGTCGGCAACGATGTCCTCAATGGTGGGGATGGCAATGACATCCTCAACGGTGGAGCCGGCGTGGATGCCATGAACGGCGGTGCTGGCGATGACACCTTCGTGGTCGATAACACCAGTGACACCGTCATCGAGGCTGCGGGGGGGGGTACCGATCTGGTGCAATCCACTGCGACCACCTATGTGCTCGGTGCCAACGTCGAGAACCTGACCTTTACCGGTACCGGTAACTTCACCGGTACCGGTAATGCGCAGGCCAACACCATCACCGGCGGGGTCGGTAACGACGTGCTGAACGGCGGTGCGGGTATCGATCAGTTGATCGGGGGCGCCGGCAACGACACCTACGTGGTCGATGTGGCCGGGGACGTGGTGGTTGAAGCGGCGGGTGGCGGTACGGATACCGTGCAGACGGCGCTGGCCAGTTTCACGCTGGGTGCCAACCTCGAGAACCTGACCTACATTGGCGTCGGCAACTTCACGGGTATCGGTAATACGCTGGCCAACACCATCATCGGCGGGGCCGGAAACGACGCGCTCAGTGGCGGGGATGGCAACGACATCCTCAACGGTGGGCTCGGCGCGGATGCCATGAACGGCGGTGCCGGCAACGACACCTTTGTGGTCGACAACGTCGGTGACAGCATTACCGAGGCAGCGGGTGGCGGAACGGATACCGTGCAGACGTCGCTCTCCAGCTTCACGCTGGGTGCCAACGTCGAGAACCTGACCTTTACCGGTGCCGGCAACTTCACAGGTACCGGTAATACGCTGGCCAACACCATCACCGGCGGGGCCGGCAACGACGTCCTGAATGGCGGTGCGGGTAATGACCAGTTGGTGGGGGGCGCCGGCGACGACACCTACATCGTCGATGCAGGTGGGGACGCGGTGGTTGAAGCAGCGGGTGGCGGAACGGATACCGTACAGACGTCGCTGGCCAACTACAACCTGGGTGCCAACGTCGAGAACCTGACCTACACCGGCGTCGGAAACTTCTCCGCCAACGGCAACGGGTTGAACAACACCATCATCGCCGGGGCAGGGAATGACACCCTCAACGGAGACAGCGGAAACGACATCCTCATCGGCAACGCCGGTAACGACACGCTCAATGGCGACAACGGTAACGACCAACTGCTGGGAGGCATTGGCACCGATACCCTGAACGGCGGCATTGGCGACGATACCCTCGATGGCGGTGACGGCAACGATTCGTTGATTGGTGGCTTGGGCGACGACACCCTGCTGGGCGGACTGGGTAATGACGCCCTGGATGGCGGGACCGGGGACGACCTGCTGCAGGGCGGTGATGGCGACGACACGTTGCTCGGTAATGTCGGTAACGACACATTGCTGGGTGGCATCGGCAATGACACGATCAATGGCGGTACTGGCAACGATACGGTCACCGGTGGTGCTGGCAACGACATCATGGATGCCAGCAGTGGCAACGATGTCTTCGTGTTCGCAGCAGGCTTTGGAGTAGACCGGATCACCGGCTTCGATGCCAACGCGGCGGGGGGCCAGGATCTGCTGAATATTTCCGCGCTCAACATCACGGCGGCAACCTTTGCCGGCAGCGTCACCATCGCCGATGTCGGTGCGGATACCTTGGTCAGCTTTGGAGGAGCTGACTCCATCCGCCTGGTAGGTGTGGCTGACGCAACAACCATTACTGCCAACGACTTCATTCTGGCAACTTGAGGTCCTGATCAGTAGTTCGCAGGGAGCGTGTATAAAGGAAGGGAGGGCATTGGATGCCCTCCCTTTTATTTAAATGCCATTTACGCAAAGGCCTATGTCTTTGAGCATCAACCCCAGGCATGTATTTGGGCCAACTGCGATTGCAGCCCTGCGCGATGATCGGGATGAGAAATATCGAGCATTTTAACGATGCGCTCTTTGACCGACAGTCCCCGCAAGTCCGCTATACCGAACTCTGTCACGATGATGCCCGCGTCGCTGCGAGCCAAAGTCACAGGCCCTGCGATCCTGGCGACGATCCGACTGTGATTTCCAGCTGTAGAGGGCAGCGCGATAATCGGTAACCCTCCTTTGGACAAATGGGCACCGCGTATGAAGTCCACCGCGCCGCCCACCGCACCGACGTAGTTTCCCGCAGCGATCTCTGAATTGACCTGGCCTGTGAGGTCGACTTCTACCGCTGAATTAATGGCCACAAAGCGGTCAATACTGGCAAGCACGGCGGCATCATGGGTGTATTGGGTTGAGCGAAGCTCGATGGCTCGATTGTTGTGGGCAAAGTCGTGTAGCAGGCGCGAACCCATCAGCGTTCCGCCGATGCTTACCCCACGGTCGATAGACTTCCGCCGGTTGTTTATCGCGCCGTTTTCCATCAGGCGAGCGACGCTATCGCCGAGGCTGCCTGAATGCACCCCGAGGTCGCGATGACCGGCCAGTGCTCCCAGCACCGCATCCGGTATTGCACCGATGCCCATCTGCAAGGTGGCCCCGTCTTCAACGATCCCCGCAATATGACGGGCGATACGCTGATCGCTTTCACGTGCGTTTATTGCACTGATTTCGAGAGGGGGGCGATCGGTATGGACAATGATGTCCAGATCATCTTCACCCAGTGTTCGTTCACCGAAAGTCCAGGGCGCCTGTTGGTTGACTTCGGCAATGACCAGGCGGGCAGTGTCAATGCAATGCAGCAGATATTCGCAGGCTATGCTCAGGCTGTAGCGACCATTCGCATCGGCGGGGGCCACTTGAAGCATCAGTACATCAATGGGCAGGGCGCCACTGGCCAGTCCTTGGGCAAACGAGGAGTAGTGTATTGGAAGGATATCCAGCACGCCGGCTTGCACGAGATCGCGATTGCCCCCCGCCCCACAATAGGCGACGAAATTCACACAATCAGCATGTTCCACTTTGCAAGTCCCGCTTTTGTCTATGCCAAGAACGACGGTGAACTGTCCGATTCCATGACGCTGCTCCATCAGTGCCTGGGTCAACGGGAGGGGCTCCGCATTAGCCTGCCCCCACATCACGGTGTCACCTGGACGTACTAGTTTGGTCAAGTCCAAGGATTTCAGTTGCAACAGCTCAGGCATCGAAAATTCCCTGCCATCAGAAAGTGAGTACACAGATAGAGGCGGCGGCTTGATGCCGCCGTCTTCATTTAAACGATCGAGGAAGGATGTTTGGCCAGAGGTGTGACTTGGATCGTCATGAAAGGGAACAGCGGCAGACTGGACAGCAAGGCGTGAAGTTCGTCGTTATTGTCGACGTTCAGAATGCTGATGTTGGAATACTGGCCGACGATTCGCCACAGGTGCGGCCACTTGCCGCTTTCCTGTAGCTCGGTCGCTCGTTTCTTTTCAGCGGCCTTGATGGCTTCTATCTCGTCAACCGCAATATCGCGCGGAATACTTACATCCATTTTCACGTGGTAAAGCATGGGTTTCTCCTTGTTTTTATAGCATCAGAGGTTGTTGTTGCCGGGTACAGGTTCAGGCGTCGCGCGGTGAAACCAAAAGATCCTGGGTCATGCTCGCTACGAGCCGCCCATCGCGCTGGTAGATATGTGTCATGGTCAGGCTGCGCTCCGACAAGCTGTTCACTGTCTCGTTGACGAATAA
The DNA here is from genome assembly GCF_050739655.1 of Pseudomonas sp. Taxonomy (GTDB): domain Bacteria; phylum Pseudomonadota; class Gammaproteobacteria; order Pseudomonadales; family Pseudomonadaceae; genus Aquipseudomonas. The sequence goes on along the minus strand of NZ_JBOIBY010000165.1, from coordinate 2,392 downwards.
CAGCCAATCGGTCACGTCAAGTTCAAGGCTATGGAACCAGAGGCTGTGATTGAGATTGCTCACGTAACATTGCTGCCAAAAATCATCCAATGATTGTTGTGACGCGACGTTGCCGTTGAGCCAGCTATCAGACATGTATGCCAGGGCTGCATGATGCAGGCACCCTTCGGTAGGCAGGGGTTGGACAAGACGAATCCAGTAGGCGACTTTGCTTTGCACGACGGCAGCAGAATCGACACAAATCGCTGGGTTGATCGGGCGTATGTCAAGAAACGGCTTGGCGCTGACGCGCAATTGCAGCGATTTGCACTGGAACGTAGAACGTGTTGCCAGTTCGCTGAGCGTTGGCAGGCTTTCGGGACCGGGCACCTGCCACGCTAGTCGCTGCGAGTTATTCGGACCGGATTGAGGCACCTGGAAACTGGCGTTTGCGCTCATTACCAGCCCGGTACCTTGTACGCCGTAAATGTGGCGACTGGAAATCCGACGCCCATCCTGGAGAGTCTCGACGCTGTACTCAATGGAATCCTGCGGCCTTGCTCCTTGCAGGAACGTCATCTGCAACATCCCGGGAGAACGATCCTCGACGGTTTGCGCCGCTGCCCAAAGCGCCTGCCCCAGTAGTTGTCCAGCGTAGACCCGACCATTGGCATTGGTGTCGCAGACGTAGCTCTGCCAGGTGTTATTGCCAATGGTTTCGAGGCTCAACAGTTCAGTCAGTTCGCGCTGGTCCCAATGCCAGTAACCGTTCACCTTTGCAGTTCCGCATGTGCGTGTGTAGCGGCTGATCGACGGGGTGAAGCTGCGGATGTTGATGTGCCGAGCGCCGAAAAATCCAGCGGCACGCCAGTGACTGCCTGCAAGTGCTCGGGTGTCACCTCTGCGACCAGTTCGATGACTTTGACGCCGTTGCTGGTGATCTCCATCGTGGCCAGTTCAGTGTAGATGCGGCTGACGCAGCCCAAGCCAGTCAGGGGATAGGTGCAGTCAGGCAACAGCTTGCTGCGACCGTCCTTTGCAAGGTGTTCCATCATGACAAAGACGCGCTTCGCTCCGATGGCCAAGTCCATGGCGCCGCCAACGGCAGGAATGGCATCAGGGGCACCGGTGTGCCAATTCGCCAGATCCCCCTTGGCTGATACCTGAAAGGCGCCCAGCACGCAGATATCCAGGTGGCCGCCGCGCATCATGCCAAAGGAGTCGGCATGATGAAAAAAGGCTGCGCCGGGGCTCAGCTCGATGGGCTCCTTGCCAGCGTTGATCATGTCCCAATCTTCTTCACCGGGCGCAGCCGCCTGCCAGCGCCCCAGCACGCCATTCTCGCTATGCAGGAAGTAGTCCTTGTCTTCGGCCAGGTAGTTGGCGACCAGGGTCGGCAGGCCGATCCCCAGGTTGACATAGGAGCCCTCGGGAATGTCACGCGCAACGCGCATGGCCATGGCGATTCGTACGTTGTTATCCATGGTCACTTATCCTGCCTGGTTCAAAAAATGGGTCGGCGCTTGGCGAAGCACCAAGTGCTTTACGTAGATGCCAGGGGTGACCACTGTTTCCGGGTCCAGTTCGCCCAGTTCGCAGAGATGCTCGATTGAGGCGATGGTGTTTTTGGCTGCCATGGCCATGACAGGGCCGAAATTGCGCGCGGTCTTGCGGAAGGTCAGGTTGCCCCAACGGTCTGCCGCTTGAGCCTTGATCAGCGCGAAATCGACGTGAATCGGCAGCTCCAGCACACAGTGGCGGCCATCGATCAGGCGAGTCTCTTTGCCTTCGGCCAGCAATGTGCCGTAGCCGGTCGGGGTATAGAACCCGCCGATACCGCAGCCCGCTGCCCGCAGGCGTTCCGCCAGGTTGCCTTGCGGGACGATTTCAAGCTCGATTTTGCCTGCCCTGTATAGGGACTCAAACACATGCGAACCGGTCATCCGTGGGTAGGAGCACAGTATTCGACGCACTTGTCCGGCCTTGAGCAAGGCGGCGAGCCCCGAGTCACCTTGGCCGGCGTTATTGCTCACCAGGGTCAGATCGCGTGCGCCTTGATCGATCAGGGCATTGATGAGTTCGTCGGGCATGCCGGCGCCGCCGAATCCTCCCACGGCTATGGTTGCGCCGTCCTTGATGCCGGACAGGGCAGTCTCGGCACTGGCGCAAAGCTTATTGATCATGGCTCTTGTTCCTTATTGGAAATTCCACGCCGGCACCCATTGCGTGGACGGCGGTTTAGTTCCAGGCATGACGAGAGCCGGGTGCGTGGCCGCGGCTTACTCGTCGCCTGGTAGCCACAGCTTGCCCAAGGGGGTTAAACGCTACAATTTCGGTCTTCTGAAGCCCTGATTAACTTTTAGTTAAGTGCCACGGCCAATACGCGTGAAGGCGCGCCACAGCATGGCTGTGG
>NZ_JBOIBY010000164.1:0-2071 GCF_050739655.1 Pseudomonas sp. | reverse complement strand
GACAAAGGCCAGGGCGAGCAAGAGGCTCACAAGCACCCAAGCATCCAGTCCGCTGAATAAATCGATCATGAAGGTTTTCTGACCCGGTCATAAGGGGGCGCGATTATGCCAGAAAAGACTGCTAATCAATGCACTAGCTGCTCATCGGTAACATTATTCAACGAATTTTTTTGCCGCAGCACGTAAAGCCCCAGGGTTTTGCTGTGTTTTTTAAGTGGTTGATTTCGTTAGAAAAATACGCAGTAACAAAACCTTCACGACCCGGTAAGAGGGGCTTGAATGGTTGTACGAAAAATCTGAGAAATAGGTCAGATATCAGAAAACCGCCTGATTTCACGATGGTGATGGCCGCTGCCCGCTTGTAGCGGGCGCGAAAGGCAACATCAATACATCCCGCTTTTAACGGGTGCAGAGGCAGGCCCTTGTAAGGATCAGGCCAAAGCAGTCACGGCTCTTCGGCTTTGAGTTCCTTTTCCATTTTTTGAAGTTCTTGCTGGAAAACCTGATCCTGAACGGTGGCGCGTTTACGCCAGGGTTTGCGTTCCGGTTCGGGTTGAGCGGCGTAAGTGGTGACTTCTCCGCCGTAAACTTCCTTGTAACGTTGTTCCTGGCGCTCTAGTTCCGCGCGCAGTTCGTCTTTCGTCACAGTGCTACCTGATTGAGTTTGGATAAATTCTGGTGAAAACGCGCTGTATCAAATCGACTGATCACGTTCGTCGAATGGGCAATGCCCGTCAAGGCATCGTTTTGGCAACGGCGTGATCAATACTTCCATGTCACAGGCGGCTACGACACCAGAGATATATAGCTGACGTAGCTTCAGTTTCCTGTTTCAGCAAGCGCACTGGCAAGGCTGTGCAATGCGGATCTGGTGCTTGCTACGGGCAACGGCGATGGAACATCGCATTGCCGTGCAGCGGGTTCGGCAAGTAAAAAACCGAAGCGCTACTGAATTGTATTATAGCGGCCGATTTGAAGAACACTATCTCCAAAGAGTCAAAAGTGAATCTTGGTGTGTGACCGTTTTGTTGCTCAAAACTTGCGATTAACTGGAACGTCGACTGATACCACGTTGCCGAGATGCCTTTCTGACGCCATTAAGCCGAACAAGTTTCGGTATTTGGATTGCCTCATTAAGTCCTGTGTCGAGTCGATGTAAACAGAGCTTCGTGAGTCAGGGAAAAACCGGGCATCAGCGGATCAGGTGATTGACAGGGTGGATTGCGATTATCGGTCGAGCGTTCGATAATCGCCCGAAGATGATGGGCCGGGCTTGAGTGCAAGGCGGTAGCCCTTTGTAATAGTCGCTGATCCGAGTGGGTAAAGGACCTTGTATGAACGATCAAATGCGCAACTCTTTCGCTTCAGTGGCTCCACCCATCGTTGCCTCACCGGCCAAACGGATCCAGGCACTGACCGGCGACCCGGATTTCATGACGTCCCTTGCCCGTGGCCTGGCCGTGGTGCAAGCGTTTCAGGAGCGCAAACGGCACCTGACCATCGCCCAGATCAGTCACCGCACGGAAATTCCCCGCGCCGCCGTGCGACGTTGCCTACACACCTTGATCAAACTCGGCTACGCCACCACCGACGGTCGCACCTATTCGTTGCTGCCCAAAGTGCTGACCCTCGGCCATGCATACGTGTCATCAACGCCGCTGGCGGTTTCCGCCCAGCCTTACCTGGACCGCATGAGCGAGCAACTGCACGAGGCCTGCAACATGGCCACGCTGGAAGGTGATGACATTCTGTACATCGCCCGCTCCGCGACCACCCAGCGCCTGATTTCGGTGGACCTGTCGGTGGGTGGGCGCCTGCCGGCCTATTGCACGTCGATGGGACGGATTCTGCTGGCTGCGCTGGATGACACTTCGCTGGGCGAATACCTCGATCACGCCGAATTGCAGGCCAAGACCAGCCGTACGATTCACACCCCCGAGGCACTGCTCGAATGCCTGCAAGAGGTGCGACAGCAAGGCTGGTGCATCGTCGACCAGGAACTTGAGCAAGGGCTGCGTTCGATTGCCGTCCCGGTGTATGACGCGTCCGGCCAGGTGGTCGCGGCCCTCAA
>NZ_JBOIBY010000163.1:0-5895 GCF_050739655.1 Pseudomonas sp. | reverse complement strand
CACGCGCAGCAGCTTGACCTGCATCGGCAGCGGCATGTCGCCGATTTCATCGAGGAACAGGGTGCCGCCATTGGCCAGCTCGAATCGACCGGCGCGGCTGGTGATCGCCCCGGTGAAGGCGCCCTTCTCGTGACCGAATAACTCGCTTTCCAGCAACTCGGCCGGGATCGCCCCGCAGTTGACCGGCACGAACGGCGCTTCGCGGCGCTTGGAATGGTAGTGCAGGTTGCGCGCAACCACTTCCTTGCCGGTGCCGGACTCACCGAGGATCAGCACGCTGGCATCCGTATCGGCGACTTGCTGCATCATCTGACGGACGTGTTGAATCGCCCGGCTGGTGCCGACAAGACTGCGGAAAAGATTGGGCTCGCGATGCCGACCGCGCTCGCGGGCCTCGTCGTACATCTCGCGATAGACCTGGGCACGGTGCAGCGAATCGAGCAACTTGCTGTAGCTGGGCGGCATTTCGAGAGTCGAAAGCACTCGACGACGCTGGTCTTCCGGCAGGTCAATGGAAGAATTTTCGCCCATTAACAAAACCGGAAGGAACTCATCCCATGTCGAGAGTGTCTTAAGCAAGCCCAGAAGTGCACCAGGAGCATTGACCGTCCCGATGAGGACACAGATTACTTCACGACTTGACGACAAAGAGCCGACAGCCTGCTGCCAGTCATGGCTACCGCAGGGTAAATTTTCTTCGCCAAGAAAATTTAAAATCACCGCCAGGTCGCGGCGGCGGACGCTATCGTCATCAATCAGCAGAATTTTGGTTTCACGCCACATGCAATAGCAACTTCCCTAGTCAACTCAATGCCCAAAATGTTGGGGCAAGCTAGACGCTTGCAGACACGTTATGCCTGAAGACGACTGAAATCTGGAACCAGCCACTAGTTAAGTCAAAAAACCGTGCACAGTCAAATTTATGGCGCACTATATCTGGATTAACTTGGGGTTAATTAACCAAACAGATGGTAAACCTTTGATGCCTTTTGTGCTTGGTTGATCTGCGACATCTCATCGACAATTGCCTGCCTTTCCCCCGTTGCCGCCTCAAGCAGCTGCTTGTAGACCCCTAGCAACTCCTCAAGATTATCGCGCAACGCTGCCTCGTCTACCGTAGCCTCACTCAAGACGTCTTCCATGCAGGAACGGCAAGCCAGGTCCAACTCCCCAATGGCTTCCCAGTTACGCTCGGCCAGAGCGTCTACAAGACCTTCACGGGTTTGTTCGATTCGCTGCAATACAAGACTCATGGCGATCTCCTTAAAACTGAGGACCTGGCGCGGCAATTGCGTCCCAGCCGTCCTTGACGGTGCGAAGCAGATCGGCGACTTCGTCCAGAATCGTTGGATCTGTCTTGATGTTGGCCTCGACCAGACGCTTCATCATGTAGGCGTATAGATTGTCCAGCTCACCGACGGATTCGATCGAGTTTTCAAGGTCCAGACCTTCACGCAAACCGCCGACAATGCCGATAGCTTTGCCGATCAGCACACCTTTACTCGGAATATCCTTGCGCTCCATGGCACCCTTGGCCTGGGCAATTCGATCCAGACCACCCTCCATCAGCATCTGTACAAGACGATGGGGACTGGCTTCGGAAGTCTGCGCCTGAGCGCCAATCTTCTGATACTGCCGAAGGGCTAACATCGGATTCATGTTTTACCTCATCAAAACGCTAGTGTTCGTATGATCCATGTATCGACCACGCGTCAAAAAACTTTAGCCAGGGTGCCGGGGCCGGTTAGCGCATGCTTCACCTGGTCTGTTTTTTGGCGCTTCCCAAAATAAAAAGCCCGACACACTGGAGCGTGCTGCCGGGCTTTTGCGTCAACGCGCTAGCAGCACTAGGAGTTCCTTTGCTGCGCCGTCATGGCTTCAAATATCGAAGTAATGTTGCTGGCCGTAGCTTTCAGCTTGCCCACCAGAGAATCCATATCGTTGTATTTTTTGGTCAACACCGCAGTCAGTGTTGCTACCCGCCGATCGAGGGCCGCTTGCTGCTCGACCAGGTTGGCTTTGTTCTTGTTCAGATTGGTGGTGCGAGTATCAAGGATCTCCCCCGTTTGGGTGTAAGGGACAATCGCCTTGTCCATTCGCTCCAGCAAGCCACCGGTCCCGGTAAAGAACGCCTGAACCTCACCACCCAGGCTCTTGTCGCTCATTGCCGCAGTGAACTTGGTGCTATCGAAGTCCAATGCACCGGTCTTCTGATTGGTGGTGATACCCAATTGCGCCAGCACGGTGAGCTTATCCCCTGCCCCGGTCTCGGTCAGCGGACCACGGATAGCCGCCAGAATGGAGCGCGGCAGCGCGTCCCCGGTCAACGCAGCAGCGACCGTTGGCTTACCATCACTGTCGAGGGTGGGCTTGGTCAGCGTGCCAATGCTGCTGACTACCGCGTTGTAAGCATCGACGAACTTCTGGATCGAGGCCTTCAAGCCATCGGTGTTAGTCGCCACCGTCACCGTCGACGTGGCCCCACCCCCAGCCAACAGATTGAAGCTCAAGCCCGAGACTGCATTGTCGATGGTATTGGTTTTACTGGTCATGCTCAGACCGTCGACCGAGAACTTCGCATCGGTTGCCGCATCGCCGATACGCCCGGCACCCGGTGGAGCAAGCGGATCTGAAGGATCACCGGCCATCGCCTGATTGCCGTTTATGGTCATCACACCACTGACGGAAATTTCAGACCCCGCCCCAGTGGCCGAAGAGCCCAGCACCAGTCGCGAGCCGTCTTTGTCGGTAATGATGTTGGCGTTGATGCCATCGCCTTGGAATTTGCTGTTGATCAGGTCACGGACCGATTGCAGGGTCGCACCGGCCGGGACGTCAAGGGCGTAGTCCTTGTTGTTCAGTGTGATCGTCAGTGGCCCCTCTGCAACAGCGCTGCTTGCATTTGCAAAGACTTCGCTGGCGACTTTGGCCGAGGTGGCAAGGTTATCGACTTTGATAACGTAGCTGCCCTTGACCGCCGAGTTATTGGAGGTGGCGGTCACAACCTTGACATCGGAAGAGCTTGCAGCGAAACCCGAGAACTGCGGCGTTGTGGCACTGCCGAGGTTCTTCATCGCGGTCTGAAACGCCGCCAACACCGACTTCAGGGTGCCAATGCCAGAAAGACTCGCGGTGGTGATCTTTGTCTGCCGGTCGATCTGCGCCTGCTTGGCCACCTTGTCTGCGTCGACCAGGGCCTTGACGATAGAAACGGTATCCAGGCCGGAACCCAGCCCCGTACCCGGTAGAATTGGACTTGCCATGTGCATCTCCCTTCAGTTTTTCGCCAGCCGCTTGACTCTTACTGCGCCGTAAAGACCGGTGCAACACTTTTCATGCCAACCTTCAGGCTTCGGCGCTGAACAACAGGCTGCTCGCATCATTCAAGCTATTGGCCAGCTTCAGGACTTCTTCATTGGGGATCTGGCGAACCACTTCTCCCGACTCACTGGCTATGACCTTGACCACCACTTGGCCGGAGGCCTCGTCGATAGAGAACTCCAGATTACGCTTGACCGATTGCACGAACTTTTCAATTTCCTGAACAGCCGCTTTCAGCTTGTGTTGTTCGGTTTCCTTTCCATTGCTTTGATCCTCGAGATCGGCGACTGGCGTCACATTCGTTCGAGGCTTTTCCAGCGTTTGTTCCACGACTGGCGCCGGGGATTTGGCAACAGGGTAAGACAAGTTCAGCTTGACGCTCATATCCATGTCGATTACCTCACTAAAGCAAAAAAGCGGGAGAGCACGGCCAGCGCACTCTCCCGCCAACATTCAACCGGCGATTACTGAAGCAGTTTCAGTACAGCGGAAGGCAGTTGGTTGGCTTGCGCCAGGATAGCGGTGGACGCTTGTTGCAGAGTCTGCTGCTTGGTCATCTGAGCGGTTTCAGCGGCGAAGTCGGTATCTTGTACGCGACCCAGTGCGGCGCTGGCGTTTTCGTTGATGTTTTGCAGGTTGGAGATGGTGCTGGTCAAACGGTTTTGCGAAGCACCCAGGTTGGAACGCAGGGTGTTGATTTTGCCCAGCGCCAGATCGATGTTATCGATCGCGGTTTTGGAGGTAGCAGCATCCGTGAGAGCATCGGCATTCACACCCAAACCAGTTGCATCCATCGCGGTGGAACCCAAATCCAGGACAATCGTGTCATCTGTAGTGGTACCGGAACCCACCTGAATGTCGAGCTTGCCGTCAGCAGCGGCACCGGCCGTACCAGTCAGCAACTTGGTGCCATTCAAGTTGGTGCTGTTTGCAATACGGCTCAGTTCCCCGGCCATCGCCTTGAACTCTGTATCCAGTGCAGTACGGTCGGTAGCGGTGTTGCTATCGTTACGAGCCTGAACACCCAGCTCACGCATACGCTGCAGAATGTTGGAGGACTCTTGCAGAGCGCCTTCAGCGGTCTGAGCCATCGAGATACCGTCGTTGGCGTTTTTGATCGCCATGGTCTGGCCGCGAATCTGGCTGGTCATGCGGGTAGCGATTTGCAGACCGGCAGCGTCGTCTTTGGCGCTGTTGATTTTCAGGCCGGAAGACAGACGAGTCATCGAGGTGGACAGAGCATCGGAAGCGCGGTTCAGGTTCTTCTGAACGTTCAACGATGCAACGTTAGTGTTTACGGTTAAAGCCATGACGAATTCCTCGTTGGTTGGGTACTGCGGTTTCCGGCCCTGGCAACCGCCGGGTATGGCCTAGAGAACCTTCGTAATAGTTATCGTCGCGTTGGCAGGTTGCTTTAGGGTTTTTTGAAAATATTTTGCCATCACACTGCCACCTCAAACAAAAACAATGGGTTAGCACCACAACGAATAAAAAATGGCGCCAGAGAACTGTCGAGCGCAATGTCATAGACGCATTTCTACCCATAAAATTCGGGCACAAAAAAAAGCGCTCAAGGAGAAACCTTGAACGCTTTTTTTGTGCCCGGGCTTAATGACTCAAGGGCGATAAATGATCGCCGACCCCCAAGACAACCCCACACCAAACCCGCTCAATGCTACGCGTTTCCAGCTGGAGTCCAAAACGTGCTTCTCCAACAGCAACGGAATGCTCGACGACACGGTGTTACCGGTCTCGACCATGTCCTTGATGAACTTCTCGGGTTCCCCCTCGAAACGCCGCGCCACCGCGTCGACAATCGCCGCACTGCCCTGATGAATGCAAAATGCGTCGATATCGTCGGCCGTCAGCCCTGAATCACTGAGCAGTTCGTGCAAATGTGCGGGAACCTTGAGCAGCGCAAAATTGAACACCTGGCGACCGTTCATGAAGAACACCCCGTCAGTAACCTTCAAGTGCGGCGCACCGGAGCCGTCGGTGCCGAACTTGGCTTTGCCCAGCTGCCAGGGCGCCTCTTCGCCCATCCACGTAGCGGTAGCCGCATCACCGAAGAGCATTGTGGTGTTGCGATCTTCCGGATCAACGATCTTGGAATACGGATCGGCGGTCACCAGCAGGCCATTCTTCAGGCCCGCGGCTTCCATGAAGCCCTTGATCGCATAAATCCCGTAGACGTAACCGGAGCACCCCAGGGATATATCGAACGCGGCGACACTGGTCGGCAGGCCGAGCTTGTCCTGAACGATGGCTGCGGTGTGTGGCAAGCCTTCTTCGTCGCCGTTCTGGGTGACGACGATCAACACATCGATGGATTCACGTTTCAAATCGGGATTATTGGCGAACAGCGCATTGACTGCTTCGACACACAGGTCCGAAGTTTCCTGCCCGTCGTCCTTGCGCGGCAGGAAGGCCGAACCGATTTTGCCCAGGATGAACGCTTCATCCTTCTCGAATTTTGCACCTTGTGCGTAATTGTCCACGCCGGCTACAGGAACGTAGCTCGCAATGCTTTTTATGCCAATCATTACGGCTTCCCAATAATAAACAGCCCAATAC
>NZ_JBOIBY010000162.1:0-12068 GCF_050739655.1 Pseudomonas sp. | reverse complement strand
AATTTGGTGTTTCTGGCGATCTTCAAGATCAAAAGATCGCAGCCTGCGGCAGCTCCTACAGAGAGGATTTCTGAATGACTTCCAGCACACGAATCAGCTGCGGCGTTGGATAGTGCCAACGCACATCCACATCCCAGAATTGTGCGCCATATTCCCTTTCCGGGGCAGGCGTCTGGTAGGCCGGACGTGGGTCTTGTGCCAGGCATTGCTCGATCAACTCGACCAAGGGCTCTTCAAGACGCTGGGCGTGGCCATGGGCCTGTTGCAGCGCCGTGTCTGCCCAATCCACGGGGATCAGCTGTGGCGCGGCGCTGGCGATGCTATTGGAGGCCGCGTCGATGATGTCGGCATAGGGCACGTAGGGTTTGATATCGAGGATCGGCGTACCATCCAGCAGATCGATGCCGGATATCAACAGGCGATTGGCTTCGACCTTGTCCAGTTTGACCACCGACTGGCCGATGCCATTGGGGCGGTGAGTTGCGCGGGTAGCAAATACGCCCATGGATTTGTTGCCGCCCAGACGGGGAGGGCGGACTTTCAGTCTCGGCTTGTCCTCCAGAGCCTGGTGGAACAGGAACAGTAACCAGACATGGCTGACCTGCTCCAGGCCCTGCACCGCATCGCCCTGATCGAATGGCGCCACCAGTTCAAGCACGCCGCGCGCGGCCGGTGCCAGTTGCGGTTGGCGCGGGATGGCGAACTTCTCCTTGAAGCAGGAGCGCACGAAGCCGATGGGGGAAACGCTGTAGGTCATGAGTTGGCGATCGAGGGGCGAAAGAGGCGGGCATGATAACCCGATCGACCTTGATTCAAGGGTGTCTGTTACTCAGTCTTCGCGGGCAAGCCTCGCTCCTACAGGATTCTGCAGTGGACACAAGAGGTGTGTGCGCCACAAAACCTGTGGGAGCGAGGCTTGCCCGCGAAGGCTGCACCACAAACCTCAGAGACTGAACCCACCATCCAACGGAATAATATTCCCGGTCATATAGGCCCCGGCCGTACTCGCCAGGCTGATGGCCAGCGCCGCCATCTCTTCCTCGCGGCCCCAGCGTTTCATCGGGATTAGCGCCGTATCTTCAGCCATCGCCTGCTCATCATTGCCAATGTGTTGGGTCATTTTGCTGGGGAAACGCCCCGGTGCGATCACGTTGACGTTGATGTGCTGGCTGACCAGTTCCCTTGCAAGTATCCGCGACAACTGGTGCAAGGCCGCTTTACTTGGGCCATAGGCATAAGCCTGTTCGCCGAAGGATGAAATCCCGGCGACCGAGCCGATATTGATGATCCGTGCCGGATTGGCGGGCGAGCCGGCCTTGCGCAGCAGCGGCAAGAACTGCTGGATGCAATTGAATACCGACGTCACGTTGAGCTGCATGACCTTTTCCCACCCTTTGATCGGGTAGCTCTCCAGAGGTGCACCCCACGTGGTACCGGCGTTGTTAACCAGAATGTCGAGGTGGGCGATCTGCTCGCTCAGCCGAGTGGCCAATTGCTGCACGCCTTCTTCAGTGGCCAGATTAGCCGCTACCCCGTGGCAGCGCCCAAAAGCACCGAGTTCATCAGCCGTTTGCTGGCAGGCTTCGGCATCGCGGGCGCAAACGTACACTGTCGCGCCGGCCTCGACATAAGCCTTGGCGATCATTTTGCCAATGCCACGGGTACCGCCGGTCACCAGGGCGGTGCGGTCTTGAAGGGAAAAGTAGGGATGCATGGCGAATCCTGAAAACTTAAGGTCATTACACCCTAGTCGTCAGCCGCCTGAAGCGGAGCCACTATTTTTGCGAGGAATGGAGGGCCATTCGGCCCAGCTGCGAGTTTCAAGCGTCAAGCCGCAAGCTTTTTACTTGCGGCTCGTAGCTTGTAACTGGATTACGCTCTCACGCGCAGCGTGAGCCCCTTGAGGAAGTTACGCAGCAATTGGTCGCCACACGGGCGATAGTTGGTGTGGCCGAACTTGCGAAACAGCGCGCTCAGCTCAGGTTTGGACACCGGGAACTCGGCAGCCTTGAGGATTTCGTGCATGTCGTCTTCCTTGAGTTCAAAGGCCACGCGCAGTTTTTTCAGGATGATGTTGTTGGTCACCGGTACTTCGATCGGTTGCGGTGGACGGCTTTCGTCCTTGCCACGTTTGAAGACCACCAGGCCATCCAGGAAATGCGCCATGACCTCGTCCGGGCAACGGACGAAACCTTCTTCGTCCTCTTCTTTCTTGTCGAGGTAAGCCACCAAGTCTTGCAGGGCTACTTCCATGCCGCCGAGCTTGATGATCTCGATGACTTTTTTGTCGCTGATGTCGAGCATGTAGCGCACGCTGCGCAGTACGTCGTTATGAATCATGTGTGCAGTCCTGATATTCAGCTGTGGGCGACGCAATAACGCGCGGCGCCGAAATGTGTGGCGGCGAGAAAAGCCTTAGAACTTCTCTTTGCCGGACAGGTAGCGCCATTGCCCCAAGGGCACTTTGCCGATGGACACGCCGCCGATGCGGATGCGACGAATGCCCACGACCTTCAGGCCGACAGCCTGGCAGAACAGTGCAATCACGCCCGGTTGCGGGTTCTTCATCGCAAAGCGCAGGCGGTTTTCGTTCTGCCAGCTGGCTTTGACCGGCGGCAACTCCTTGCCCTTGTAGGTCAGGCCGTGCTGCAAACGATTAAGGCCGTGCTCGACCATGTCGCCTTCGACTTCGACTACGTACTCCTGCTCGATCTTGCTGGCATCGGCGGTGAGTTTGCGCAGGATCTTCCAGTCCTGGGTGAACACCAGCAGACCGCTGGCATTTGGCTGCAGGTCGGTGCTGGCGGTCAGGCGCAGGAAATGGCCACGCAGCGGACGTTTTCCGTAGCGGTGCTCTTCGCTCAGGGTTTCGGCGCTGAGGGTTGCGATGGCCGTGTCCGCATCCATACCGGCGGGCACGTTGAGCAGAAGGGTAACTGGCTCCGGCGCGGTGGCCTTGGCGTCCTTGTCGAGTTCGACTTTCTGGTCGCCGACCTTGAACTGCGGCTCGTCGATGACTTCTCCGTCGACGGTGACCCAGCCGCCTTCGATGAACAACTCGGCTTCCCGGCGGGAGCAGCCGACGAGTTCAATGAGGCGTTTGGAGAGACGAATCGGGTCAGTCATTGTCAGGGCCGTAGCAAAAAAGGGGGTGGGCATTGTACCTGCAACGTGCCGGTTATTCCCGACTCCATTTCGTCGCAGGGCCTCTATGTGGGAGCGGGCTTGTTCGCGAAGGCGGCGGGTCAATCAATAAATCTGTGAATGACACACCCTTTTTCGCGAGCAAGCCCGCTCCCACAATGAGTCCGCATGGTGTCAGGCCTTGCGTGTCAATTGTTGGGGCTGGCGAAAACGCATGTGCAATAACGGATAAGGTTGCCCCATGCCATCGACTTCCGAGCGCCCGATCACCTCGAATCCTTGCTTGAAGTAAAACCCCAGTGCCTGGGGATTCTGTTCGTTGACGTCCAGTTCATCCGCGTTGAGGTTTTCCCGGGCATAGCGCAGCAATTGCTTGCCCAGGCCCTGGCCGCGATGTTCCGGGTCGATAAAGAGCATCTCGATCTTGCCGGCTGCGACTCCGGCGAACCCGGTGATGCGCTGGCGCGAGTCCTTGGTGCAGATCAGCATCACCGCATCGAGGTAACGGGTCAGTACCAGATTCTTTAGCAGGTCAATGTAACTGTCCGGCAAAAAGTCGTGGGTGGCGCGCACCGAGGCCTCCCAGACCTGGGTCAACTCTTCGTAGTCGCTATGTTTCGGCGTGTGGATGACCGAATGCTGCCGCATGCCTGTCTGCCCTTTGTGCGTGGGTGATGTGAATCCGTTCAATCTCAAACGATAGCCGTAAAAAAGCCCCGCATCTCGTCACGAGAGCGGGGCTTTTCATATTTTTTGCGTTTAGATCTGTTCAGCCCACAGGTCGTATTCGTCGGCGTCGGTCACTTTGCACCAGACCTTGTCGCCCGGCTTCAAGTTGCTGCCGTTGTCGATGAACACGTTGCCGTCGATTTCCGGTGCATCGAAGAAGCAGCGGCCGACCGCGCCTTGCTCGTCGACTTCATCGACCAGCACTTCGATTTCACGGCCGATGCGCATTTGCAGGCGTGCCGAGCTGATTTCCTGCTGGTGCGCCATGAAGCGCTCCCAACGGTCCTGCTTGACTTCGTCCGGAACGATTTCCAGGTCCAGATCGTTGGCCGGAGCACCGTCTACCGGCGAGTACTGGAAGCAGCCGACGCGGTCGAGTTGGGCTTCGGTCAGCCAGTCCAGCAGGTACTGGAAGTCTTCTTCGGTTTCGCCGGGGAAGCCGACGATGAAGGTCGAACGGATGATCAGGTCCGGGCAGATCTCGCGCCAGTTCTTGATCCGCGCCAGGGTCTTGTCTTCGAACGCAGGGCGCTTCATCGACTTCAACACTTTCGGGCTGGCGTGCTGGAACGGGATGTCCAGGTACGGCAGGATTTTGCCGGCCGCCATCAGCGGGATCAGTTCGTCAACGTGCGGGTATGGATATACATAGTGCAGACGAACCCACACGCCGAGGGTGCTCAAGGCTTCGCAGAGTTCGGTCATGCGGGTTTTCACCGGGGCACCGTTCCAGAAACCGGTACGGTACTTCACGTCGACGCCGTAGGCGCTGGTGTCTTGGGAAATCACCAGCAGCTCTTTGACGCCGGACTTGACCAGGCGCTGTGCTTCGTCGAGGACATCGCCCACAGGGCGGCTGACCAGTTTGCCTCGCATCGACGGGATGATGCAGAAGCTGCAGCTGTGGTTGCAGCCTTCGGAAATCTTCAGGTACGCGTAGTGGCGCGGGGTCAGCTTGATGCCTTGTGGTGGCACCAGGTCGATCAGCGGGTTGTGGTCCTGGCGCGGCGGCACAACTTCGTGCACAGCGTTGACCACTTGCTCGTACTGCTGCGGACCGGTCACGGCCAGCACGCTTGGGTGCACGTCGCGGATGTTGCCTTCTTCGACGCCCATGCAGCCGGTCACGATGACCTTGCCGTTTTCCTTGATGGCTTCGCCGATCACTTCCAAAGATTCGGCCTTGGCCGAATCGATGAAGCCGCAAGTGTTGACCACCACGACATCTGCATCCTGATAAGTGGACACGACGTCATAGCCTTCCATGCGCAGCTGGGTAAGGATGCGCTCGGAGTCGACCAGTGCTTTCGGGCAACCCAGGGATACGAAGCCAACTTTCGGATTGGCCGGCGCAGGTGTGGTGGACATGTCTAACCTCGGTATTTGTGACGCCTCCAGCCGATAAGGGCAAGGCGACAAACGGGCGCTTTTTGCGCCTCTGATCAAAAAGTGCGCAATTCTAGCGATGCAACGTTCACTTGACCAGCTTTATGCAGGGAAATACGACGAGTGCTGCGCTATGCTTCGCGCCGTTGGGCTTCACCGATTTTTTACAGTCAATGAAACGTCTGTAACAACAAGTAAAACAGCGCATGCTGCACGTCAAAGTATAGGGCTTCTCGCGAAGCGGTCCGGTCTGGGTAGTAGGGGTGGTGGATGGGTCAGGCAAGTAGTCACGCGGCGGGTGTCGGGCATTCGGCGGCGAATCCGATCGGCATGCTGGTGGCGGCGGTCGGGGTGGTTTATGGCGACATCGGCACCAGCCCGTTGTACACCCTCAAAGAAGTGTTTTCCGGTGGCTATGGCGTGCCGGTCAACCATGACGGTGTCTTGGGCATTCTGGCGCTGATCTTCTGGTCGCTGATCTGGGTCGTGTCGATCAAATACATGATGTTCGTGCTGCGCGCCGATAACCAGGGCGAAGGCGGGATCATGGCCTTGACCGCGCTGGCCCGGCGAGCGGCGGCGGGGCACGCCAAGCTGCGCACCCTGCTGGTGGTCTGCGGATTGATCGGTGCGGCCTTGTTTTATGGCGACAGCATGATCACCCCGGCGATTTCCGTACTGTCAGCCATTGAGGGCCTGGGGCTGGCATTCGAAGGCATCGACCATTGGGTGGTGCCGCTGTCGCTGATAGTGCTGGTCGGGCTGTTTCTGATTCAGCGTCATGGCACCGCGCGCATCGGTATCCTGTTCGGGCCGATCATGGTGACCTGGTTCGTGGTGCTCGGAGCGCTGGGTGTCTACGGCATCCTGCAACATCCGGAAGTGTTGAAAGCGGTGAATCCGGTGTGGGGCGTTCGTTTCTTCATCGTGCACCCAGGCATGGGCGTGGCGATCCTTGGCGCGGTGGTGCTGGCGTTGACCGGTGCCGAAGCACTTTACGCCGACATGGGCCACTTCGGCCGCAAGCCGATTGCCCGGGCCTGGTTCATCCTGGTGCTTCCGGCGCTGGTGTTGAACTATTTCGGTCAGGGTGCGCTGCTGCTGGGTGACCCGGAAGCCGCGCGCAACCCGTTCTATCTGCTGGCGCCGAACTGGGCGTTGATTCCGCTGGTAGCGCTGTCGACCATGGCCACGGTGATTGCCTCCCAAGCAGTGATTTCCGGGGCGTTCTCCCTGACCCGTCAGGCGATTCAGCTTGGTTACATTCCACGCATGCACATCCAGCACACCTCCAGCGCCGAGCAGGGCCAGATCTACATCGGCGCGGTGAACTGGTCGTTGATGGTCGGTGTGGTGCTGCTCGTACTGGGTTTCGAATCTTCAAACGCTCTGGCCTCGGCTTACGGGGTGGCAGTGACCGGGACCATGCTGATGACCAGCATCCTGGTGTCGGCGGTGATGTTGCTGCTGTGGAAGTGGCCACCGGTGCTCGCGGTGCCGGTCTGTCTCGGGTTTCTGCTGGTAGACGGTGTGTACTTCGCCGCCAACGTGCCGAAAATCGTTCAGGGTGGTGCTTTCCCGGTGATCGCCGGTCTCGCGCTGTTTGTGCTGATGACTACCTGGAAACGCGGCAAGCAGTTATTGGTGGACCGTATCGATGAAGGCGGGCTGCCGCTGGACATTTTCATCAGCAGTATTGCCGTGCAGCCGCCGCATCGAGTGCAGGGGACCGCAGTGTTCCTCACCGCCCGGCCGGACGCCGTGCCCCATGCGCTGTTGCACAACCTTTTGCATAACCAGGTATTGCACGAGCAAGTGGTGCTGCTGACAGTGGTTTATGAGGATATTCCGCGGGTGCCGACAAACCGACGCTTCGAGGTCGAAGCCTACGGCGAAGGGTTCTTCCGGGTGATTCTGCATTTCGGCTTCACCGACGAACCGGACGTACCGCAGGCGTTGAAGCTATGCCATCTCGCTGAGCTGGAATTCAGCCCAATGCGCACCACGTACTTCCTCAGCCGCGAAACAGTCATCGCCTCCAAACTGGTCGGCATGTCCCGCTGGCGCGAGGCGCTGTTCGCCTTCATGTTGCAGAACGCCAACGGTAACTTGCGGTTCTTCAATCTGCCGTTGAACCGGGTGATTGAGCTGGGGACACAGGTGGAGATGTAAGGCCTCAACAAAAAAAGCCCCCGTTGCCGGTTCGGTAGCGGGGGCTTTTTTGTGCCTGAAACGAAATACGCCATCCTCTGTAGGAGCGAGCTTGCTCCGGGCGGCGTTCCGACGATGGTCGTTAACGATAACGCGGGCTATTTGAATGTTCGCATTGCCTGGAAGTTTCTCGCGAGCAAGCTCGCTCCTACAGGCACTACTTGCGAGATGCGATATTCAGCGCAATACCGAAGCTAGCAAGGCTGTTAGCCATGATGCTGTGCGGGCGCGGTACGCTAGGAAGGGCTAGAGAACTGTGGGCGTCATTCACAAAAAAGCCCCCGTAACCCAAAGGTTAAGGGGGCTTTTTCACGCAAGGGATTTAGATCACTCCTGAGCCGCCGTCTCCTGCGCCTGCCGCTTCTCGATCACTTCCACCAAGCGTTGCGCCAGTTTCGGATAGTTCTCATCGAAGTGGTGGCCGCCAGGCAGTTTGATCACTTCGCCCACGGCGGTCTTGTCGGTGCAACCGCTTTCGTCGACTTCTTCTTCACCGAAGATGCACACCACTTTTGCTGGCGGCAACTTGGCCATTTCCGGGCCGGTGGCGGCTTCTTTGCCGGCGTTGCCGAGCCAGCCTTCGACTTCAATTTCGAAGCTGCCGGTGCGGGCGAAGGCTAGCAGGATGATGGCGTCGACGCGGTTCTGCTCCGATTCGGCCAGGCGGTTGTAGATCGCCGGCAGTACGTCGGCACCGAATGAGTAGCCGGTCAGGATGAAGCGTTTGGTACCCCATTTTTGCCGGTAGTGCTGCATCAGTTCTGCCAGGTCCAGTGCGCTTTGCTCTGGGCTTTTGTGCTGCCAGTAGTAGCGCAGGGTGTCGATGCCGACCACTGGATAGCCGATCTTGGCCATTTCGCCTGCTACATCGCGGTCCAGGTCACGCCAGCCGCCATCGCCGGAGAGGAACAGGGTGACGGTGTCCTTGGCCTGGCCGGCCGGCACTTCAACCACCGGAATCTGCAGTCCGCCCGCAGCTTTGTCGCCGCCGACGAGGATCTTGCGCAGTTCGTTGTTCAGCACTTGCGGCAGGTTGATGTCGTAGTCGCTGATGCTGGTTTCGGCGTTGGGTTGATCGCGCACGAAGCCGGCACTGGTGTCATCCGGGTTGTCGTTCCAGGCAGCCAGCCAGTGGCCATGGGCCGCGCTTTTGGGCAGCAGGTGAGTGCAACCACCGGGTTTTTCCAGGGCCAGGTCCACCGAAACGGCCTGGGCCTTGTCGCTCTTTTGCTCAGACAGCCAGCGCCAGGCCAGCACGGCGCCAGGGCCGATGCCGCTGACCAGTGTGGCCGGGCCTTTCAATTCGCGCAGGCCCGCTTGCAGAGCGCGGCTTTGCAGCAGGCAGTCCTTGGGCAGGATCACCTGGACGATTTGCGCCGACGCGCTGCGGCTCAGGGTGGTCAGTTGTTTGTCATTGAGTTTCTGGTCGTCGTTGACCGCCACCAGTACCTGTGCCTTCGGCGTAGTACCGGGGATGACGCGGGTCATGGCAGCGCCATCGGCCGGTGTGAGCTGTACGAGGGTCGGTTCCGGTGCCGGACGTTTGAGATACCAGAAACCGCCACCGACAATCACGGCCAGCACAATCAGCACGGCCAGGATGTACTTCAGGGAGCGTTGAATCATCAGCGTTTCACCAATCCAGTCAAGCCGCCCGCGATCAGGGCAGCAGTATCGGCCAGGGCAACCAGCGGATCGAGTCCGGCGGGCACGGCCATATAGCGGGGTTCCCAGTCAGGCTGGAACTTGTCTTTGAAGCGGCGCAAGCCTTGGAAGTTGTAGAGCTGCTCACCACGGCGGAAAACCATCGAGCCCAGGCGCTGGGTCAGCGGTGCTCCGCGACGGGGTTGCAATCCCGACAACGGCACCATGCCCAGGCTGAAGCGCGCGTATCCATGTTTTTTATAATGTTGAATCAGGCCGACCATCATGAACTCCATGGTCAGCTTGGGGGCGTCCGGGTGCGCGCGCATCAGGTCGAGACTGGCCAGGTCATGGCCGTAGGTCTCGAGCAAGTTGGCGAACGCCACCGGACGTCCTTCGAAACGGATCACCGCGATGCGGAAATACTTGAGGTAGTCATCACTGAAACGACCCAGGGAGAAACCTTTCTCGCGCACGTTCTTGCCCGTCAGCCAGGCATCGGAAATCACCTTCAGCTCATCCATCGGCGCCTGGCCCGGCTCGAAGATCTCCAGCGACAGGCCGTCGCGCGTGCCACGGTTCCAGGTGTAGCGCAGGTCCTTCATCTCCTTGCCCTTGGCTTCAAGATCAAAGCGCTTGAGATCCACCCGGGCTTCTTCGCCGAGCTTGATCGCAGTCAGGCCTATGTCCATGTAGTACGGCAGGTTCTCCGCGCGCACTTGATAGAACACTGGGCGGGCGTGGTGAACGTCGCACAGGTCACGGAACTGCCAGATCATTTCGGCTCGTTGCTGGCCCGGGCCAATCGGGTCATACAGTGCCACCAGGCTGCGCCCACGGCGAGCGTACATCAGGAACGCCTCGTCGTTGGGGTGAAACAGCAGCGCCTTGTCACCGGTCAGGGCGAGGCCGCCATCCGGTTGCGCGGAGGCCATGAGGATCTTGTTCGCGCGCTCCAGTTCGTCGGGTGTTGGCAGGTGGATCACCGGGCGCGCGGTGCGCAGCAGCCAGGTCAGGGACACCACGACCAGCAGCACGGCGGCACCCAGCAGCGAGCGCAATCCACGTGGGGCGTCGGCGTCGAGGGTGAACTGCCACCAGAGTTGATGGCTGTACGGAACATCCTGATAGGCGAACAGCAGCAGCCACATCGAGGCGCCGAGCACGCAGAGGCTGGCGACCAGATACAGCGGAGAGAATGGCAGTTCGGTCAGACGGCTGGGGCGATAGAACGAAGTCCGGAAAACCCCCAGCAAAGCGGCAGTCAGCGTCATCAGGCAGGCTTCTTCCCAGTCGAAACCCTTCAGCAGGGAGAGCAGGGCACCGACCAGCAACAGAATGGTGGTTAGCATCCATGCTGCCGACAGCCGGCGACGCAGGCCTTGGGCGAGTAGCAGGCACAGTACGCCAATCAGGCTGGCGCCAAAGTGCGAGGCGTCGACCAGTCGATGGGGGATCAGAAAACCGATGTGTTCCAGGCGGGTGTCGATTTCCGGTGTTGCCCCGGAAAACAACAGCACCACCCCGGACAGGAACACCAGCACCGCGAGGATCGGTGCTGCCAGGCCGGAAGCTGCTCGCAGGGTCTGCCGGGCCTGGAATACTCGCTGCCCTTCGCTGATCAACAGCAGCAGGCAAGCCACCAGCATCGGCAGCACAACGTATATCAGGCGATAGAGCAACAGGGCAGCAGCCAGGGGCGCGGCGCCGAGCTGGTCGGAGAAGGCCGCCAGCAAGATGGCTTCGAACACCCCGACGCCGCCCGGTACGTGACTGAGCACACCAGCGGCCAGGGCCAGAAGATAGACCAGGAGAAACGCGCCGAAGGGCGGGGCTTCCGGAAGTAACAGATAAAGCACGGTCGCGGCGGCGGCCACGTCCAGGGCGGTGATGATCAGTTGCAGAAACGTCAGGCGGCGTCCAGGCAGACGCAAGGTGCGGCGCCCGATCTTGACCATCAGGTTATCGGCGTAAGGTTGTTCCGGCAGGCGTCGGCGGTATAGGCCGACGGCCAGCACCGTAAACAGCAGCAGCACGGCACCAGCGATTGCGCCCAGCAGGGTTTCGGAGAGCCCCAGTGCCGAAGAGGCCGCTGGCAGGTTGCTGAGCGTTGCCAGTGCGGCGAGCGGCGGCAGGGCAGTACCGAGCGAGAGGCTGGCGAACAGTGTCATGCGTGCGACATCTGAGGCCCCCAGGCCGTGACGCGCATAGAGACGGTAGCGAACCGATCCGCCCGACAGCATTGATAGGCCGATGGCATTGCCGATGGCGAAGGCGGTGAAACCACCTAGCGCAAGGGTACGCGGCGCCAGGCTTACACCCGCGTAGCGACTGGCCGACCATTCGTATCCCAGCAAAATGATGAAACCTGCGATGGTCGCGCCCAGTGCACCGAGCAGTGCCGGTTTGGGAACCTCAAGAATCGAGTCGTGCAAAGCGTCCAGATCCAGCTCACTCAGCAGGTGGCGACAGGCAATCAATGCGATCGTGAACAACAGCAGCGTGACCGCGAGGCCTATGGGCTGACGGTATTTGCTGACACGATCAAGCAGGCGCAACCGCTCGGCATTGATCGGTGTCGCTGTGACGGTGTCTTGTGGATCAGACGAGTTGGCGCGCATCAATCACCTCTTGGATTGTGCGCGACAGGATGGGGGTATCCAGCCAAGTTACCAATCCCTGTAGAAAAAAATAATCACAAATATTAACGCCTCGCACCGGGTTCCGGTGACGACGCGTCATCAGTCGTAGAGTCTTCAGTCTGCGATTGAGCATAGTCTGAACTCGGCGATGGGAAACCCTGAATCGCTCGTTACACAGTGACAGGTCATTGTTGCGAAAGGACTTTTTCAACAGATACAAAAAAGGCCACTCTTTCGAGTAGCCTTTTTTGATGTTTGGTTGCGGGAGCCGGATTTGAACCGACGACCTTCGGGTTATGAGCCCGACGAGCT
>NZ_JBOIBY010000161.1:0-5687 GCF_050739655.1 Pseudomonas sp. | reverse complement strand
TCGACTGATAGATTAGGCAGCTTGCCCCATTAAATTGACAGCACAATCGATCCATGCCGCCCCTGCTCTCGCCAGCTCCCGCGCTTTCCCTTCGCTTATACCGTAGTGCTTGCCAACCCGTACCATTGGCCATTTAGCACCGTAGTAGAGCCAAATAATGTCGCCCATTTGTCCATCACGGTGTGAGAGGCGCGCAACTGCGTGATCAATAGCGCCGGCCCATTCATCTGTAATGCAATAGCTTTTACTCGCAGACACCTGCGGCATCGCCTGACGCATTAGCGCAAATGTCGGTGAGATGTAGTTGGGAACGCCTGCCCCATCCATCCGCCACCATCCCCACTGTTCCAGCAGGTATTCGGTATCGCCCAATGGTCGGCCGGCTGGTTTTCGAATCATCATGTTCTCAATCCCCTGTGTAATTTGATCCGCCAGCGCCGCGACGGTTGTTCTGTTGGTAGTACTCGGCCGGGCCAGGTATCGACGAGCCATGCTGGAGCGCTTCAATCTCTCGCTGAGCCTGCTGCAATTTGAAGCTCAATTGAGTCACCAACTCGTCCGAAGAAAGCACCAACCTGCTCCCCCGAATAACCCACACTGAGCCATTGCAAGCAGTACAAATCAACTCATAAAACAGCCCTTTCACTACCGCTTTGCCCTTGCAGGTCGGGCAAGGCTCAAGTTCGATCCGCGGCCTCTTAAAGCCAAGCCCCTGCCCGTTCTGCATGTTTTAAATCCTCTCCTATGGTTGTTTCTTGAAGGGCTTCGCAGGCCTTGTTCTGCAAGGCCTCCAGAGGATTACCGGAATCTCCGGATCTAACACCGGTCAACCCGTGAATCAGGGCAAACCCCTTCTGGTCTAGATGAACATGCCACTGCTCCAAGGCATCGAGCTTGCGACTCATGACGTCTGACTGGATGTACACCTTCACGTTGTGGCCCATGGCGTGGTTGATCAGCAACTCGCCGATCAGGTGATCAACGCCGAGGTCAGCCCAGCCGGTACGGGCTAACTTGCGCAGGTCGTGGCTGGTCCACTCACCCTGCCCCAACCGGGTGAATACAGCACTGGCCTGCCCTTCACTGAGAGCCTTGCCATGGCGTGCAGGGAACAAAAACTGACCGTCGTACCCTTTGGCCTGCTGAATCTCGCGGTAGCGGATCAGAATCTCGCGCACCTGGTCTGTCAGCGGCAGGTGATGCTCGACGCCAGTCTTGGTGTGCTCGGCCGGAATGAACCACTCGCGCTCAGCCAAACTGATATGCGACCAGCGTGCCTGCCGGGTTTCACCGATGCGCGTGCCGTGACAAAGCATCATCAACGCCAACATGGCGTCGGAAGGGACAGTCGACATGACGAGGGACAATTGCTCCAGTAGCTGCGGCAACTGGACGCCGCGTAGCCGTCCAGGCTTCACTCCGACTTTCGTCTTGCTGAAGTCGCTGAATTTGATGCCTGCCATAGGGTTAGCAGTGATAAAACCGAGTTTGAACGCTTGCTGCAGCGCCTGAACCAGAAGCTTGAACACCAGCTGCACATAGCCAGTGGAGTAGCTTTCCTGCAACGGCCAGACCAGCTCGCTGTCGAGCATGGCTTTGTTGATATCGCTGAGAGGCAGATCACCCAGACGCGGTATCAAGTGGCGTGTGATGGCCGAGGCGGCAGTGCTCTTGCGCTTGCTGGAAAGGCTGCGATCACGGGACATGCGTTCGGCGTACCATCCCAAAAGCTCGCTGGTCATGACCCACTTGGATAGCGCCGAACCTTCATTGGCAGCCACTCGCAAACGTACTGCCGGCAGTGCCGTGACTACTTGCTTGGTGCTCAGATCAGGGAAGCCGCCAATACGGTGCCAGGTGCGTTTACTGAGCAGGTACCAGGAGCCACGGGAACGATTCTTTGCAAAACGAAAGTGCAACGCCGGGTGACTGGCATCTCGTAGATCGCGGACATGCAACTTCTTGGCATTGCGCTCGATCTCGGCATCCGACAGTTTCACCGTTAGGGTTTTGATCAAAGCCGTCATTGTCGGGTACCAGAGGGATCTTCAAGGTCAACAACCTGGAACGTGGTCGGCCACAGCCAGGCGCCGTAACGCTCGGCCATTGCTTGGTCAACGAACAGCGCCAAAGCGTGGTCGGGGGTGCTGCCCATATCCATCTTGAACGAGCAGCAGAACACGGCGAACCGATAGTTTGCCGAATCCGGAATAGCCAAGCGGCGATCAGGCATCTCCAAGCTGATCCCCATACGCTTGCCCATTAGCCCCCCTTCAGCAGAGATTGCAGCAGCTTGAATTTGTCGAGTGCTTCAGCATTGACCTCGCGCTCTGCCTCAACGGACAACGCCACTTCCTCGATACGCGCGGCGAGCTTTTTCATGCGCTGACCGACCTCCTCGGCAAAGCTGATTACCTCGCCAGACAGCACCGCCAATGTATCCAGAGCGCTACCCTCGGGTTTCTTGGTGGTAGCCACGGCCGGCTTGGTTTCTTTCGACATGCTCTGTTCTCTCTGGGGTGTGATGGTGATGGCGGTGCGCTGGAAGTGTCCGTTAACGGGTTCGCGAATGAGACCTGCGTCCTTCAACTCGCCCAGGCCGCGACGTACGGCCGGAAACTGGGCACCCGTGGTTTCGGCAACCATCAACGAATTGAAAATATCGTGAGCGCTCCAGCGCTCCTGGATTGGCACCACTTGAAATACTTTGCGGGCGAGCGACGATTGCCCGGCGAGCATGTTTTGTTGCTTGGCGGCGTTCATCAGAAGCCCTCCTTACCGCGTTGAGATTCCCACTCGAATGCCACGCCAATGCAGCCGTTTTCGCGGATGCGGTCGACACAGCGCGCCCCAAGGGCGTCGTTCAGTTCAGCGGGAGACAGGTTGCTGACGATGATCGTCGGACGGCATTGTTCGTAACGACCGTTGATGATGGTGAACAGGGTGGCCAGCTCGAACTCGCTCTGCTTGGTCGCGCCCACTTCATCGAGCACCAGCAGGTCCGCGCCGATCACTTCACGCAAGATGTGCGCCTCGGACTCGCCTGAGCGCTCATTGAACGTCGCCCGGATCTCGCCGATGAGCGTGCCTACCGTGCGGTAAATCGCCTTGACCATGCATTCGTTGATCAGGTGACTGGCCGAGGCAATGGCCAGGTGGGTCTTGCCGGTGCCGACCTTCCCCAACAGCAACATGCAGCGACCTTCCCGGCGATGCTTCGAAAAGTTGTCGACGTAGTCGGTGCACGCCTTCAGGGCAATTTGCTGGGCCGGGTTCGACACAACGAAATCGGCAAAGGTCTTTGCCGCGAAACGCTTCGGAATCCGCGCACTTGCTTGCTGGACAATCCGAAACTGACTGCGCTTGCATTCAAGCTCTTGCATGTCGCGTTTGTTGCTCGCGCAGACCGGGCAGCCAGACAGACTGCCACCCTTGAGGATGACTGCCGTGAAATCGCCATGATCCGGGCAAATCGCTGGCTGACGGCCGATGACACCGAATTTGCGGTCCATGTGAGCGCCGAAGTTAGAGACGGAAAGTGCCATTGGCGTTCTCCTTGGTACCGGCCTTGTAATCGCGAGTGTCGAAGCCGGAGTGGCGACTGACCGGAAGCGGAAGTGCAGGACTGACCGGTTTGTCGGGGAAGATCCCTGTCCATCCGTTGCTGATCGACAGGGCCAGCACGGAATCGGGGGTTGGATGATTCGCCAAAGCCTTGGCCTGTTGTTCGCAGCTCTTGGCGGTGAGGGGTTTATGGATTTCCCTGCGGTGCTGGCACCAGTCGGCCCAAACCTCGACGCTAACGTTTTCCGGCTTGGCCGTCAGTGGGTCAAACTTTGCCGATTTGCCTGGCGCGTGAGCGCCCTGCTTCTCCTGATTACTGGTTACCTGATTGGTACCCTGATTACTGGTATCCTGATTTGTCGGAGATTTTTCCGACCCTTCTCGGATTTTTTTCCGACCCTGCTCGGAGATTTTTCCGACCTTGCTCGGAGATTTTTCCGAGGTAGATCGGATTTTTTTCCGACCCTCAAAAGCCTCAGAGGTCGGATATTTTTCCGACCCGTCCAGCTTGCGATTCCACTCTTTGGCCCTCTCGGTCAAACGAAACAAACTGATGTTAGAAGTGTGGGATAGCTCGATCAGCCCGGCGGTCTCGAGCCCTTTGAGAAGTCGGTACGCTGTATCTGGTTTGTCGGTGAGCAAGGGCAATTCCTCCACGATCTTTGCCTTGCTCAAGGCAAAGAAAATCCCGTTATCGGTCTTGATTGGCCTTGCCCAGCTAGGACACTCATAGACAAACGAAAACAGCAGCGTCTGCTGGGCGTTCAACCCCCACTCCAGTGCCTTCACCTGGTTGATCGTGATCGTGAACTGCATATCAACCCTTCCCGCTTGGCGGTCGAGCTGGGCGTTTCGATTTGTGCAACTCGATCAGTGCGGTCACCTCTTCGTGCCGGGCAGCCAAGTGCTTCGCGTGCAAGGCCAGAATCTCTGTGGCTTCCGCTGCAGTGATTTCGCCGTCCTCCAGCGCCAGGGCGAGAAACTGGTCGACACGACCGCGCTTCACAGAAGTACGTAACGAGCGCTGGTGCATATCTACGTTGTCCAGATCACCAACCTCAGGCAGGCGAACAAAAACACCTCCGTACATCGCGCAGATGTAGTCCGGCAAGAAGGTGGTTTTGGCTTCAGTCTCGAGCGTGCAGACCTCATCGTCGGTGAGGGGTCTGACCCCTGCCGACTCGTAAATCCGGTTCTTGAAGCGTTTGAGATTCTCTTCGCCAAGAAAGTCAGAGGCGTATGCAAGCCCGCCAGGGAATGCATTGGCAGAGGCAATGACTGCTTTGCGACGGGTGTCTAGCACTGGCGATTTCATCGTCTAGTTTTCTCTCGGCGCCGTTGCGCTCAAAGTTTGCTCATGAAATGGGCAGCATCCGGCGACGCGACCTTTTTGCGCTTTGGACCGGGAATGGTCTGAGCTCTTCAGCTGTGAAAGAGCCATCTGCGTGCTCGGTAACGAAAATGTCACGGCCAACCTGCAGAGCTTTGTTGAGCGACCCTTGGGACATCCCAAGCAGATTTGCTGCGTTGGTTTGCCCGCGTGCACGAGCAAACTCATCCAGACTTTTTCGGCTCATCTCGCCGATCTCCTTTATTAAACATCCACCAAGTATCTCCGGCGGAATTTAATTAATCAAGCCCGGCGGCATTTGATTAAATATCGCCGCTAGGAATAATCGTGGAATGAAAAAACGCGAACTCGAAGACTGGGAAAAAGAAGAGTGCTCAGCACTCAAAGCGGCTGTGGATGCCTTCAACACAGGCAAGTCGCGGCGTGACGCCCTGACTCAGGGAAAGATCGCAGATGCCCTAGGCATAAATCAGGGCTCTGTCAGTTCGTACCTGAACGGCTACAACGCACTGAATGCGAAAGTCGCTAGCGCAATTGCCGGATTGATTTCCAAGCCCGTGGAGTCATTCAGCCCTCGACTGGCTGATGAGATTGCGAAAATGGCGCAGTCCAGCTTCGAATCCAATGTCGAGGCTGGCCCCCCCATCTATTCCTCACCTCGCAGAATCAATATCGAAGGCACCGCACAGCTCGGCAGTGAGGGATATTGGACAAGCCTTGACCAGGCAGCTGGCTGGGTTGAGACCTACTCCAGAGATGAGGACGCCTACGC
>NZ_JBOIBY010000160.1:0-9181 GCF_050739655.1 Pseudomonas sp. | reverse complement strand
CGACGATAGAGATTCAGCAGTACTAGTGAATACTCCATGACCACCACCCCACTCCCCTGCTACCACTGCGCCCTGCCCGTCCCCGCCAGCAGCCGTTTCACCGCGGCGGTCCTTGGGCAAACCCGCGAATTCTGCTGCCCGGGGTGCCAGGCGGTGGCCGAAGCGATTGTGGCGGGTGGCCTGGAAAGCTATTACCAGCATCGCAGCGAGGCCTCGGCCAACCCCGAAGCACTGCCAGTGCAATTGGTCGACGAACTGGCGCTGTACGACCGTGCCGATGTGCAACAACCCTTTGTCCGCCACGAAGGCGAACTGGCCGAAACCACCCTGCTGATGGAAGGCATCAGCTGCGCCGCCTGCGGCTGGCTGATCGAGAAACACCTGCGCGCCATGCCGGCAGTCGCCGAAGCACGATTGAATCTGTCGAACCATCGCCTGCACGTGCGCTGGGCCGACGGGCAATTGCCACTGAGCAAGGTACTCAGCGAACTGCGCCACATTGGCTATGCCGCCCACCCTTATCAAGCCGACCGCGCCAGCGAGCAACTGGCCAGCGAGAATCGACTGGCCCTGCGTCAGCTCGGGGTCGCCGGCCTGCTGTGGTTCCAGGCGATGATGGCGACCATGGCCACCTGGCCGGAATTCAACATCGACCTCAGCCCCGAACTGCACACCATCCTGCGCTGGGTCGCGCTGTTCCTCACCACGCCGATCGTGTTCTACAGCTGCGCGCCGTTTTTCAAAGGCGCCATGCGCGACCTGCGCACCCGTCACCTGACGATGGACGTTTCGGTGTCGCTGGCGATCGGTAGTGCCTACATCGCCGGGATCTGGACCTCGATCACCGGTGTCGGCGAGCTGTATTTCGATGCGGTCGGTATGTTCGCCCTGTTCCTGTTGGCCGGGCGTTATCTGGAACGCCGCGCTCGGGAACGCACGGCCGCCGCTACCGCGCAATTGGTGAACCTGTTGCCGGCCTCCTGCCTGCGCCTGAGCGCCGACGGCCAGAGCGAGCGCATCCTGCTCAATGAGCTGCGGGTGGGCGATCAGGTGCTGGTGCATCCGGGCGCGGTCCTTCCGGCTGATGGCAAGATTCTCGACGGACAATCAAGCATCGACGAATCACTGCTGACCGGCGAATACCTGCCGCAACCTCGCACCCCAGGTGACACCGTCACCGCCGGCACCCTGAATGTCGAGGGCGCGCTGACCGTGCAAGTCCAGGCGCTTGGCCAGGACACCCGACTCTCCGCCATCGTCCGCCTGCTGGATCGCGCGCAGGCGGAAAAACCTCGACTGGCGGAAATCGCCGACCGCGCCTCGCAATGGTTCCTGTTGCTGACACTGATCGCTTCCGCCTGCATTGGCATGTTGTGGTGGGAGCTGGACTCATCCCGGGCGTTCTGGATTGTCCTGGCGATGCTGGTCGCGACCTGCCCATGCGCCCTCTCCCTGGCAACACCGACCGCACTTACGGCCGCCACCGGTACCCTGCATAAACTCGGTTTATTGCTGACGCGCGGCCATGTACTCGAAGGTCTGAACCAGATCGATACGGTGATTTTCGACAAGACCGGTACCCTGACCGAAGGGCGACTGGTGCTGCGCTCGATCCGCCCCCTCGGCACACTCGACAACGATCAATGCCTGAGCCTCGCCGCCGCTTTGGAAAACCGCTCCGAACACCCGATCGCCCGCGCCTTCGGTCGCGCGCCATTGGCCGCCGAAGAGGTGCACAGCTCGCCCGGCCTGGGCCTTGAAGGAGTGGTCGGCGAGCAGCGCCTGCGTATCGGTCATCCCGGCTTTGTCTGCGAACTCAGCGGCGCCGTTGAACCCACGATGCCGGATGAAGCCGGGCAATGGCTGCTGCTCGGCGATCATCAGGGACCGCTAGCCTGGTTCGTGCTCGACGACCGTTTGCGCGCCGATGCCCCGGCGCTGCTGGCCGCCTGCAAGGCCCGCGGCTGGCGCACGTTGTTGCTGTCCGGCGACAGTTCGCCCATGGTCGCCAGTGTCGCGGCCGAGCTCGGCATCGATGAAGCACGGGGCGGCTTGCGTCCGGACGACAAACTGCAAGTCCTGCAACAACTGCACAAAGAAGGCCGCAAGGTGTTGATGCTCGGTGACGGCGTCAACGATGTGCCGGTACTCGCCGCCGCTGACATCAGCGTAGCCATGGGTTCGGCCACTGACCTTGCAAAAACCAGCGCCGACGCCGTGCTGCTGTCCAATCGCCTGGACGCGCTGGTAGAGGCGTTCAGCCTGGCCCGGCGCACCCGTCGGGTCATCATCGAGAACCTGCTGTGGGCAGGGCTGTACAATGGCCTCATGTTGCCGTTCGCTGCCCTCGGCTGGATCACGCCAGTGTGGGCCGCGGTGGGCATGTCCATCAGCTCGTTGACCGTGGTGCTCAATGCCCTGCGCCTGACTCGCCTGCCGAGCGCGCCGGCGGCGGGCACCACGCCAGAAACCCGACCGCTGCCGGCTTGAGCCGCGCGGGCATGGAGTCCAGATGCCAGCTCTTTATGTGATGATCCCGGCCGCACTGCTGATCGTGGCCATCGCCGTCTACATTTTCTTCTGGGCGGTCGACAGCGGTCAGTACGACGACCTCGACGGTCCGGCCCACAGCATCCTGTTCGACGATCAGGACCCGAACCACACCGCCGCCGTCGACGAAGCCAGCGGCCAGCCGGCCAAACCCGACGAAAAGGCACCGCCCCATGCTTGAGTTGGCGCCATTGCTGGTGTCTGCGCTGATTCTCGGTCTGCTCGGTGGCGGTCATTGCCTGGGCATGTGCGGCGGTTTGATGGGCGCGCTGACCCTGGCGATTCCCAAGGAACAACGCAGTCGCCGCTTCCGACTGCTGCTGGCCTACAACCTGGGGCGAATTCTCAGCTATGCCACCGCTGGCCTGTTGATCGGCCTGGCCGGCTGGGCGGTTGCCAACAGCCCGGCGGCCATGTTCATGCGCATTCTCGCCGGGCTGTTGCTGATCGCCATGGGCCTGTACCTCGCCGGCTGGTGGAGCGGCCTGACACGTATCGAAAGCCTTGGTCGCGGCCTCTGGCGGCATATACAGCCGGTCGCCAACAAACTGCTGCCAGTGTCGAGCGTTCCGCGCGCACTGCTGTTGGGCGCGCTCTGGGGTTGGTTGCCGTGCGGCCTGGTCTACAGCACCCTGCTGTGGTCGGCCAGCCAGGGCAATGCGCTTGATAGCGCATTGCTGATGCTGGCGTTTGGTGTTGGCACCTGGCCCGTCTTGCTTGCCACGGGACTTGCAGCCGAACGGGTGACGGCGTTGTTGCGCAAACGTAGCGTGCGGATGGCCGGTGGTTTATTGGTGATACTGTTTGGCATCTGGACATTGCCGGGGCCGCATCAGCATTGGCTCATGGGGCATTGAATCGGCGGTGGCCCCATCGCGGGCAAGCCCGCTCCCACAGTGTCCGTGTCGTTCACAAATGTCATGTGCACCGAAAATTCCTGTGGGAGCGGGCTTGCCCGCGATGAGGCCTGCACTGCCAACACAAATCCCGATCCTTGATGCAAATCAAGATGCCCCAAAGCCCCCACCCCTAGACTGGTCAACACTGCCAGCCTATCCGGGAGAATGCCCGCATGATGCTCGACTCCATTCATTGGGACACCGACCTGATCCGCCGTTATGATCTGGCGGGACCGCGCTACACCTCTTATCCAACCGCGGTGCAATTCAATAGCCAGATCGGCACCTTCGACCTGTTCCATGCCCTGCGTGACAGCCGCAAGGCCCTGCGCCCGCTGTCGCTGTATGTGCATGTGCCGTTCTGCGCGAACATTTGTTACTACTGCGCCTGCAACAAAGTCATCACCAAGGATCGCGGCCGGGCACAGCCTTATTTGCAGCGCCTGGAACAGGAAATCCAGCTGATCGCCTGCCATCTCGACCCCGCGCAAAAAGTCGAGCAATTGCACTTTGGTGGTGGCACGCCGACGTTTCTCAGCCATGACGAACTGCGTCAGTTGATGGCGCACCTGCGCAAACACTTCAATTTGCTCGATGACGACTCTGGCGACTACGGCATCGAAATCGACCCCCGCGAAGCCGACTGGTCGACCATGGGCCTGTTGCGCGAACTGGGCTTCAATCGGGTCAGCATCGGCCTGCAAGACCTCGACCCCGCCGTGCAGCGTGCGGTCAATCGTTTGCAAAGCCTGGAGGAAACCCGGGCGGTCATCGATGCTGCGCGCACCTTGCAGTTTCGCTCGATCAACATCGACCTGATCTACGGCTTGCCAAAACAGACGCCGGACAATTTCGCCCGCACCGTCGAAGAAGTGATCAAACTGCAACCGGACCGGCTCTCGGTGTTCAACTACGCACACCTGCCGGAACGGTTCATGCCGCAACGGCGGATCAACAGCAATGAGCTGCCGACGCCTGCGCAAAAACTGGAAATGCTCCAGCGCACCATCGAACAACTGACCGCCGCCGGTTACCGCTACATCGGCATGGATCACTTCGCCCTGCCCGACGATGAACTGGCGATTGCCCAGGAGGAATCGACACTGCAACGCAATTTCCAGGGATACACCACCCACGGGCACTGCGATTTGATCGGGCTCGGCGTATCGGCGATCAGCCAGATCGGCGACTTGTACTGCCAAAACAGCAGCGATTTGAATCAGTACCAGAACGCATTGGCATCCGCGCAGCTGGCCACCAGCCGTGGCCTGCTGTGCAACGCCGATGATCGCCTGCGCCGCGCGGTCATTGCGCAACTGATCTGCCATTTCAGCCTGGATTTCGCGCAGATCGAACAGCGCTTCAACATCGATTTCCAGGGCTATTTCGGCGAGCTGTGGCCGCAGCTGCAGAGCATGGCCAAGGATGGCTTGATCGAGTTGGATAGCGAGCGAATCAACGTACTGCCTGCCGGGCGCTTGCTGGTGCGTTCGGTCTGCATGGTGTTCGACGCGTACCTGGAACAACAGGGTCGCCAACGGTTTTCCCGGGTGATCTAGAGCACTGCGACAAATCCGCCACACACTGGCTTCAATGTCCTTGGGTGAGTTACCCTTACGTCTTATGTGTGAATTCCCACAAGGATTGAAGAAATGTCCGAGCCAGTAAAACTGCGCACTCATAATCAGGCCCATTGCAAGGATTGCAGCCTGGCCCCGCTGTGCTTGCCACTTTCACTGAATCTGGAAGACATGGATGCGCTGGACGAAATCGTCAAACGTGGCCGCCCACTGAAAAAAGGCGAGTTTCTGTTCCGCCAGGGCGACACCTTCGATTCCGTATACGCGGTACGTTCCGGCGCGCTCAAGACCTTCAACCTGAGCGATGCCGGCGAAGAACAACTCACCGGCTTTCACCTGCCCAGCGAACTGGTCGGCCTGTCGGGCATGGACACCGAAAAACATCCGGTGTCGGCCCAGGCGCTGGAAACCACTTCAGTCTGTGAAATCCCTTTCGAACGCCTCGACGAACTGGCCCTGCAACTGCCGCAACTGCGTCGTCAATTGATGCGAGTGATGAGCCGCGAGATCCGTGACGATCAACAGATGATGTTGCTGCTGTCGAAAAAGACCGCCGACGAGCGTATCGCCACTTTCCTGGTCAACCTGTCGGCACGTTTCCGCGCCCGGGGCTTCTCGGCCAACCAGTTCCGCCTGAGCATGTCGCGCAACGAAATCGGTAACTACCTGGGCCTGGCAGTAGAAACCGTGTCCCGAGTCTTCACGCGCTTCCAGCAAAACGAACTGATCGCTGCCGAAGGCAAGGAAATCCGCATTCTCGATCCGATCCAGCTGTGCGCCCTGGCCGGTGGTTCGGTGGAAAGCTGAAACAAGCTGTTGCGGCTGAGCGAAACCGTTCGGCCGCCGTTATACTGCGTCGTTTGCAGCCCCTCCAGGACACCACGACGATGGTCTTCGACTCCTTCGACATCAAATCCCTCATCCGCCCTGTGATCGACTTTCCCAAGCCGGGCGTGATCTTTCGCGACATCACCCCGTTGTTCCAGTCGCCCACCGCGCTGCGTCTGGTGATGGACAGCTTCGCCCACCGTTACGTCGAAGCCGACTTCACTCACATCGGCGCGATGGACGCCCGTGGCTTCCTGATCGGTTCGGTGCTGGCTTATCAACTGAACAAACCACTGGTGCTGTTCCGCAAGCAGGGCAAATTGCCTGCCGACGTGCTGGCCGAAGGTTATGCGACCGAATATGGCGAAGCCTTCCTGGAAGTGCATGCCGATAGCTTGTGCGAAGGTGATTCGGTGGTGATGTTCGATGACCTGATCGCCACCGGCGGCACCCTGATTGCCGCAGCGAACCTGATTCGCCGCATGGGGGCGCGGGTCCATGAAGCCGCAGCCATCATCGACCTGCCGGAACTGGGTGGTTCGCAGCGCCTGGAAGACATGGGCATCCCGACGTTCTGCCTGACGCAGTTTGCGTTGTCTGAGCAGTAAGCGTCGTCTGCCAAATCGCCATCGCTAGCAGGCTAGCTCCCACAGAGGTTTTGTGTACACCGCAAAGCCCCTGTGGGAGCTAGCCTGCTAGCGATAGCGTCAGCCGCAACACCAAAAATTTCAAAGCCCCATCTGCTTACTGATGATCTCGTTCATCACTTCCCGCGTCCCGCCACCAATCGACAAAATCCGGTTATCCCGATACAACCGCTCCACCAGGCTTTCGCGCATGTAACCCAGCCCACCGAGAATCTGCACCGCATCCGTGGTAATCCGGTCCGCCGTATCGGTAGCAAAGTTCTTGGCCATGGAAATTTCCTTGATCACGCTCTGCCCCGCCGCCATTTTCGCGGCCTGGCGGTAGGTGAATTCCCGCGAAACTTCCAGTTCGGTGGCCATCTCGGCGAGTCGGTGCTTGATCACCTGAAACTTGCCGATGGGTTTGCCGAAGGCTTCGCGCTCTCTCGCCCATTTCAGGCTTTCTTCCAGCGCCAGTTGCGCGGTCATGTTGGCCATCAATGCCAACGCCAGTCGCTCGCTCTGGAAGTTGCCCATGATGCAGGCAAAGCCCATGTTCTCTCCGCCGATCAGATTACCCACAGGCACCCGGCAATCGTCGAAGAACAACTCAGCCGTGTCCGACGCCCACCAGCCCATTTTCTTCAGCTGACGCCCCACAGTGAAGCCGGGAGTGCCCTTCTCGATCAACAACAGGCTGATGCCAGCGAATCCGGGCTCACCCGTGCGCACCGCGACGGTGTAGTAATCCGCGCGCATACCACTGGTGATAAAGGTTTTACTGCCGCTGACCCGGTAAAAATCGCCATCGCGCACAGCGTGGGTTTGCAGGTTCGCGACGTCGGAGCCGCCACCGGGTTCGGTAACCGCCAAGGCACTGATCTTTTCACCGGCCAATACTTGCGGCACCACTCCCTCACGGACCTGGGGCCTGGCCCACTTGAGGATCGGCGGCAAGCCGATGTCCAGCGACCCGAGCCCCGCCACCAGGCCACCGGAGCCACAGCGCATCAGTTCTTCGCTGGCGGCGACCTTGGCGAACAGGTCACCTTCGTGGCTGCCACCGAGGCTTTCCGGGTAACCGATACCAAGAATCCCCGCCGCGCCAGCCTTTAGGTAGAGCTCACGGGGAAAGCTTTCGGCTTCTTCCCACTGGTCGATGTCAGGAAGGATCTCGCGCTCGACGAAACGCCTGACGCTGTCGCGGACCAATTGGTGGCTGGGATCGAAGTATTCCTGAAAGGCAGGCATCGGCGAACTCCACTGAAGGGTTCAGCGAAGTTAACCGAGCGCTTGCTTGGTTTTCAACAGAAAAGAGGAAAGATCAAAAGATCGCAGCCTTCGGCAGCTCCTACAGTGGAATGCGATCCATGTAGGAGCTGCCGAAGGCTGCGATCTTTTGCTTTTGTTACAACGAAATCGGCTTACGCCCGGCAAACGAATGCGCCAGCGTCCCGCCATCCACCAACTCCAGCTCGCCACCCAGCGGCACGCCATGGGCGATACGCGAAGCGATCAGGCCCTTGCTGCTGAGCAATTGAGCGATGTAATGCGCTGTCGCTTCCCCTTCCACGGTCGGGTTGGTGGCGAGGATGACTTCAGTGAACGTGCCGGCCTCTTCGATCCGCGCCATCAACTGCGGAATGCCGATGGCTTCCGGCCCGAGGCCGTCGAGGGGCGACAGGTGCCCCTTGAGTACGAAATAACGACCCCGGTACCCGGTCTGCTCCACGGCGTAGACATCCATCGGCCCTTCCACGACGCACAGCAGCGTGTCGTCGCGTCGGTTGTCGGCGCATTGCGGGCAGAGGTCATCTTCGGTCAGCGTGCGGCATAAACGGCAGTGACCAACCCCGTCCATGGCCTGGCTCAGGGCCAGCGCCAGTCGCGAGCCGCCACTGCGATCACGTTCGAGCAACTGCAACGCCATGCGCTGGGCGGTTTTCTGACCCACGCCGGGCAAAATTCGCAGGGCGTCGATCAGTTGGCGAATCAAAGGGCTGAAGCTCATGGTGGAAAAGTCCGACAAAACAACGAGACGCGGTTTATACCCGCGCCTCGGTTGAGCGTCAAATTGCAGCGTCAATAACTCAGTCCCGGGAAACCCGAACCACCAGTTTGCCGAAATTGCGCCCTTCCAGCATGCCGATGAACGCGTCGGGAGCCTGCTCCAGGCCATTGACCACATCTTCGCGGAATTTCACCTTGCCATCGCGTACCCAGGGCGCCATGGCACTGAGGAATTCCGGCTGGCGATCACCGTAGTCATCGAACACGATGAAGCCCTGGATGCGCACCCGCTTGGTCAACAGGGTGCGCTGCAACAGTGGCAGGCGATCCGGCCCGCTCGGCGCTTCATAAGCGTTATAGGAGGCGATCAGGCCACAGAGTGGAATCCGCGCCTTGGGATTGAGCAACGGCACCACGGCGTCGAACACTTTGCCGCCGACGTTTTCATAATAAATGTCGATGCCTTTGGGACAGGCGTGTGCCAGTTCTTCAGCAAAATCGGGGCTCTTGTGGTCGATGCAGGCGTCGAAACCCAATTCGTCGACCACATACCGGCACTTGTGCGCACCGCCGGCCACTCCGACCACACGCAGCACCTTGATTTTCGCCTACTGGCCGACCACCGACGCCACCGCGCCGGACGCCTCTGCAACCACGAGGGTCTCGCCGGCCTTGGGCTGGCCGATGT
>NZ_JBOIBY010000159.1:0-6268 GCF_050739655.1 Pseudomonas sp. | reverse complement strand
CTTCGGCAGCTCCTACAAGGGGAATGCGCTATACGCCGAACTGGGCGCGGTACGCTTCCACGGCAGGCAGGTGCTGCTTGAGCTGTGGATCGTCAGCCAGGAATTCCAGCACCTGGTTCAACGAAACAATGCTGATGACCGGAATGCCGAAGTCACGCTCCACTTCCTGGATCGCCGACAGCTCACCGTTGCCGCGCTCCTGACGGTTCAGGGCGATCAGCACGCCAGCTGCCTTGGCGCCGTCCTGGGAGGCGATGATCTGCATCACTTCGCGAATGGCGGTGCCGGCGGTGATCACGTCGTCGATGATCAGCACTTCACCGGTCAGCGGTGCGCCAACCAGGCTACCGCCTTCGCCGTGGGCCTTGGCTTCCTTGCGGTTGAAGCACCAGGGCAGGTCACGGTTGTGATGTTCGGCCAACGCCACGGCAGTGGTCGCCGCCAACGGGATGCCTTTGTAGGCTGGACCGAACAGAACGTCGAAAGCAATACCGCTCTCAGCAATGGCTGCGGCGTAGAAACGACCCAGCTGCGCCAGGGCCGAACCCGAGTTGAACAGGCCGGCATTGAAGAAGTAAGGACTGGTACGCCCGGACTTCAGGGTGAACTCACCGAAGCGCAAAACGCCGCGATCGATGGCAAAACGAATGAAATCGCGCTGATACGCTTGCATGAAAAAAACCCCAAATACCACGGATTTAGCTAATTAGCTTGACGCCGTGTATCATACACGCACGCGATTTTTGGGGCCATTTATGCGGATCATCAGTGTGAACGTCAATGGTATTCAGGCTGCAGTCGAGCGAGGTTTGCTCAGTTGGCTGCAAGCACAGAATGCCGACGTCATCTGCCTGCAGGACACCCGTGCCTCCGCCTTTGAACTGGACGATCCAGCCTTCCAACTGGATGGATACTTCCTTTATGCCTGCGACGCCGAAGTCCCCGCCCAAGGTGGTGTGGCTTTGTACTCGCGGTTGCAACCGAAGGCTGTCATCAGCGGTCTCGGTTTCGAGACGGCCGACCGCTACGGGCGCTACCTGCAAGCCGATTTCGACAAAGTCAGTATTGCAACCTTGTTGCTTCCGTCGGGTATGAACGGCGATGAGGACTTGAACCAGAAATTCAAGCTCATGGACGACTTCGCCAAGTACCTGGACAAGCAACGGCGCAAACGCCGCGAGTACATTTATTGTGGCTCGCTGTACGTGGCGCAACAGAAGCTGGACATCAAGAACTGGCGTGACAGCCAGCAATCTCCGGGCTTCCTGGCACCTGAACGTGCCTGGATGGACGAGATTGTCGGCAACATGGGTTATGTCGATGCCCTGCGCGAAGTCAGCCGTGAAGGCGACCAGTACAGCTGGTGGCCGGACACCGAACAGGCCGAAATGCTCAATTTGGGATGGCGGTTCGACTACCAGATCCTGACGCCGGGCCTGCGCCGCTTCGTACGCAGTGCACGCCTGCCACGTCAGCCACGGTTCTCGCAGCACGCGCCGCTGATCGTGGACTATGACTGGACGTTGACGATCTAAACGTTTGTCGCTGAACAAAAATGCCCGTATCGCAAGATACGGGCATTTTTTGTGCCTCTGTTCCAGCCGGATTCGAACTCAGACAGCGGCGAAGAACGGCAAGGCCAGATACAGCTTGATCACGATGACGTTGATAATGTCGATGAAGAAAGCCCCGACCATCGGCACCACCAGAAATGCGATCTGCGATGGACCGTAGCGCTGCGTCACCGCTTGCATATTGGCAATGGCGGTCGGCGTGGCGCCAAGACCGAAACCACAATGCCCCGCAGCCAGCACGGCTGCATCGTAGTTGCTGCCCATCACCCGGAACGTCACGAAAATGGCGAACAGCGCCATCACCAGCGCCTGCACAGCCAAAATGATGAAGATCGGCAACGCCAGCGCGGCCAGATCCCATAACTTGAGCGACATCAGGGCGATCGCCAGAAACAACGACAGGCTGACATTGCCCAGCACCGAAACCTCACGCTCAAACACCTGATACAAGCCCAGCGCGGAAAGACCATTGCGCAGCACCACACCCACGAACAGTACACATACGAACGTCGGCAACTCGAATGCGGTTCCCTGCAGCAAGCCATTCAACAGATTGCCGGCCAGCAAGCTGACTGCAATCAGCGCCAGGGTCTCGATAAACGAAAATGGCGTGATTGAGCGCTCCTTGTTCGGCTGCTCGAACCCTTTTGGCAGTAGAGGCGTGTCTTGATGTTTGCAGCCGGGTACTTCCACGCGCTTGATGAGCAAACGAGCAACCGGCCCGCCGATCAGACCACCCAGCACCAGACCAAACGTCGCGGAGGCCAGCGCCAACTCGGATGCAGATGCCAGACCATATTTCTCACGGAATACCGTGCCCCACGCAGCACCGGTACCATGGCCACCCGCCAGCGTGATCGACCCGGTCAGCAACCCCATCAAAGGGTCGAGCCCGAGCATCGTTGCCAGCCCGATCCCCATCGCGTTCTGAACCACCAACAGCCCGGTCACGGCAAGCAGAAATATACCGACGATCCGACCACCTTTCTTCAGACTGGCAAAATCGGCACTCAGACCGATAGTTGCAAAAAAGGCCAACATCAAAGGTGTTTGAAGGGAAGTATCAAAGCGGACTTCAATATCTAATGTTCGCAGCACCAATAAAATCAAGGCGACTACCAAGCCACCCGCTACAGGTTCAGGAATATTATAACTGCGCATGAAACCAACGCGAGTAACAAGTCCGCGCCCCAGTAAAAGTACCAAGGAGGCGGCCACGAGGGTTCCGTAAAAATCGAATTGAATCATTGGGATTATTCTTGGCTATATATATTCAGAGGCGAACTTTTTACCTGGGCTCACCTCATGAACCGGCTGATTGTCTCAACACTGATTACTGTGGAAATTCAAGAGCCTTCGATGGCTTGAATATATCTGAATATTTCAGGTGAAATATCTCGCGGGCAACTTTAACAATCGTCGATCCCGATTGCCAAGGACATAGCCAGGCACTTAGCCATACAGTTGTGACTAAAAGTGTAAGCACACTATTTATATAGAATATTGCATGTTACTCATCGCAGACAGATTATTCCTACATACCGCAGATATTAATTTTGCTGCTTAAACAAAAATGCCCTGACAGTTCAGGGCATTTATTTTGATACTTCAAGATGTTTTATTTGATCAACCGCCAGGTAAACGGATATCGATACGGGTAGCCTTCATTAGCCTTCACCCCGGCAATGATCGTCAGCACCAGAGCACCAATGGCAATAAGGCCCAACAGGAAGAACCCGATGATTACCACCATCAGCAGAAAGCTGATGGCGGAGGCGATGGCGACGGTGATCTGGAAATTCAGCGCTTCCTTACCCTGCGCATCAATGAAGGGATCCATCTCGCGCTTCATCTGCCACAGAATCAACGGGCCAATCAGCGTACCGAACGGAATCCAGATCCCCAGCAAGGCGGACAAGTGACAAAACATGGCCCACTGCCGAACCTGTTTGCTCGGGGTGGGAAGCAGTTGTTGCTCGTCACTCATGGCGTCCTCCTTGCCTGTGGTTATCCGATCAGTCAGCCAGCGCAGCCTGTTGCAGAGCGAAAATTTCGCTCATGCCCTTTTTCGCCAGCTCCAGCATGGCATTGAGCTCTTCAGGCTGGAACGGCGCGCCTTCGGCAGTGCCCTGGACTTCGATGAAGCCGCCAGTGCTGGTCATCACCACGTTCAGGTCAGTCTCGGCAGCCGAGTCTTCCAGGTAGTCGAGGTCGAGCACAGCCTCGCCCTGGTACATGCCCACCGAAACGGCGCCGATCATTTGCTTGAGCGGGTCGCCGCCTTTCAGGCCGCCACGTTTCTTGATCACTTTCAAGGCATCGACCAGTGCAACCATGGCGCCAGTGATGGACGCGGTACGGGTACCGCCGTCGGCCTGGATCACGTCGCAGTCGACGTACAGGGTGACATCACCCAACTTGGACATGTCCAGCGCAGCGCGCAGGGAACGGCCGATCAGGCGCTGGATTTCCAGGGTGCGGCCGCCTTGCTTGCCACGGCTCGCTTCACGCTGGTTACGCTCGCCAGTGGCTCGCGGCAGCATGCCGTACTCGGCAGTCAACCAACCCTGGCCTTGGCCCTTGAGGAAACGCGGTACGCCATTTTCGACGCTCACGGTGCAGATGACTTTGGTATCACCGAACTCGACCAGTACGGACCCCTCGGCGTGTTTGGTGTAGTTGCGGGTAATGCGGATCGAGCGGAGCTGATCGGCAGCGCGACCACTTGGACGTTTCATAAGGGATACCTGTACGGGGACGGAAAACTGCGGAGCATTATAAAGCCGCCGGCCACGACTGGGCACTTCTAAAAAAATCCTCTGACGAGCGAAGGCTCTGAACAGCCCGTGCCGGACGACTTGCAGCCGTTTGTCACACCGTGTGTTTGGGCGCATCCGTGCCACTGCGCTACAATCCTGCGCCTTTGCTGCCAGTCGGCTTTAATTCATTGATATCGGATTGCCGGAACGTCAAATCCGCGCCGATCTGCATTGCGAGGTACCTCCATGGTGCACAGCATGACCGCCTTTGCCCGCGTCGAGAAAGCCGGCGTTCAGGGCACCCTGAGCTGGGAGCTGCGCTCGGTCAACAGCCGCTACCTGGAACCCCACCTGCGTCTGCCAGAGTCCTTTCGCGACCTCGAAGGCGCCGTCCGTGAAGCCCTGCGCCAGGGCGTGTCGCGGGGCAAGCTCGAATGCACCCTGCGCTTCACCGAAGAAAATACCGGCAAACCGCTGCAAGTTGACCAGGCACGCGCCGCGCAACTGGTCGCCGCCGCCGAGACCATTGCCAGCCTGATCAAGAATCCGGCAGCGCTCAATCCGCTCGAAGTGCTGGCCTGGCCTGGCGTACTGGTAGGCGATGCGACCGACCCGCAAGCCTTGAACGCCGAGGCACTGGCGCTGTTCAATCAAGGCCTGAAGGAGCTCAAGGCTGGCCGCGAGCGCGAAGGCGCGGAGCTGGCTCGCCTGATTAACGATCGCCTGACATCCATTGAAGAAGATGTGGTGACGCTGCGTGAACTGGTGCCGCAGATGCTTGCCACCCAGCGCCAGAAAGTCCTCGACCGTTTCGCCGACATGAAGGCAGAGATGGATCCGCAGCGGCTGGAGCAGGAAATGGTCATGCTCGCGCAAAAAAGCGACGTAG
Organism: Pseudomonas sp.; assembly: GCF_050739655.1. Taxonomy (GTDB): domain Bacteria; phylum Pseudomonadota; class Gammaproteobacteria; order Pseudomonadales; family Pseudomonadaceae; genus Aquipseudomonas. The sequence continues at coordinate 1,046 of NZ_JBOIBY010000159.1, read as the reverse complement.
CCGAAGAGCTGGACCGCCTGAGCACTCACATCATCGAAGTTCGCCGCGTCCTCAAGTCCGGCGGCGCAGCCGGGCGGCGCCTGGATTTCCTGATGCAGGAACTCAACCGCGAAGCCAACACACTGGGCTCCAAAGCCTTCGACCCGCGCAGCACCCAGGCTGCGGTCAACCTCAAGGTGTTGATCGAGCAGATGCGCGAACAAGTGCAGAATATTGAGTAAGGCAATTCCGACATGAACCACAGCACCGGCACCCTGTACATCATCTCCGCCCCATCGGGCGCGGGCAAAAGCAGCCTGGTCAAGGCCCTGACCGACGCTGATCCAGAGATCCGCGTCTCCGTCTCCCACACCACCCGCGCCATGCGCCCTGGTGAAGTGAACGGCGTGAACTATCACTTCGTCGAACGCAGCGAGTTCGTGAAGATGATCGAGCACGGAGATTTTCTCGAGCGCGCCGAAGTGTTCGGCAACCTCTACGGCACATCCCAAAGCCACCTGCAGCAGACCCTGGACGAAGGCCATGACCTGATCCTGGAAATCGACTGGCAGGGTGCCGAGCAGGTGCGCAAGCTGATGCCCCAGGCCCGCTCGATCTTCATTCTTCCGCCATCGTTGCAGGCTTTGCACCAGCGCCTGACCAATCGTGGCCAGGACAGCGACGAGATCATCGACGGCCGCATGCGCGAAGCCGTGAGCGAAATGAGTCACTATGTCGACTATGACTACCTGATCATCAACGACGATTTCGCCCACGCCCTGCACGACCTGAAGGCGATTTTTCGCGCCAATCAGTTGATTCAGAAGCGCCAACAGCAGCGTCACGGCAAATTGTTGGCCGAACTGCTCGACTAAAGAGCACTTCCCAAAACCGCTGCAAGGGCTTTACATTGGTACTTGCAGCGCGTTGAAGGGCTTGATCAAAAAATCAGCGCTTCCCTAATCGCTGGTGATTTTTTAAACTGTTGAGTCCGCTCGCCCATCCGGGCAGCGCGCATATTGCATTTGCTACGAGGAAGACCATGGCCCGCGTAACCGTTGAAGACT
>NZ_JBOIBY010000158.1:0-1273 GCF_050739655.1 Pseudomonas sp. | reverse complement strand
ACCGGCTCCGGGAAGTCCATGCGAACCAGGATGATTGGCTTGTCAGCGTTGCACAAGGTTTCACCAGTGGTGACGTCCTTCATGCCGATCAGGGCCGCGATGTCACCAGCGCGTACTTCCTTGATCTCTTCACGGGCGTTTGCGTGCATTTGCACCATACGACCCACGCGCTCTTTCTTGCCTTTGACCGAGTTGATCACGCCGTCGCCGGAGGCCAACACGCCCGAGTAAACGCGGACGAAGGTCAAGGTACCCACGAATGGGTCGGTAGCGATCTTGAACGCCAGAGCCGAGAACGGCTCGTTGTCGTCTGCGTGACGCTCCATTTGCTTTTCCTCGTCATCCGGGTCAGTACCCTTGATGGCAGGAATGTCGGTTGGAGCCGGCAGGTAGTCGATAACGGCGTCGAGAACCAGGGGAACGCCCTTGTTCTTGAAGGAAGAACCGCAAACAGCCAGAACGATCTCACCAGCGATAGTACGCTGACGCAGAGCACCCTTGATTTCCTCGACGGTGAGTTCTTCACCCTCGAGGTACTTGTTCATCAGCTCTTCGCTGGCTTCGGCCGCAGCCTCTACCATGTTGTTGCGCCACTCTTCAGCCAGTTCCTGCAGTTCAGCAGGGATGGCTTCGCGACGTGGAGTCATGCCCTTGTCAGCGTCGTTCCAGTAAACCGCTTCCATGGTCATCAGATCGATCTGACCCTGGAAGTTGTCTTCGGAACCGATAGCCAACTGGATCGGCACCGGAGTGTGACCCAGACGCTGCTTGATCTGAGCGATCACACGCAGGAAGTTCGCACCGGCACGGTCCATCTTGTTCACGTAAACGATACGTGGAACGCCGTACTTGTTGGCTTGACGCCATACGGTTTCGGACTGAGGCTCAACGCCGGAAGTGCCGCAGAACACAACGACCGCGCCGTCGAGTACACGCAGGGAACGCTCAACTTCAATAGTGAAGTCTACGTGACCCGGGGTATCGATGACGTTGAAGCGGTACTGGTCCTTGTGCTGCTTGGCGGAACCCTGCCAGAAGGCGGTAATGGCAGCAGAAGTAATGGTAATACCACGCTCCTGCTCCTGAACCATCCAGTCAGTGGTCGCAGCGCCGTCATGCACTTCGCCCATCTTGTGGCTTTTGCCAGTGTAAAAAAGGACGCGCTCGGTGGTGGTGGTTTTACCAGCATCCACGTGAGCAACGATACCAATGTTACGGTAGCGATTAATCGGTGTAGTACGAGCCATAAAGCCCTCGCAAAATTAGTGACGCA
>NZ_JBOIBY010000157.1:0-10663 GCF_050739655.1 Pseudomonas sp. | reverse complement strand
GTCTGGGCGTTTTTCGCGAGCAGGCTCGCGCCCACAAATAGGCCCGGGAGCAGAAAATTTGATCGGTTTATCGCGGTTCGATGTGGGCAATCATCAATTGCACGGTCTCATTACCGCGAAACTCGTTCACATCGAGTTTGTAGGCCAACTCCACCCACTTGATGGTCGGATTCGGCCAGACCTCACGATCGATACCAAAGGCAATGCCATCGAGCTTGACCGAGCCGCACTCGCTTCTGAGCACCACTTTGAGGTGGCGCTCACCCACGACACGCTGCTCGACCAACTGAAACACCCCGTGAAACAGTGGTTCCGGGAAGTGCTGGCCCCACGGCCCGGCATGACGCAGTGCACGAGCCAGCTCCAGGTGAAATTCCTCAACCGCCAGGGTGCCGTCGGACAGCAGGCGCCCGGTCAGATCCTCTTCGCGCAATTGCCGACGCACTTCAGCGTCAAACGCCTCGGCAAACAACGGGAAGCTGGCTTGCGGCAGTGTCAGGCCCGCAGCCATCGCATGGCCGCCGTATTTGGTAATCAGGTCCGGATGTTGCGCCGCCACCACGCTCAGGGCGTCACGGATGTGGAACCCCTGAACTGAACGTCCCGAGCCTTTGAGCAGGCCATCGCCGGCATCGGCGAAGGCGATGGTCGGACGGAAATAGCGCTCTTTCATACGCGAGGCGAGGATGCCGATGACGCCTTGGTGCCACTCGGGATCGAACAGACACAAACCGAATGGCATCGATTCCACCGGCAGGTCCTTGAGCTGAGCCAGCGCTTCACGCTGCATGCCTTGCTCAATGGACTTGCGGTCCTGGTTCATGCCATCCAGTTGAGCGGCCATTTCACGGGCCAGGCCTGCATCTTCGGTCAGCAGGCATTCAATGCCCAGGCTCATGTCATCCAGGCGCCCGGCCGCGTTCAGGCGCGGCCCCACAATAAAGCCCAGGTCGGTGGAGGTAATGCGCGCGTGATCTCGCTTGGCCACTTCGAGGATCGCCTTGATCCCGGGCCGGGCACGACCGGCACGAATCCGCTCCAGGCCCTGGTGCACCAGAATCCGGTTGTTGGCATCCAGCGGCACCACGTCGGCAACGCTGCCCAAGGCCACCAGATCGAGCAATTCGCCAATGTTCGGTTGTGGACTGCTCGCATACCAGCCGAGATCGCGCAAACGCGCGCGCAAGGCCATCAAGACATAGAAAATCACCCCGACACCGGCCAGCGCCTTGCTCGGGAACTCGCAACCGGGCTGGTTCGGGTTGACGATGGCATCGGCCAGCGGCAACTCATCACCCGGCAAGTGGTGATCGGTGACCAACACATTGAGCCCGGCCTTTTTCGCCGCCGCCACGCCATCGACACTGGAGATGCCGTTGTCCACGGTGATCAGCAAATGAGGCTGACGTTCAAGCGCCACCGCGACGATTTCCGGTGTCAGGCCATAGCCGTAGTCGAAACGGTTGGGCACCAGGTAATCGACGTGGGCCGCACCCAGCAAGCGCAAACCCAAGGTACCTACGGTACTGGCCGTCGCGCCGTCGGCGTCAAAGTCGCCGACGATCAGAATCCGCTGGCGCTGTTCGAGCGCAACCACCAGCAAGTCCACGGCCGCTTCGATGCCCTTGAGCTTCTGGAACGGAATCAACCGCGCCAGGCTCTTGTCCAGCTCGGCTTCGGACTGCACTCCCCGCGCCGCGTACAGGCGGGTCAGCAGAGGCGGGATGTCACCGAGGAACGGCAGGGTGTCGGGCAGCAGGCGAGGTTCGATACGCATGGGGTGACAGGTGCTTCTCTCAAGTACACAGGATAAAACCGGATGACGCGCAGGGTCTGCGAGCGATCAACCGCGCTCGCCAGCCAGCCACTGCAACTGGACTTCGTGCTGACCACGGTCGTCGGTGACGAAAATCGTCCCTTCGCTGATCATCACATCCCACTTGATAACGCGCGGCATGTCTTTAGCCAGGGTTTCCAGCACTTCCTGTGGCACGGCGGCGATGTTGACGTTCTTCAGGTTTTTTACCGCTGGCACCACTTTGCCTTCCCAGACACGCAGGCTGCCGTAAGCCAGCAGGCTGGTGCGCTCGGTACGACGCGAGCACCAGGTCAGGCGCTCGGCATCTGGCTGGCCGACTTCGATCCAGTGCAGGACACGGTCATCCAGGCTCTTTTCCCACAAGGCCGGTTCATCCACTTCTGACAGACCACGGCCAAACGACAGTTGCTCGTTGTACCAGAGGGCGTAGGCCAACAGGCGCACGGTCATGCGCTCTTCGGTTTCCGAAGGGTGACGGGCAATGGTCTGCTTGACGCTCTCGTAGACGCTGCGGTCGAGGTCGGTGAGGTTCAGTTCAAACTTGTAGGTCGTGGACGGCTGGGCCATGAACGGACTTCTTGATACGGGGAAAGGCGGCAAGTCTAACCGATGCGACAGGCAATCATCGAATTGATGCCAATCTACTTTGAGCGCCTGACAGTCGGCTATGTTAAAACTCTGCATTCGCTCAGCCTTGTCCTACAGGATTACGTATGTCGTTGACCGCAAAACCGCTTTCAGGCCTTAAAGTCGTTGAATTGGGCACATTGATTGCTGGCCCCTTTGCCTCGCGCATTTGCGCTGAGTTCGGTGCCGACGTGGTCAAGGTCGAATCTCCGGACGGCGGCGATCCGTTGCGTAAATGGCGCAAGCTGTATGAGGGCACTTCGTTGTGGTGGTTTGTTCAGGCGCGCAATAAAAAGTCCCTGACCCTGAACCTCAAGCACCCGGATGGTCTGGCGATTCTGAAAAAGTTGCTGAGCGAAGCGGACATCCTGATCGAGAACTTCCGCCCGGGCGTGCTGGAAAAACTCGGCCTGGGTTGGGAAGTGCTGCATGCACTGAACCCGAAGCTGGTGATGGTGCGCCTTTCGGGCTTCGGCCAGACCGGGCCGATGAAAGATCAGCCTGGCTTTGGCGCGGTAGGTGAATCCATGGGAGGTCTGCGCTACATCACCGGCTTCGAGGACCGGCCACCGGTTCGCACCGGCATCTCCATCGGTGACTCGATCGCCGCGCTCTGGGGCGTGATCGGCGCCCTGATGGCCCTGCGTCACCGCGAAGTCAATGGTGGACAGGGGCAGGTGGTAGACGTTGCGCTGTATGAGGCGATCTTCGCCATGATGGAAAGCATGGTCCCGGAGTTCGATGTGTTCGGTTTTATCCGCGAGCGCACCGGTAACATCATGCCCGGCATCACGCCTTCCTCGATCCACACCAGCGCCGATGGCAAGCACGTGCAAATCGGCGCCAATGGCGACGCCATCTTCAAGCGCTTCATGTTGATCATTGGCCGCGAAGACCTGGCCAACGATCCGACGCTTGCCAGCAATGACGGGCGTGACAGCCGTCGCGACGAGCTTTACGGCGTCATCGATCGCTGGGTCAATTCACTGCCACTGGACACGGTCATTGAGCGTTTGAACCAGGCCGAGGTGCCCGCCAGCCGCATCTTCAGCGCCGAAGACATGTTCAGCGATCCGCAGTACCTCGCCCGGGAAATGTTCCTGCAGGCCAAGCTGCCGGATGGCAAAGGCTTCAAGATGCCGGGCATTGTGCCGAAACTCTCTGAGACACCCGGTGATTGTGAATGGGTCGGGCCGCAACTGGGCGAGCACAATGCGCAGGTACTCCAGGATCTTGGCTATGACGCGTCGCAGATCACACAGCTACGCAAAGACGGAGCCATCTGAGCTGAAGCGTCTGATTGCGCGCCTCTCCGAGCACTGCCGGCGCCATAACCGGCGGGTGTGGTGCGCCATGGCGGGAGTGCTGCTGATCATCGCCCTGACACCCCCGGCGCTTGCGCAATCCAAGGAGCAGTTGGTCTGGCTCAAGCGCGATCTACCGCCGCTGTTCATTTTCGATGGACCTGAAAAGGGCCAGGGGGTCATCGATCAACTCTTGACCAAACTGATCGCTGGCCTGCCGCAGTATCAACACAGCGTGATGAAGGTCAATCGTGCACGCGGCCTGCAAATGCTCCATGAGCCATCCCTCACATGCGATGCGGCGCTGAACTGGAGCAAGGAACGCGAAACCTGGATCGCGTTTTCCATCCCGGTCTTTCGTGCCATGAGCAATGGTCTGGCCGTGCGGCGTGTCGATCGTGAAGTGCTGGCGCCTTTCATCAAGGACGGGGAAGTGGATCTGGCCGCCCTTCTCGCCACCGGCAACGTGACGCTGGGAATCGTTGCTGAACGCAACTATGGCGAGTATCTCGATGCGCTGCTCAAACAGGCTCCCCCCAAAGCCTTGACGCTCCATTACGGCAACGATGCCTTGGGCAGCCTTCTGCAGATGCAACGACTGGGACGCCTGCAACTGTTGTTGGGCTATCGTCCGGAGATCCGCTATCAGGCACAGCAGCAAGGGATCGCAGAGAATGAACTGCAGTTCTATCCGATTCGCGGCACAGGCAAATACCTGTCCGGTTATATCGGCTGTACCGACACGCCGCAGGGCCGACAGGTGATCAGCGAAATCAACAAACTGCTGCTCACCCTGCCTCGCGATGAGCTAAGCGAGGCTTACGCGGCCTGGCTCGATCCGGAAAGTCGCGGCGAGTACCTGGAAGCCTCCAGGGCTTTTTTCGAGCAACAGGCCGGGCACTGAAAAATCACGGGCAAAAAGAAACCCCGAGAAGTGGGGAGACGACTCGGGGTTAAACGTGGTCTATGCAAAGACCCGTAGCAACAAGATACAAGCACCGGAGCACAATGCTTGATCCTGTTGTTACAAGGTCTGACTGACCTTGGTGCAGGAAGGTTCCCACAAAAGACAATTCAATTTCGGCTGGCCAGCAGCTTGTCCTGAGCGGCATTGCGCAACGCCGCGATCACACAGGGCTCCAGACGCCCTTCTGCAATCAGCACATCGCGGTGCAAGCCGTCGACCACATCCGTCAACAAGCGCTTGTCACTCAACTGTGCCTGGTTGAACTGCCGATCGACCACGACAGCACCGGTCGCGTTCTTTAATGTCACCCGGCACTCACCGTGAATGCCTGACGGGGTCAATGTCACCTGGTACGGGCTCAGAGCCTCACCGAGCAAGAGACTGATACTTTCCATCTCGATCACCACTCAATAGTCCGAAAACAAAGTGCCTGGGGCGCGTCTACAACAAATGACCGTCGGCCCGAGAAGAAAGTTCTGGAGATCGAGTGCGGGACTTTCCGCGCCTCGAGTCGAATGAGCATGCACCGCAAAGATGACAGGGAAAAAACAAAGAACTCACGTTCGTCCGGTGCGATGCGCGATGTCGATCCAGCCGCCCAACAAACCTCGCAACTTGCCGTCTGCACCGTAGAACGGCACGGTCCACTGGTAGACGTCCCTGAGGCCACCTTTGAACTTCAATCGCCGCTCGCTGAAGCGTGGCTTGCGGGTATCCAGTTGAACCATGAACTCCGCATGCAACTGCTCGGCAGTCTCTTTGGGAAAAACATCGAGTTCGATCAGCTGTCGTCCCTGCATTTGATCGAAGCGAGTGCAAAGGCTTTCCTCATAGCTTTTGTTGCACATGATTAAACGCCCATGCTGATCGCGAACGAACATCGGGTCAGGCATGGCATCCATCAACGTGTGCTGGAAGATCAATTGATCGCGAAGGCTGATCACTGCATCCTGACGTTGCTCCAGCACAGTGGCGAGTCGACGATTCCAGATCACGGAAAGCAGCGCGAACACGCCGACAATCAACATCCCCCAGCAACCCTGCCTGACGGCTCCCTCCCAGGTTGAGGGGGTATTTTCGGCCGTAACTGCATCGAACCATTGCTGGCGCATAGCGCGAAGCTCGGCGGGTGGAAAAGCCTCCAATGCCTTATTGAGGATACTCAACAACTCAGGCTGCCCTTTGCGAATAGCCAGGTAATCAGCGTCCCATTTACCTTCCAGTGCATTACCGACTTTGAGTCGCCCCGCAGGATAGAGTCGGGCCCCGACTTCATTGTCGATAGTCGCGTACGCTTCACCGCTTTCAACCAGTGCCCGAGCTTCTGCATGGGTTTTGACCGAGCGCAACGCGATGGACGGATAGTCGCGGCGAATCGCGGCCTCCAGCGCATGCCGATTCGGCAGCACCAACACCCTTTTCGCCAGCTGCTCCAGCGATTGCACCGCAGGCGCTTCAGCGTGGCCGATGAACACCCAGCCAGCACCGCCGAAGGCATGACTGAAATTGAGTAACACCCTGCGCTCTTCGTTCATCGACAGCATCGTGCTCATATCAGCAGCACCACTTTCCAGACGACTGAGCAATTGTTCGGTAGAAAATGTCTCGTCATACACGAACTGCAGGCCCGTCATGGCGCTGATACGCTCCAGCACATCCTTATGAAAACCACTCCATTGACCGTGCTCGTCCTTGAACAGATACAACGGGTACTGCGTCGATGCGACAACGACTCGTGGATGCTCAGCCAGCCATTTTTGCTCCTGCACATCAAGCGAGATCTCCGCAGCGGAGGCCACCGCATCAGCCTTGTAAGCCACCAACTGTGCCGCTTCGGTCCACTGCGAAAGGCCCAGCAACGCAACTAAAATTACCCAACTCACAGCCGGCTTTAACCCTGCGAAATACTCCATTGCCACATCCTTGTATTCGGCTCGCCTGTCCTCTATGGGCGATTTGCCGGCCAGTGTGGCATGCAAAAACAAAAAAGCCCGTCAGGAGACGGGCTTCAATGTGTGACAGTATTTGCCGATTACAACGGCTTGCCGCGGTTGCCATGCTGGCTGACAAAGGTCTGCACGGCTTTGAGGTCATTCGGCAATACGGTGCAACGCTCATCTCGCTCAAACAAATCAGAAAGATGTGCAGGCAGTTCGAGCGTTTTTCCTACGCCGGCTTTTTCCACCGCATCCGGGAACTTGACCGGATGCGCCGTACCCAGGATCACCATCGGGATATCCAGGCTGCGGCGGCATTCGCGTGCTGCCTTGACGCCGATGGCGGTGTGCGGATCCAGCACTTCGCCGGTCTGTTCGTAGACCTCAGCGATGGTTTCGCAGGTTTGTGCGTCATCCACAGCCAAAGAGTCGAACAGTTTACGGGCTTCGGTCCAGCGCTCTTGCTCGACGCTGAAACCCCCGCCCTGCTTGAAGCTGTCCATCAGGCCGGCGATCGCCGCGCCGTTGCGACCATGGAGGTCGAACAGCAGACGCTCGAAGTTCGACGACACCATGATGTCCATGGACGGCGACAGCGTCGCGTGCAGGGTTTCCTTGACGTACTGATTGCCGCTCATGAAGCGGTGCAGGATGTCGTTGCGGTTGGTGGCGACGATCAACTGGTTGATCGGCAGGCCCATGTTGCGGGCCAGGTAACCGGCGAAGATGTCGCCGAAGTTGCCGGTCGGCACCGAGAACGACACCGAACGCGCCGGGCCACCCAACTGCAGGGCCGCATGGAAGTAGTACACGATCTGGGCCATGATCCGCGCCCAGTTGATCGAGTTCACAGCCACCAGGCGAGTGCCCTTGAGGAAGCCCTGGTCGGCGAAGCTCGCCTTGACCATTTCCTGGCAGTCATCGAAGTTGCCTTCGATGGCGATGTTGTGGATGTTCTCACCGAAAATGGTGGTCATCTGCCGACGCTGCACTTCGGACACGCGGTTGTGCGGGTGCAGGATGAAGATGTCGACGTTTTCGCAGTGCTTGCAGCCTTCGATGGCGGCCGAACCGGTATCACCGGAAGTAGCACCCACGATCACCACGCGTTCGCCGCGCTTTTCCAGCACGTAGTCGAGCAGGCGACCAAGCAGCTGCAGAGCAAAATCCTTGAACGCCAGGGTCGGGCCGTGAAACAGCTCCAGCACCCATTCGTTGCCGTTCAGCTGACGCAGCGGCGCAACGGCACTGTGGGCAAACACACCGTAGGTTTCTTCAAGGATCTTTTTGAAATCGGCGTCAGGGATGCTGCCGGTAACGAACGGACGCATGACGCGGAAAGCCAGCTCGTGATACGGCAGGCCGGCCCAGGAAGCGATTTCTTCCTGGGTGAAACGTGGCAGGTTTTCCGGAACGTACAAACCGCCGTCGGTGGCAAGGCCAGCCAGCAGGACGTCTTCGAAATTCAGGGCCGGTGCCTGGCCGCGGGTACTGATGTAGCGCATAGGGGCAAACCTTCGGTTTGAGCTTCAAGCTGTCAGCGGCAAGCTACAAGTGAAAAGCGGTTCTGCTTTTACTTGCAGCTTGAAGCTTGCAGCTTGCAGCTGCTGTATTAATTCAAATGTTCGACGCGAATCCGGACTACCGGTCCAACCACGCCCTGAAGCGCTTCCAGTGCCTGGATGGCATCGTTCATACGCTGCTCCAGCACGCGGTGGGTCAGCAGGATCATCGGCACCAGGCCGTCATGCTCTTCCACTTCCTTTTGCATGATCGATTCGATGTTGATGCCACGTTCGGACAGGATGCTCGCCACCTGGGCCAGCACGCCCGGATGATCCTTGGCCTGAATACGCAGGTAGTAGGAGCTTTCGCAGGCTTCGATCGGCAGGATCGGATGGGCCGACAACGAATCCGGCTGGAAGGCCAGGTGCGGAACACGGTTTTCCGGGTCGGAGGTCATGGCGCGAACCACGTCCACCAGGTCGGCGATCACCGACGAAGCAGTCGGCTCCATGCCGGCGCCGGCACCGTAGAACAGGGTCGAACCGGCGGCATCGCCGTTGACCATCACCGCATTCATCACGCCATTGACGTTGGCGATCAGGCGATCAGCCGGGATCAGCGTCGGGTGCACACGCAGCTCAATGCCGGAAGCCGTGCTGCGCGCTACGCCCAGGTGCTTGATGCGATAGCCCAGCGCTTCGGCGTAGTTCACGTCAGCGGTGGTCAGCTTGGTGATGCCTTCGGTGTAGGCTTTGTCGAATTGCAGCGGGATACCGAACGCGATGGACGCCAGGATCGTCAGCTTGTGCGCTGCGTCGATGCCTTCGACGTCGAAGGTTGGATCGGCTTCGGCGTAACCCAGTGCCTGGGCTTCGACCAACACGTCTTCGAAGGTGCGACCCTTCTCGCGCATTTCGGTAAGGATGAAGTTGCCGGTGCCATTGATGATGCCCGCAACCCAGTTGATACGGTTGGCGGACAGACCCTCACGGATCGCCTTGATGACCGGAATACCACCAGCCACGGCCGCTTCGAACGCAACGATCACGCCCTTCTCGCGAGCCTTGGCGAAAATTTCATTGCCGTGAACGGCGATAAGCGCCTTGTTCGCGGTGACCACATGCTTGCCATTCTCGATGGCCTTGAGTACCAGCTCGCGGGCAACGGTGTAGCCGCCCATCAGCTCTATAACGATGTCGATCTCAGGGTTCGTGGCCACTTCGAAGACATCGGTGGTAATCGCAATACCGGTCGTTTGGAACTGAGGCTTTGGCGTGCGAATGGCGATCTGCGCCACTTCGATCCCACGCCCGGCACGACGAGCAATTTCCTCGGCGTTGCGCTGAAGTACGTTGAAGGTACCGCCACCGACGGTCCCTAACCCACAGATGCCTACTTTGACCGGTTTCACTGTGAACTCCCCATAAAACGGCCGACTCAAGGCCGGCCGTGAAAACAGCCGCATGCTTGCGACTCTCTATTGATGGCCCGGCGATGACGCTACCGGACCATGATCGTCAATGGCTGCCCTTGACGATGCGAATTTACTTCGCGCCCAGCGCCAGTTTGGCGACTTGTGGCGCAGGCTGGTAGCCCGGAATGACCTGACCATCGGCCAAAACGATGGCCGGTGTACCGTTCACGCCAATCGACTGACCCAGGGCGAACTGCTTGGAGACCGGGTTATCGCACTTGGCGGCCTTGATTTCCTTGCCGTCGACCATTTTATCCATGGCCGCCTTCTTGTCTTTCGAGCACCACACCGCTTGCAGTTGCTCATCACCCGGCGAGCCCAGGCCCTGGCGGGGGAAGGCCACATAACGCACTTCGATGCCGCGCTTGTTCAGTTCCGGGATTTCGGCGTGCAATTTGTGGCAGTACGGGCACGTAGTGTCGGTGAATACGGTGATGTGCGCCTTGGTTTCGCCAACGGCTGGGTAAACCACGGTTTCAGCAACCGGAATGTCATTGATCAGCTTGGAGATGCCCAGGCGTTCGGTTTTCTCCGTCAGATTGACCGGTTTGCCGTCCTTGAGCTGGAACATGTAGCCCTGCACGACATACTGGCCATCGGCACTGGCATACAGTACGCGACTGCCCTTGAGCTTGACTTCATACAAGCCTGGCAATGGGCTGGCGGTGATGGTTTCTACCGGCACTTCGAGCTGGAGGTTTTCCAGGCTTTTACGGATGGCTTTGTCGGCCGCATCATCGGCGACGGCAAAGGTGCTGACCAACGCAATGGCTGCGGCGGCGAAGATCTGGGTCAGACGCATGAGAACTCCTGAAGGCGGACAAATGGGACGTACAGAACGCCCGTGCCGAAACACCGGGTCATAAACGCCCATCGTGCAAACCGGCAAAGCCTACCACAGTAAGTCCCGCAGGGCAGAATGCCGGTGATGCAAGGCATCCGTCAGCAGGGAAGACTCTATGTGACTGACCCACCGCAATCGCGGGCAAGCCCGCTCCCACAAGGTTTGTGTCGTACACAAATCATATG
>NZ_JBOIBY010000156.1:0-8480 GCF_050739655.1 Pseudomonas sp. | reverse complement strand
GATCTCAAGGATCTGATCCTGCCGCGTCTCTCGAATTGATTGCAGTCTGACAAGCGATTACCCATGACGACTCGTACCCGTATCCTCACCGGCATCACCACCACCGGCACGCCGCACTTGGGCAACTACGCTGGCGCCATCCGCCCGGCGATCGTCGCCAGCCGTGACAGCAATGCCGATTCGTTCTATTTCCTGGCCGACTATCACGCCCTGATCAAATGCGATGACCCGCTGCGCATCCAGCGCTCGCGTCTGGAAATCGCCGCGACCTGGCTGGCCGGGGGCCTGGATGTGGATCGCGTGACGTTCTACCGTCAGTCCGACATCCCGGAAATCCCCGAGCTGACCTGGCTGCTGACCTGCGTCGCCGCCAAGGGCCTGCTCAATCGCGCCCACGCCTACAAAGCCTCGGTGGACAAGAACGTCGAGACCGGTGAAGACCCGGATGCCGGTATCACCATGGGGCTGTACAGCTACCCGGTGCTGATGGCCGCGGACATCCTGATGTTCAATGCCCACAAGGTGCCGGTCGGTCGTGACCAGATCCAGCACGTGGAAATGGCTCGCGATATCGGCCAGCGCTTCAACCATCTGTTCGGCCAGGGCAAGGAGTTCTTCACCATGCCTGAAGCGCTGATCGAGGAAAGCGTGGCTACGTTGCCAGGCCTCGACGGTCGCAAGATGTCGAAAAGCTACGACAACACCATTCCGCTGTTCAGCAGCGCCAAAGAAATGAAGGACGCGATTTCGCGGATCGTCACCGATTCCCGTGCCCCGGGCGAAGCGAAAGACCCGGACAATTCGCACCTGTTCACCCTGTTCCAGGCCTTCGCAACTGCGGCGCAAGCCGACGAGTTCCGCAGCGAGCTGCTGCAGGGTCTAGGTTGGGGCGAAGCGAAGAATCGCCTGTTCCAGTTGTTGGACAGCGAGCTGGGCGAGTCCCGCGAGCGTTACAACCAACTGATCGAACGCCCGGCGGATCTGGAAGACATCCTGCAACACGGTGCAAAAAAGGCCCGTGCGGTGGCAACGCCTTTCCTCAACGAACTGCGTGAAGCGGTGGGCTTGCGCTCCTTCGTCGCTCAGACACAAGTGGCGGCGACCACCAAGAAGAAGGCGGCGAAAGCCGCGCGTTTTGTCAGCTTCCGCGAAGACGACGGCAGTTTCCGCTTCCGTCTGCTGGCGGCTGATGGCGAGCAACTGCTGCTGTCGCGCAACTTCGCCGACGGTAAAACCGCCGGTCAAGTGACCAAGCAACTGCAATCGGGTCAGCCTCTGGACGTGCGCAGCGAAGACCTGAGCTTCAGCGTCTGGCTGGAAGGTGAGTGCGTTGCCGATAGCCCGGCTTTCGCCGACAGCGCCGCGCGCGATGGTGCGATCGATGCCCTGCGCATTGCTCTGACGCCAATTCAGGAATAAACAACGGCTCGGCCCGACCAAGGGCTGATTGCCATTCCCACGGGCCATCGCTAAAGTGACGGCCCGTTTTTGTTGCCTTGCTAACGAATTATGACGCCCCTAGAACGATATCAAGCTGATCTGAAACGCCCGGAGTTCTTCCATGACGCTGCCCAGGAAACGGCTGTGCGTCATTTGCAGCGCCTGTACGACGACCTTGTCGCGGCCGAGCAGAACAAACCGGGCCTGCTGGGCAAACTGTTTGGCAAGAAGGATCAGGCGCCGGTCAAGGGCCTGTACTTCTGGGGCGGCGTAGGTCGCGGCAAGACTTATCTGGTCGATACCTTTTTTGAGGCGCTGCCGTTCAAGGAAAAGACCCGTATGCACTTCCACCGCTTCATGAAGCGCGTGCACGAAGAAATGAAAACCCTGGGTGGCGAGAAGAACCCGCTGACCATCATCGCCAAGCGTTTCGCCGCCGAGACCCGGGTGATCTGTTTCGATGAGTTCTTCGTTTCCGACATCACCGACGCCATGATCCTTGGCACCCTGATGGAAGAACTGTTCAAGAATGGCGTGACCCTGGTCGCGACCTCGAACATCGTGCCGGACGGTCTGTACAAGGATGGTCTGCAGCGTGCGCGTTTCCTGCCAGCCATCGCGCTGATCAAGCTGCACACCGACATCGTCAACGTCGACAGCGGCGTCGATTATCGTCTGCGTCACCTTGAACAGGCAGAACTGTTCCACTTCCCGCTCGACGAAGCCGCCCACGAAAGCCTGCGCAAGAGCTTCCGTGCGCTGACGCCGGAATGCACGGCAGCGGTCGAGAACGACGTGCTGATGATCGAAAACCGCGAAATCCGTGCCTTGCGTACCTGTGACGACGTGGCCTGGTTCGACTTCCGCGAACTGTGCGATGGCCCGCGCAGCCAGAACGACTACATCGAGCTGGGCAAGATCTTCCACGCCGTGCTGCTGAGCGATGTCGAGCAGATGAGCGTCAGTACCGACGACATCGCCCGACGCTTCATCAACATGGTCGACGAGTTCTACGACCGTAACGTGAAGCTGATCATTTCTGCCGAAGTGGAATTGAAAGACCTCTACACCGGCGGCCGCCTGACGTTCGAGTTCCAGCGTACCCTCAGCCGGTTGCTGGAAATGCAGTCCCACGAGTTCCTGGCGCGGGCGCATAAGCCGTAAACACATCGCCCCTGTAGGAGCGAGCTTGCTCGCGAAGGCGTGTCAGCCACATCGGCGCCGACTGACACACCTTCGCGAGCAAGCTCGCTTCTACAGGGTGGTGCCGTCAGTCAGGTACTGCCCCAGTTCATCCAGCTGCTGACACCCAATCAGCAACCACAGCAAAATCCTGGCCTTGCGCGGACACAGAAACCCCGCCATCGACACTCCCTTGTGAATCAAATCCATCTCACCGCCCATGAACCCGTAAGAAGCCCGCGCGGTTGAGCCGGACCCGGTACGGGTCGCAATGATCACAGGGATTTTCTCGGCGATGGATTCGATCTTCGCCGCCCATTTCTCTGAAACATGACCGGCACCAAAGCCGGCAATCACCAATCCGTCATAGCCAAGGTCGAGGATGTTTTCCAGAAGGAGAGTGTCGGCGGACAGTGAGGCTTCAAGCATCGCCACTTTTTGCGTGGTTTGTTGCGGTAAAGGCAGCACCGTGCGCGACTCTGGCGGACGCAGGTAGCAAACACGATCCTCCAGCAACAAGCCAGCCGGCCCCATGGTGGGGGAGGAGAACGCCTGCAAGGCCAGCGAATCGGTTTTTCGCACGCTGCGCGCGTGGTGAATCTGCCCGTTCATCACCACCTGAACTCCACGCTGGCGGCTGCTCTCTGCCAGCGCGACGCGACAGGCATCCAGCAGGTTCGCCGGCCCGTCTGCGCCAGGCTGAGCGGCTGAACGCATCGCTCCGGTCAATACCAGGGGAGCGTCGTGAGGCCACAGGTAATCGAAAAACAGCGCGGCCTCTTCGAGAGTGTCAGTACCTTGGGTAATCACGACGCCCACCGCACCTTGCTTGACCTGAAACTTCGCCCAGGACAAAACGCTGAGCAAAAACTCGAAATCCAGTGAAGCACTGGGCAGCAGGCCCAGGGTCTCAACCGATACCCTGGCCAGCGTCGTCAGCTGTGGAATGGAAGCCAGTAAGGTTTCGCCGCTGACCATCGGGACCACG
The DNA here is from genome assembly GCF_050739655.1 of Pseudomonas sp. Lineage (GTDB taxonomy): Bacteria > Pseudomonadota > Gammaproteobacteria > Pseudomonadales > Pseudomonadaceae > Aquipseudomonas. Next base: position 4,870 of record NZ_JBOIBY010000156.1, on the reverse strand, counting down.
CCTTCACCGGGATTGCTGGTTTGCATGCTCACTGTGCCGCCTAGCGCCGCAATGGCCAGTTTGGGCAACTCCATTTCATACCTCGCTTGTTTGTGATGAAAAGTGGCTGCATCCGTTTTCGAGCCCGGATACAGCCGAGTGAAAGATTTTTCTTATTCCGCGAAAAGGAAGCCGACCAGCGGCACGATCAGCAGAGTGCTGATGGCCATCGATAGAACATTGGCAATGTAGGCGTGCATGTAGGTCGGTAATCGCGTGGCAATCGCACAGGCCAGCGGAGGTGCCAACAGTGCCCCCAGCAGCGCGCTCGAAACCATGATTTGCCAACTGGCCCCATAGGCCAGAAGCGTTGCCGGCACCACTGAGACCAGTGGGATGTAAGTGGGATACCAGCCGCGCAACATCCATTGGCGGCGCCAGATCAGTACGCCGATCGCAGAGGTCAGCGCCTGGGCAGCGATGATGTGCAACAGGAGGCCGGAACCGTACGCCGGACTCAGGGGATTGAGCCAGTAAGCCAGCAACGCACCCAGCAGCAAGCCCAGGCTGGCCAGTTCATTGCCGAAAAACGGCGCCTCGGAGAAGTCCGCCAATATCCGGCGCAGCGTCCAGATGACGCCATAGTCGGTTGTCTTTGTGGCGGTAGGTGCTGTCTTGGTGGTTGGGGGCTCGGGCTTCCTTGAACTGACCAGATTCGGCCAGTAGCGGCAGATCAAAAACGCCATCACGCTGGCACTGGCCATGCCCAGCACATTGCCGATCACCGCAGGCAAGACTAGCGGGTTACACACATAGTTGACGATCAGCAGGGACATCGGTGTAACGAGGACCGCCCCCATGATTGCGCCATTGATCGTGACCTTCCAGCCACCGCCAAACATCAGCACCATCGCCGCCGGCAACGAAACAAACGCGACGAACGTGGGTTGCCAGTCCATGGCGCTCACCGTCCAGCCCCACAGCAGATTACCCAGAAGCAACCCCAGCAGAGAGCTGGTGACCAGCCACGGCCAGAGGCCCGTGCCATAGCAAATGGCAAAGCCTTGCCAGGATTTCCCTGTCCGATTTGCCCAGTAGCCGAGGTAGGCGCCGGCCAGCAAACCGATCGAGGCGAACTCGTGTTTGTAGAACGCCACTTCGCTGATATCGCCCAGTACCCAGCGCAGCCAGGCACCGGGTTCGGGGAGAGCCGAAACCATGTCACTGTAACTGGGCCAATGCGATGCCCAGGTAGAACGGTTGCTCAGCGACAGCCAGATAATCAGTATTGCCGCGCCGATCATCAGCACGACAACGGCCTTGTCAGCAGGGCTGATCCGTTGATTTTTTGCGGTCGAGATTTTCATCGCTCATGCCTCCTTCAGCGCGGGAGGCGAGGGTGGTGGGTATAGCCGAGCATCTGATCGTAAAGATCGGCTCGACGATCACGGTGCAGGTCGTTCAGATCGTTCCAGATCGGCGCGCTGCGAGAGCTGGTCAGGTCGATATCGGCAAACAGGATTTGCTGCTGGTCTGCCGATGCCACGGCGCCAATCGGCCAGCCATTGGTGCCGGCAATCAGTGAGCAGCCCAGGTAACGCGCGCCTCGTTCCTCGCCGATTCGGCTGGCGGCGGCGATAAACACATTGTTGACGTGAGCCGCCGTCATCGTCAGGTAAGACGCCATGCACTTGCCGGCATCGTCGAACAGCGGTGGTGGCGTCCACACCCAGTTGTTCAGGCTGCAAATGATGTCGGCACCTTGTTGGCTGAGGATTCGCGGCACTTCCGGGAACCAGATATCCCAGCAGATAAGCAGCCCTATGCGGCCGATGGGTGTGTCGAACACGGGGAAGCCAAGGTCACCGGGTGTGAACCAGAGCTTTTCCAGGTTCCATAAGTGGGCTTTGCGGTACTTGCCGATAAAGCCGTCCGGCCCCAGCAATACGCCGGTATTGAACAGCCGCATCCCGTCCAGTTCAGCCAAACCGGCTACGAGGTAAATCTTGTGCTTGCGGGCGAAGTCGCTCCAGAGTTGCACACTTGGCCCCCCGGGAATTGCTTCGGCATGGGCGAAGGCGTCCTGCCGGTTGGCAAAAAAGTAGCCAGTACTGCAAAGCTCGGGCAACACGATGAGATTCGCGCCGCCGCTTACCGCCTCTTGTGCCAATTGCAGGCTACGGCGCAGGTTGTCTTTTCGATTCTGGATGCCGACTTGCGGGTCGAATTGCACGACGGCTACACGGACAGGGCTTGTTGGCGCGCTCATTCCTGATGACCTCTTTTTATTGTTGTTCACGCTGTGTCAGTGGCGTGCCAATAAAAGGCGAAGTCGCAGGTGGGTGTCAGTCAGTCACTTCCGTTAAGGCTGTAGCCTGTTTCCGAAGATGCGAGCCAAATTGTTTGGGCGCCCAGAAACCTAATGTAGGAGCGAGCTTGCTCGCGAAAAACCTATAGGCGCCGCGACCATTCAGGATGCTCGCGTCATCGTTAAGGTTTTTCGCGAGCAAGCCTCGCTCCTACAATGGGTTTACGCCGCTTGCTGAAACTGCTGCCGATACTGGTTCGGCGACAGCTCCGTGTGTTGGCGGAACAGGCGCGCGAAGAAGCTCGCGTCGTCGTAGCCGACTTCGTAGCTGATGGTCTTGATGCTTTTGCGGCTGGCGGACAGCAAGCCCTTGGCGGTTTCGATGCGCAGGCGTTGCAGGTAGTGCAGCGGTTTGTCGCCGGTAGCAGTCTGGAAGCGACGCATGAAGTTGCGAATGCTCATGCCGTGTTCGCGGGCGACGTCTTCGAAGCGGAATTTGTCGGCGAAATGCTCTTCGAGCCAATGCTGGATCTGCAGGATGATCACATCCTGGTGCAGCTTCTGGCCGCCGAAACCGATGCGCCCTGGCGAATAGCTGCGCTGCACTTCATACAGAATGTCGCGGGCGACAGCCTGGGATACGTTGGCGCCGCAGAAGCGCTCGATCAGGTAAATGTACAGGTCGCAAGCCGAGGTGGTGCCGCCAGCGCAGAACAGGTTATCGGCGTCAGTCAGGTGTTTGTCTTGGTTGAGCTGAACCTGTGGGAAGCGCTCGGCAAAGGCATTGAAGAAGCGCCAGTAAGTGGTCGCCTCCTTGCCATTGAGCAATCCGGCCTCGGCGAGCCAGAACACGCCGGTGGCTTCGCCGCACAACACTGCGCCGCGCGCATGTTGCTGGCGCAGCCAGGGCAGGACCTGGGGATAGCGTTTGCACATCGAGTCGAAGTCGTCCCAGAAGGCGGGAAGGACAATGATGTCGGCGTTTTCCAGTCCGCCGTCCACCGGAATCTTCACATCGCTGAACGTGTTGACCGATTGGCCGTCGGGGCTGACCAGGCGGGTTTCGAACGCCGGTGTCAGGCCGTGGCCCAATTGTTTGCCGTATCGCAGGCTGGCGAGATGGAAGAAATCCTTGGCTTGCATGAGGGTGGAAGCGAAAACCCGGTCAATGGCCAGGATGCTGACGCGCCGCAGGGGCGTGGAGGCTTGGTTAGACATAATTCAACTTTATTCTTATAGGGGAAAGTGGTCACCAGACGGCTGGATCGTCTTATTTTTTGTCGGATGTGTCCAGTGTCCTGTATCGGGTACGGGGCTTAGTCTCTGAAGGTCTATACCCTCTAAAAACAAAGAAAAGGTGCCGCATGATCCCTAGAGCCTTGTTCAGTTCAGAGCACGAACTTTTTCGCGACAGCGTGCGAACTTTCCTGGAAAAAGAGGCGGTGCCGTTCCATGGGCAATGGGAAAAACAGGGCTATATCGATCGCCAGCTCTGGAACAAGGCTGGGGAGGCGGGGATGTTGTGCTCGCATCTGCCCGAGGAGTACGGCGGTTTGGGGGCGGACTTTCTATACAGCGCGGTGGTGATTGAGGAAGTGGGGCGCCTGGGGCTCACCGGGATCGGTTTCTCCCTGCATTCGGACATCGTTGCGCCTTACATCCTGCACTACGGCAGTGAGGCGCTGAAGCAAAAGTACCTGCCAAAACTGGTCTCCGGGGAGATGGTCACTGCCATCGCCATGACCGAGCCAGGCGCCGGTTCCGACCTGCAAGGGGTTAAAACTACAGCGGTGCTGGACGGTGACGAGTACGTGATCAACGGCTCGAAGACCTTTATCACCAACGGCTATCTTGCTGATCTGGTGATCGTTGTTGCCAAGACTGACCCGAAGGCCGGCGCGAAGGGCACCAGTCTGTTTCTGGTGGAAGCCAATACGCCGGGCTTCGACAAGGGCAAGCGCCTGGAGAAAGTCGGCATGAAAGCCCAGGACACGTCCGAACTGTTTTTCCAGGACGTTCGGGTGCCTAAGGAAAACCTGCTGGGGCAGGCGGGGATGGGCTTCGCTTACCTCATGCAGGAGCTGCCGCAGGAGCGCCTCACCGTGGCAATCGGTGGCCTGGCTTCGGCCGAAGCGGCGCTGCAATGGACGCTGGAGTACACCCGCGAACGCAAGGCTTTTGGCAAGTCGATTGCCGACTTCCAGAACACCCGTTTCAAGCTGGCGGAGATGGCGACCGAGATCCAGATCGGCCGGGTTTTCGTCGACCGCTGCCTGGAACTGCACCTGCAAGGCAAGCTCGACGTACCCACGGCGGCAATGGCCAAGTACTGGGGCACGGACCTGCAATGCAAGGTGCTCGACGAATGCGTGCAGTTGCATGGCGGATACGGCTTCATGTGGGAATACCCGATTGCGCGGGCGTGGGCGGATGCCCGGGTGCAGCGGATTTATGCCGGGACCAATGAAATCATGAAGGAGATTATTGCGCGGTCGCTTTGACCTGTTGTGACAGGGCCGACGCCATCGCGGGCAAGCCCGCTCCCACAGGGATTGCGCAGTACCTGTGGGAGCGAGGCTTGCC
>NZ_JBOIBY010000155.1:0-4428 GCF_050739655.1 Pseudomonas sp. | reverse complement strand
GATCTTTTGATCTTGATTTTAAAAGCCAGATCAAAAGATCGCAGCCTGCGGCAGCTCCACAAGTCGCGATCAAATTCGAGGCAACAAAAAACCCGCTGAAATCACTTTCAGCGGGTTTTTTATTTCAGCGTGGAAAATCAGAAATCCTCCAATCGCCATACCTCATAAGCCGGCGTCTCGTAGGGATGGCTCTGTTTCAGAGCCGCCACCACCGAGCGAATCAACTCATCGGCCACGACAAGCTCGACCTTCCATTCTTCGACCTGCTCAACCTGCCCCGCTTCACCAATGAACGGCTGACTGCCGTCCAATGGTCGAAACTGGCCCAGGCCCAGCACCTGCCACGCGCAGTGGTCATAGTCGCCGATTCGTCCACCACCGGCGGTGAATACGGCACTTTTGACCAACTCGACGTGGCTGTCGGGAACAAAAAAGCTGAGCTTGTACACAGCGCTTAGTTCACCCACACGCGAGCATTACGGAACATGCGCATCCAAGGAGCGTCTTCGTTCCAGTCGTCCGAACGCCACGAGTTCTGCACAGCGCGGAATACACGCTCCGGGTGCGGCATCATGATGGTCACGCGACCGTCGCGACTGGTCAAACCGGTGATCCCGCGCGGCGAACCGTTCGGGTTGGCCGGATAGCTTTCGGTGACCTTGCCGTGGTTGTCGACAAAACGCATCGCCACGCAACCGGACAGATCGGCTTCCAGCAACGCCTCTTCGCTGGCGAACTCGGCATGGCCTTCACCGTGAGCGATGGCGATTGGCATACGCGAACCGGCCATGCCTTGCAGGAAGATCGAGTTTGACTCCTGGATCTGCACCATGGCCACACGGGCTTCGAACTGCTCGGAACGGTTACGCACGAAGTGCGGCCAGAACTCGCTGCCCGGAATCAGCTCGTGCAGGTTGGACATCATCTGGCAACCGTTGCACACACCCAGGGTGAAGCTGTCGTTACGCTCAAAGAAGCCCTGGAACGCATCGCGGGCGCGGCTGTTGAACAGCGCCGACTTGGCCCAACCTTCACCGGCACCCAGTACGTCACCGTAGGAGAAACCGCCGCAGGCGACCATGCCCTTGAAGTCGTTCAGGTCGACACGGCCGGCCAGGATGTCGCTCATGTGCACGTCGATCGCGTTGAAACCGGCGCGGTCGAACGCAGCCGCCATTTCCACCTGACCGTTGACGCCCTGCTCGCGCAGTACGGCAACCTGAGGGCGAATGCCTTTCTTGATGTAAGGCGCGGCGACGTCCTGGTTCACGTCGTAGCTGAGTTTGACGCTCAGGCCCGGGTTGTCTTCTTCCAGCAGCACGTCGAATTCCTGATCGGCGCAGTTGGCGTTGTCACGCAGACGCTGGATCTGGTAGCTGGTCTCGGCCCACTGGCGCTGCAGCAGACGACGCTGGCCTTCGAACACGGTTTCGCCGTTGAAGGTGATGCTGATCTCGCCGTTGTTGATCGGCTGACCGATGACCGACACGCAGTCATCCAGGCCGGCAGCGCTGAACTGAGCGAGGATGTCCGGCGTCGCGTCCTGGCGAACCTGAATCACGGCGCCCAGTTCTTCGTTGAACAGGATCGCGGCAATGTCAGCCGACGTTTCCGCCAGGCTGTCGAGGTTCAGGCTCAGGCCGCAGTGACCGGCGAAGGCCATTTCCACGGCGCTGGTCAGCAGACCACCGTCGGAACGGTCGTGGTAAGCCAGCAAGTGACCGTCGGCGTTGAGGCCCTGGATGACGGCGAAGAAGGCCTTCAGGTCTTCAGCGTCGTCGACGTCCGGAGCCTGGCTGCCGAGTTTGCCGTGAACCTGGGCGAGGATCGAAGCACCCATGCGGTTCTGGCCACGGCCCAGGTCGATCAGGATCAGGTCGGTGGTGCCTTTATCCATGCGCAGCTGCGGGGTCAGGGTCTGACGGATGTCAGTCACTGGCGCGAAACCGGTCACGATCAGAGACATCGGCGAAGTCACGGACTTGTCCACGCCTTCGTCGTTCCAGCGGGTGGCCATGGACATCGAGTCCTTGCCTACCGGAATGGTGATGCCCAGCTCTGGGCACAGCTCCATGCCGACCGCTTTCACGGTGTCGTACAGACGCGCGTCTTCGCCCGGGTGACCGGCAGCGGACATCCAGTTCGCCGACAACTTGATGTCGGAGATCTTGCCGATGCGCGAGGCCGCGAGGTTGGTCAGCGTTTCACCGATTGCCATGCGGCCCGACGCCGGAGCGTCCAGCAGAGCCAGCGGAGTACGCTCGCCCATGGCCATGGCTTCACCGGTGTAGACGTCGAAGCTGGTGGCGGTGACGGCAACGTCAGCCACCGGAACCTGCCACGGGCCAACCATCTGGTCACGGGCCACGAGGCCGGTGATGGTGCGGTCGCCGATGGTGATCAGGAAGCTCTTGCTGGCCACGGCCGGGTGATGCAGGACGCGCTCGACGCAGTTAGCGATGTCGAGGGTCGACGGATCGAAATCGTCGCCCAGCTCGGCTTCGCGTTTTACCGAACGGTGCATGCGCGGCGCCTTGCCCAGCAGTACTTCCAGTGGCATGTCCACCGGGCTGTTGCCGAAGTGGCTGTCGGTGACGGTCAGCTGTGGTTCGGCAGTGGCTTCGCCGACCACGGCGAACGGGCAACGCTCGCGTTCGCAGATCGCCTTGAAGCGTTCGAAGTCAGCCGGGCCGACCGCCAGAACATAACGTTCCTGGGATTCGTTGGACCAGATTTCGTGCGGAGCCATGCCCGGCTCGTCGTTTGGAATGTTGCGCAGTTCGAAACGGCCACCGCGGTCGCCATCGTTGACCAGTTCCGGGAAGGCGTTGGACAGACCACCGGCACCCACGTCGTGGATGAAGCTGATCGGGTTCTTGTCGCCCAGTTGCCAGCAACGGTCGATGACTTCCTGGCAGCGACGTTCCATTTCCGGGTTTTCGCGCTGTACCGAAGCGAAGTCCAGGTCAGCCGAGCTGGTGCCGGTGGCCATGGAGGAAGCCGCGCCGCCGCCCAGGCCGATCAGCATTGCCGGGCCACCAAGCACGATCAGCTTGGAGCCAACAATGATCTCGCCTTTCTGGACGTGCTCTTCACGAATGTTGCCCATACCGCCAGCCAGCATGATCGGCTTGTGGTAACCACGAACCTCGTCACCGTGCGCGGTGGTGATCGATTGCTCGAAGGTACGGAAGTAGCCGGTCAGCGCCGGACGACCGAATTCGTTGTTGAACGCGGCGCCGCCCAGCGGGCCTTCGATCATGATGTCCAGTGCGGTAACGATGCGCTCAGGCTTGCCGTACGGCACTTCCCAAGGCTGTTCGAAGCCCGGGATCTGCAGGTTGGATACGGTGAAGCCGGTCAGGCCGGCTTTCGGCTTGGCGCCGCGACCGGTTGCGCCTTCGTCGCGGATCTCGCCACCGGAACCGGTGGATGCGCCCGGGAACGGTGCAATCGCGGTTGGGTGGTTGTGAGTTTCGACTTTCATCAGGATGTGCACTGGCTCCTGCACCGCGCCGTACTGGCGGGTTTCAGGGTCCGGGAAGAAACGACCGGCCACGGAGCCGACGATCACCGAAGCGTTGTCCTTATAAGCAGACAGAACGCCTTCGCTGTGCATCACGTAAGTGTTCTTGATCATGCCGAACAGGCTTTTTTCCTGGCTCTCGCCGTCGATGTCCCAACTGGCGTTGAAGATCTTGTGACGGCAGTGCTCGGAGTTGGCCTGGGCGAACATCATCAGTTCGATGTCGTGCGGGTTGCGCTTCAAGCCGACGAAAGCGTTGACCAGGTAATCGATCTCGTCTTCGGCCAGGGCCAGGCCCAGCTCGGTGTTGGCTTTTTCCAGCGCAGCGCGGCCGCCACCGAGCAGGTCGATCGCGGTCAGTGGCTTGGGTTCGGCGTGGCTGAACAGGCCGGCAGCCTGTTCCAGGTTGCCCAGCACGATCTGGGTCATGCGGTCGTGCAGTGCGTCGGCGATCAGCTGGGCGTCGGCGTCGCTGAACTGGCCGGCCACGTAGAAGGCGATGCCACGTTCCAGGCGCTGGATCTTGGTCAGGCCGCAGTTGCGAGCGATGTCGCTGGCCTTGCTCGACCATGGCGAGATGGTGCCGAAACGCGGCAGCACCAGAAACAGACGACCGGTCGGCTCCTGGACCGGAACGCTTGGACCGTACTTCAGAAGGCGCGCGAGCACCTGCTGTTCGTCGCCGGTCAGGACGCCGGTAACTTCGGCGAAGTGAGCGAATTCAGCATACAGGCCACTGACAGCCGGAACCTTCTGGCTCAGTTGCTCAAGGAGTTTGCTGTGGCGAAAGGCAGAAAGGGCAGGAGCGCCGCGCAGGATCAACATCTTCGGGACAGCCTCGGGAAGGGGTGTGCTTTGAGGCCGTGCATTCTAGCCTAAACAGCCCGCGACATCACCCGAAA
>NZ_JBOIBY010000154.1:0-5702 GCF_050739655.1 Pseudomonas sp. | reverse complement strand
GGGCAAGCCCGCTCCCACAGGGGCCGGTGGGGGTGACGGATTCTGTGGCTGACGCACAACCTTGTGGGAGCGGGCTTGCCCGCGAAGAGGCCCTCGAAGTTATTTCGGCCCCAGAATCTTCGCCAATTTTTCCGGCGACGGCGCGCCTTGCTGCTGTTGCAATTCGCCCTTGCTGTCCATGTAGAAAATCGCCGGGGTGGCTTGCAGCTCCAGCTCTTCCATCAATTGCATGTTGGCCGCGAGTTTCGCCTGAATCGCCGGTGGCACTTCCTTCAGCGCCTTGAGCGAACTGGCCTTGCCAGCTGATTCGTGATCCTGCAGGGCCTTTTGCGGGTCTTTGGCTGCGAGCAGGGCGGCGGATTTGCCGGGGCTGTCTTCGCGAATGATGCCGACCATGATGTGGCGCAGTTGCACCTTGCCAGCCTTGACCCACGGACGCGCCTGTTCCCAAAACACGTTGCAGTAAGGGCAATTCGGGTCGCTGAACAGGTAGACGATGCGCGGCGCATCCTTCTTGCCATCGCCGATCCAGTTGCTCGCTTCCATCTTGCCCCAGACTTCCTTGGCCATCGGCGCGTACACCAGTTTCTGTAACGGCGCGCTGCTGAGGTCGTTGCCTTGGGCATCGTACAAATTGCCCAGCAATACATGCTTGCCGTCCGGCGTCAGGTACAGCGCGATGCCGCGGTTCTGGTATTGCGCCGCATAACCGCGCAAACCATCGGGGGCGTCGAATTGACCGACAATCTTCGCGCCCTTGGCTTCGATCTTCTTGATCGCCTCGGGCAGCTCTTCGGCCTGCACCGACGGCAGGTGCAGCAGGGCGGCACCCAGGGTCAGGGTCAGCAGGTGGCGGAGGCGGGGCATGGCAGTTTCCTTGAGGAGGTGGCAGGTACGGAATCGAAGTTTTCCAGGGCTCGCGCCAGGCTGGCTTGCGACAGTTCGCCCAAATGGCTGCCCAGCAGACGACCGTCAGGGCTATAGAACAGCGTAGTCGGCAATGCCATGGAACCGACGGCCTGACCCAGGCGGCCACTACCGTCGAACAGCACGTTGGACAGGCTCAGGCCTTGGGTTTCCAGGAACGTGGCGACGCTTTGCATGCTTTCAGCCTGATTGACGAACAGGAATGTCAGGTCCGGACGTTGTTGCTGGGCGTTCTCCAGCACCGGCATTTCCCGGCGGCACGGCGGACACCAGGTCGCCCACAGATTGATCACCAGCGGGCCGCCCTTGTAATCGGCCAGTTGCACGGTTTCCCCGGCGGCATTGCGCAAGGTGATTTCCGGCAGGCGCGTGCCTTGTTCATAAATGCTCAGCGAAAAGGTCGCCAGCACCCAGAACGCCAGGCCACTGGCGACGCCAAAGCCCAATGGGCGGCGCAGACCCGGTCGACGCCAGCCTCGGTAGAGCGTGGCGAGCACCAGTACGATCACCCCTGGCCAGGCCAGGAAACCACCGTCGCGCAGATCGATGATCTGCCAGAAGTCATTGCGATAGTGCTTCCAGTAAACGGCGACGAAACCGATGCGCGCCGCGAGCATGCCTATCAGGAACAGGCTGAACAGTACCGACTCGGGGTTCTCGCCACCGCGCTTGGCCACCCGCCAACCGACGAACGTCGCTAGCGCCAATGCACTGATCAGCAGCAGGTGGTTAAGCGCGATGGCAAAGGTGCCCAAGGTAAAGGTCAGCATTAACGGGCGTCTCGGGTGGTGGTCCAGCGTTGCAGGAAAGTGTCGGCATCGACCTCGCCGGTGATGCGCTGGCTGCGGCGCTCGACGCCGTCGGTACCGATCCACAACAGGCTCGGAGGCCCCGGCACCTTATAGCGGGCGAGCAGTTCGCGGCTGGCGGCATTGTCGGCGGTCACGTCCAGTCGCAGCAAGCGCACATCGTTCAAGGCTTCGAGCACACGGGTTTTACCGAATACCTGTTTTTCCATGACTTTGCACGACACACACCAGTCGGCGTAGTAGTCCAGCAACACCCACTGACCCTGCGCTTGTGCGGTGTCGAGTTCCCGCTGCAACGCTTGCGGATCCTTGATGGTAGTGAAGGCATCGTGGCCGGTGGGGACAGCGGCAATGGCGGTGTTGGACGCGCGGAAAACCTGCAGAGGCTTGAACAGATCATCACTGCCGCCCGCCGCGCCGATCATCAACAGGCTGCCCCACACACCGAGCAACAGCGAAGTGGCACCGAACAGATGCGCCACGCGTCCGAAACCGTCCGATTGCTTCCAGGCGCTGTAGGCCGCGACCAACAGTAACGCGCCACACAAGCCGACCCACAAGGATTCATCCAGCACCGGACGCAACATCAGCAAGGCGGTGGCGAGGAACAGGAAACCGAATATGCCCTTGAGCAAGTTCATCCAGGCGCCGGGTTTGGGCAGGAAACGATTACCGACCGTGACCAACAGCAGCAATGGCACGCCGATACCGATGCCCATGGCGAAAAGAATCAGGCCGCCGTGCAACGCGTTGCCGCTTTGCGCGATGTAAAGCAGCGCGCCAGCCAACGGTGCGGTCATGCACGGACCTACCAACAGGCCGGACAGCGCCCCCAGCACACCTGCGCCGACCAAGCTGCCGCCCCGCTGGTTGCGTGAAACGTTTTCCAGACGGTCACGCACAGCCACCGGCAGTTGCAGCTCGAAGAAGCCGAACATCGGCAATGCCAGCAGCACGAAAATCGCCGCGAAACTGCCCAGCAGCCAAGGGTTTTGCAACCAGGCCTGCAGGTTCGCCCCCAGGGATGCAGCCACCACACCCATCGCTGCATACACCAGCGCCATGCTCACCACATAGCTGCCGGCCAGGGCAAAACCGCGCTTGGTCGAAGCGCCGCTGCCGACGATCAATCCGGCCAGGATCGGCAGCATCGGCAACGAGCAAGGGGTAAAGGCCAGCAACAGGCCCAGGCCGAAGAACACCAAAAGACTTAAGCCCAGCGCACGCTGTTGCAGGCCGCTGGCCAAGGCTTGATCCGGGGCTTCATTGGTAGGGATATCGGCTTTCCCCCCCAGATCCACGACCTGAGTCTGCGGCGGATAACACAAACCGGCATCGGCGCAGCCCTGGAATCCCACCTTCACTTGACCCGTGGCACCCGCGGGAATCTTCAGCTCAAGGCCTTGGCGATAAACCTGCTGTTCACCGAAAAATTCGTCGCTGTGAGCTTCGCCTTCCGGCAGGGCTGGATGCTGATCCGCAGGTAACCCATCGAATTTCAGGCGCTTCTGATACAGGTAATAACCGTCGGCAATCTGCCAGAACAGTTGGGTTTCACCGGATTCGAGGCGTTCAGAGGTGAAAACGAAGGCTTTGCCGACGGGAAGAAACTCGGGTTTGCTATCGAACGGATTGGTCCCGGCCTGGGCCAGGCCCGACATCAGCAGAGCGAAGAAGAGCAACAGATGACGCATGGAAAAGCCTTATTCCTTTGCAAGTGGGGTGCACAATGGGCGGCGTCGATTAACCGATGATTAACCCTGGCGGCCTTGTGGCGAGGGGACTTGCGGCATAATGTCGGCTTAATCGGTCAACGGCCTAATCAGCTTTATTTACACGAGGTTCTCCATGCACGTACTGGTTTGCGAAGACGATGAGCTCATCGCCAGCGGCATCGTCGCAGGCCTGACCGCCCAGGGCCTGACCGTCGAGCACGTCGCCACGGCCTCAAAGGCCAGGGCGATGCTCAAGGTGGCGGAGTTCGATGTCATGGTGCTCGATCTCGGCTTGCCCGACGAAGATGGCCTCAAGCTGTTGCAGCAGTTGCGCCAGAACGGCCTGGAGCTGCCGGTACTGATACTGACGGCCCGCGACTCGGTCACCGACCGCGTCGACGGTTTGCAGGCCGGCGCCGACGACTACTTGCTCAAGCCTTTCGACCTGCGTGAACTGGCTGCGCGCCTGCACACACTGTTGCGGCGCGTGGCGGGACGCAGCGTCAACCTGATCGAACATGGCGCCCTGACCTACGACCCAAGCAGTCGCGAAACCATGCTCGCCGGCCAACCGGTGGACCTGTCGCGCCGGGAACAGTCGCTGCTGCAAGCTCTTCTGCATAACCGTGGCCGGGTGTTGTCGACCGAGCAACTGAAGGACAGTGTCTACGGCTTCAACGATGAGCTGGAAAGCAACGCCCTTAACGTCCATATCCATCACCTGCGGCGCAAACTCGGCAATGGCATCGTCGAAACTGTGCGCGGCCTGGGCTATCGCCTGGGGCCGGCTGATGGCGGAGAACAATCGAAGTGATGAGTCTGCGTTTGCGCCTGAGCCTGACCCTTGGCGCCGCGTTTGCGTTGATCTGGGCGCTGGCCGCGGCCTGGATGCTCAGCGACCTGCGCAATCAAATGATGTTTTCCCTCGACCAGCGCCTGGTGGCTTCGGCGCGGATGGTCGCCGGGCTGATGGAGCAACTGCCGCCGCTGCCGAGCAAGGGCGAGGGGACTCATTTCAGCGCCGAACAGTTGAACATCCCCGGAGGCATGGCGTGTCAGGTCAGCTCGTTGCGCGGGGAAATCCTCGCCCGCAGTCACAGTGATCCGGGACAAACCCTGGAAGCCGAGAAAATGGGCTTCCACGATCAGATGATCGACGGCGCACCGTGGCGCAGTTTTACGCTGGCTCGGGGCGATCTGCGGATCACCACCGCCGACCGGCAAATCGAACGAGAAGCCTTGAACATGTCGATCCTGTTGGCCGCATCGGTGCCGGTGGGCGTGGCCTTGCTCGGTTGCCTGTGCCTGCTTTGGCTGGGGATCGGCCAGGGACTGGCGCCGCTCAATCGCATGCGTGATGCCTTGATGCGCCGCAGCGCCGACTCTCTGGAACCCTTGCAAGTCCAGCCATTGCCCAGCGAATTGCAACCCTTGCTCGATACCCAGAACCAGTTGTTCCAGCGCATCGGCAAGACCATCGAACGCGAGCGACGGCTGACCGGTGACGCCGCCCACGAGCTGCGCAGCCCGCTGACCGCCATCAAGACCCACCTGCAAGTGGCCCGCATGACCGAAGGCGCGGCGCGGGATCAATCCCTGGCCCGTGCCGAGGAGGGCGCCGATCGACTGCACCGCACCCTTGAACAATTGCTGTTGCTGGCCCGGGTCGAAGGCAGCCTGTCGTTCGACGACGGCGTGCAATGCAACGCCGAGCAAGTGGCCAAACTGGCGATCCAGGACACGGCCGGCGGAGATCGCCAGCGCATCAGGTTCCAGCTGTCGGCCAAGGTCTCCGCGGCGCCCGTACAAATGCCTGCGGTGCTGTCGATTGCCGCGCTGCGCAACTTGCTGGACAACGCCCTGCGCCACACACCTGGTGACGGACCGGTGGAATTGAGCCTGCAGACCACCGGCAACCGTGTGCGGTTCGAGGTCCGCGACCACGGCCCGGGCATTGCCGAAGACGACCTGCAACACTTGACCCAGCGCTTCTGGCGCAACGGCCAGAGCACCGGTTGCGGCCTCGGCCTGGCCATTGTCCAGGCCATCGTCCAGCGTTGCGGCTGTACGCTGCATTTCGACAGCCGACCGGATGGATTGCGGGTTGAACTGACCATGCCGCTACAACCGGTCTGAGCGACGCATAAAACCCTGTAGGAGCGAGCTTGCTCGCGAAAAACCTGTAGGCGCCGCGAACATTCAGGATGCTCGCGTCATCGTTAACGTTTTTCGCGAGCAAGCTCGCTCCTAC
>NZ_JBOIBY010000153.1:0-3839 GCF_050739655.1 Pseudomonas sp. | reverse complement strand
GCTTTTGGGCTTGAGCAAGCCCAGGCGCACGTAGAAACGAACCGTATCAATCGTGAGATCAACGCTTCGCGAAAATTCTGAAATCAGCATATTGGCCTCTTGACTATGGACTGTACTCCACACTTACAAAGGGGGCATGTCAACCGCTATTGGGGCAAGAAAATGAAAAGCGAGACTTCTGAAATTCCTTCCGTGCGGCTTGGAAAGGACGGGTTAAAGGTCGGCGTTCAAGGTTTAGGTACCATGGCAATGGCCACTGGAATATACGGCGCTACCGACGAGACCGAGGCCAGGGCCACGCTCGAAAGGACCCTGGACCGGGGTGTCACGCTCTTTGATACGGCTGACATCTATGGCGACGGCGCGGGTGAGTCATTCGTTGGAAGCTTTGTGCGTGAACACCGCGATCAGGTGGTGCTTGCGACCAAGTTTGGCTTTGTTAAAACCAACGATGAGGGGAATCCTTACCGCATCGACAACAGCCCCGAGTTCATTTACAAGGCGGTTGATGCTTCCTTGCGCAGACTGGGTATCGACCACATCGATCTGTACTACATGCATCGTCGCAATCGTGAGGTGCCACTTGCCGACGCAATAGGAGCAATGGCTGAACTGGTGAAGGCCGGCAAGGTGCGCTACCTGGGACTGTCGGAAGTTACCGGCGACGAATTACGACAAGCCCATGCCATCCACCAGATTGCCGCCGTGCAATCTGAATGGTCGCTGTTTTCGCGGGATGTCGAACAGAGTTCCGTGCCGGTCGCCGCAGAACTTGATATTGCATTCGTACCTTTTTCGCCATTGGGGCGAGGCATGCTTAGCGGCATGGTCGACGCCGCAAAACTCGATGATGGAGATGTACGCCGCCAATTCCCACGGTTTGCGGATGATCATGCGCAAGCCAATTTCCATCTGGTGCAAAAGATCGCACATTTGGCCGCAGAGCGAGGTGCGACTCCCGCGCAAATCGCCCTCTCGTGGGTTCACTCTCGGTCGCAAGCGCATGGCCTCACTGTTGTTCCGATTCCAGGAACACGCAAGCGCAACCGACTGGAGGAGAATCTTGGTGCATTGGATATCCAATTGACGCAGACCGAACTGGCAGTTCTTGAGCGCCTCGCTGCGTCCGTACAAGGCATACGGGGGGCGTAAGCAATTTGGGGCGACACCATAATGCTGGGGCATGCGCCTATTTCGCATCTTGCGAAGGGTAGCTTCGGCGATCGCTGTGCCAAAGGCGCGCCCCTATCTAAATCTGACCATGCCCCACCCGCCGGCAGCTGACAAATGCGGTTTTACCATCAATCCTTAGAAAGGAAATAACATGTCCCTAACTGCCTATCGCGCACTCGGCCGGTCCGGCCTTATCGTCAGCCCTATTGCGCTGGGCACAATGACTTTCGGCACAAATGTGTGGGGTGCGGACGAGGCCAGCTCGCGCGCGATCTTCGATCACTATCGCGATGCCGGCGGCAATCTTATCGACACCGCCGACATCTACAGCAACGGCGAGAGCGAGAAGCTTGTAGGCAAGTTCATAGCCGACAGCGGCTCACGTGACGAGATCGTGCTTTCCACGAAGTTCGCCTTCAATGCGTCATCAAATCCGACGTCGGGTGTTCAAACTGCGGGCGGCAATCCAAACGCAGGCGGCGCTGGCGCGAAGAACATTCACCGCGCGCTGGACGCCTCGCTCAGGCGGCTCGGCACCGACTATATCGATCTTTACTGGATGCATATCTGGGATCAGGTCACGCCGATTGAGGAAATCGTGCAGACGCTTGGAGATCTCGTTCGCGTTGGGAAGATTCGCTATTATGGGCTATCGGACATGCCAGCCTGGGTGGCGATGAAGGCGGCCACGATCGCGGAGGAACGGCGAGTGCCGGGCCCGATCGCTATCCAGGTCGAGTATTCACTGGTCGCCCGCGACGTGGAGTGCGAGCATTTCCCGGCAGCCCGCGAGGCAGGATTGGGCGTGATGCCATGGAGCCCCTTGGCTGGTGGTTTACTATCCGGCAAATACCGGCGGGCAGATATTGCAGGCAAGGGTCGGCTCAGCGGCGCCAATCCCCTCGGCGACACCAAGTTCACAGATCGTAACTGGGCAATCCTCGAAACGCTTGAGCAGGTAGCAGCGGAGATGGGAAGACCAATGGCGGAAGTCGCGCTGGCATGGACATTGGCAAACAAGGCTGTCGGGGCGACGTTGGTAGGGGCTAGCAAGGTCTCGCAACTTCGAAACAACATCGCCGCCACCGACCTCTGTATCGGCGCCGCGCATTTCGAACGCCTCAACGAAGCGAGCGCACCTGTGATCGGATTTACGTCTGGGCTTGGCTCCCCGATGATCCGTCGCATGGTCTTTGGCGGTCATGATGTCGCCGGATGGGGTGAATAGTCTCTTCGGTTCGGTAAGCTGGCGCAGCACTGATTGCGACGAGATGTTCTATGCGTTATCGCCGCAATCTTGCTGCAGCTACAGGCGGATGCATCAAGGTATCAACTAGACAGTGCTGGGGCCTTTCTGACTTGCGTAGAGTCAGCGCGCGACTGATTGATCATGATGACCGCGACCGCGCCGATGAGACTCGCAATGCTAATGTCCATGACGTTTTTCGAATGCAGCAGCCGAAACCCTAGCTTGGGCAGAAGTCAGAATTTTCGGGGCCATACGCGCTTGCTGCAACGCGATAGATGTGTCAAGTTGAAGTCGCGATGCGCCCTTAAGAGCTACAAGCACCGAGCCAATCGAAGTCGTTCCCTAGTCCTGGACGAGCATGCTTATTTCTCCGCGTAGATAATTTCTGACGTGATGCTGATCTTCAGGTCTGTTCGATAGTTCTACTGCGAACAACCTGATGAGCCTCAATTCTGTGTCTGCATTTCAGCTTCCCTGCATCGCATGTCAAGCGCATAAGCCCCCTCCTCTGTTAGATGCCTGGCCTCGATTGTCCAAAGCATTCAAACACGCTGAGGCGTTTGAACATTGTCGGGATCACTGGCGCAGGTTCCGGACCCGGACTCGTATCGGCGCGTGAATTGGTTGGCCGAGGTGCAAACGTGGTGCTGGATGACGTGAACGAAGCCGATGATATCGCTCGCGCTGACGAGCTAGGAGAACGTGCAATCTTCGTTCGAGCCGACATCACCAGTGAAAATGATTGCCGAACAGCAATCGCCGCTGCAGTCAGGACCTTCAGGCCGTTGCATGGGGTGACACGACACTGCCATTGGCCCGCGACCTGGCGCGCTCAGGCATCCGTGTCGTGTGCAGCGCACCCGGAATATTGAGACCCCGATGATGGCGGGTATGCCTCAGGACGTGCAGGCATCATTGGCAGCCAATGTGCTGTTCGCCCCACGCATGGGACGACTTTCAGAACACGCGACACTGGCAGCGCACATCATCGAAAACTCCATGCCGATTCACTGCATCAGTTTCACCCGGAAATCTTCCTTCACGCCATTTACAATCCTTGCAAATAACTCAGCTATTCCTAACGCGACGTAGTCAAGCACTAGGAATTTGAAGCTAAACGGACAATGGCATCGCGACTGCCTGCTTGCTCTCGAAGTAAAAATTTCTGGATTTTCCCAGTTGCGGTTTTTGGCAACTCCATAAAAACCACTCTGCGCGGACATTTAAACCGAGCAAGACGAGCCTGGCAGAACATCATTATTTCTGCCTCGGTCGGAGGCTCTATACCAAGTTTCAACTCGACGAACGCGCATGGCACTTCCCCCCATTTGTCATCAGGCTGAGCGACAACAGCGGCATGTAAAACAGCTGGATGACCGTGGATGGTTTCTTCGATCTCTACGGACGAGATATTCTC
>NZ_JBOIBY010000152.1:0-6117 GCF_050739655.1 Pseudomonas sp. | reverse complement strand
CGGCGCATCGTCTGTGCTCGACCAGGTGCTGCTGGACCTGTATCGCCAGCCGAAACTGCCGCAGACGGCTTCGGTGTTGTAAACGCCACAGGACTTTGTAGGAGCCAGGCTTGCCCTAATGCCGGTCCGTTAAGGAACTGTAGGAGCAGCCGGTCGACGCTCGATTGCTCGCGAAAAACGTTAACGATGACGCGAGCATCCTGAATGGTCGCGGCGTCTACAGGTTTTTCGCGAGCAAGCTCGCTCCTACAGAGACCTTTTTCGCTTAACCGACTGGCATTAGGGCAAGCCCGGCTCCTACAGGTTCTGCGTAGCCAGACAAAATCAATTCATCTCCCCCTGCACCCGATCCCTACCCGCCTGCTTAGCCGCATAAACCCCCGAATCGGCGCGCAACAACAGCGCATCCGCACCCTCCCCGAGCCGCCAACTGGCAATACCGAAACTGGCGGTGATGATCCCCACTTCGTCGATGGGTGAACTGCGCACCCCGTGCCACAACTCCAGCGCCAGCACATAGGCGTTTTCGCCATCGATGTCCGGGCACAGCACCATGAACTCTTCACCGCCCAAGCGGCAAAACACATCCGTGCGCCTCAACCGATGAGCAATGCGCTCGCAGACAATCCGTAACACCCGATCGCCTGCGGCGTGGCCGTGCTGGTCGTTGATGCGCTTGAAGTGATCGATGTCGAGCATGATCACCGACAACTCACCGCCGCCGCGCTCTACCCGAGCCATCTCGGTGGTCAGGCGCTCCTGGAAATAGCGGCGGTTGTGGATACCGGTAAGGGAGTCAGTCACAGACAATGCGCGCAATTCTTCCTCGACCCGCTTCTGGTCGGAGATGTCCGAGATATAGCCATGCCAAAGCACGCCGCCGCCCGGTAGCTCCTCCGGCGTCGCTGCGCCACGGACCCAACGCAAGCCGCGCTCAGGCAGTTGCACGCGGTACTCCTCACGCCAGGGGCTGAGGTTGTTCGCCGAGGCACGGATCGACGCACGCACGCGGGTGGTGTCCTGCGGATGAATCCGGGTGAAGATCGCTTCGGCATTTAGCAGCAACACGTCAGGTTCCAGTTCGTAGATTTCGCGAATGCCGTCGCTGGCGTAGATCACACTGAAGCGGCCGTCGAACTCCATCTTGAACTGGTAGATCCCGCCGGGAACATGGGCGCTGAGTTTCTTCAGCAACACGTCCCGTGCGGCAAGCGCCTCATGTACCCGCTTACGCTCGGTAATATCGATGCACACCGCCAGGTGCCCGACCCACAGGCCTTGCTCATCCAGCACCGGGGTGGCCAGCATGTTGACGATCAAATGGCTGCCATCGCCACGCACCAGCGTCCACTCCCGCGCTTCGTGCCCGCCTTCTAGACTGCTCTCGACCAGCATGGCATGACAGGGCGGAACCGCCTTGCCGAAACGTGCACTCAACTCGGCCGAGCGTGCCGCCAGCTCCCGGCGCAAGTGCAGGTTCTCCAAAGTCATGTGGCCCACGACTTCGGCTGCGGTATAGCCAAGCATCTGCTCGGCACCGGCATTGAACGTGCTGATCACCCCACGCAAATCCGTGGCAATGATCGCCACCTGGGTCGCGGCATTCAGTACGCCGCGCAACTGACCGTGAGTGCCGCGCAGTTCCTGCTCGCGGGCGCGCAGTTCTTCGGTCCTTTGTTCAACCATTTTCAGCGCCCGTTGCCGCTGACTGACCAGCACGTAAAGCAGCGCGCTGAGCAGCAGACTGAGCAACCCACCGAGCACCACCAGCGTGGTGACCGATGAATGGTTGGCCTTGAGAAACACCTCGCTGGGTTGGATATCGACCTGGTAATCATGGTCGGCCAAACGCAAAAGACGCGTTGCCGACAACTCACTGATGGCCGCTACGTTAGGGGATTCAAACAACACCTCATGCTGATTATCTATAGATAAGTCGAGGATACGTACCGAGAGGTAATCACGGTCCGCCTCGGGCAATCCGTCGGCCAGCAACTGGCGCATGCTGATCACGGCCATGACATAACCTGATGGCTTGTCGGTCGTCGGACCCGGATTGTTGCGCAACATGACCGGCGCCACGAGCAGCACGCCTCGCGCATACGCCGGCTCGATACTGACCAGATGCAGCGGTTGCGAAACCGCCATCTGACCGCGCCGATCAGCCCGCTCCAACGTGTCACGACGCAACGGCTGGGCGAGCAAGTCGTAGCCGAGCGGCGAACCGAGTTTGCTTTGCGTCTGGCTGTACAGCACCACCACGTACTCGTCCCGCTGGGCGGCCAGTTGCAATTGGCCGTCGGCGTTGAGTTCGCGCACGGAAAAACTGCTGAGCCCCTCATCCTGCACACGACGCTCGAACGCCGCACGCTCATCACCCCTTACCCGTTCGGCAAACGAATACGCCTGGGTGCGGTGCAATAAAGGTTGGGTGTAGCCATTGAATTCCTGCCGGGACACCGCATCGGAATTGGCAATGAACCGACGCACGCCATCGAGGCGCTGTTCCTGATCTTCGAAACGTTCTGCGATACGGCTGTAACGTTCGCTGGCCAGCAGCTGGAAACGTTGCCGTAATTGATGGTGAAACAGATTGAGCGTCGACCACGCCAGCAATCCCGTGAGCATCCCGCCGATGAGCAATACCAGGAGCGCGACCAGCCAGGCCGAGACATCTTCGCTGATAAAACCCAGGATCTTGGGGCGCACGGCGTGCAACGACATAGACGCAACTCAAAACGCCAGGTGCGGGAAAGCCCTTTGGCCATGAGTTGAGTTATAGCTATTAGCCACTAATTTGACCAGCACTGATGGGGTCCTGTAGGAGCGAGCTTGCTCGCGATGGTCGATAACGATAATGCGTGCTTTCTGGATACACGCGGCGCTTTCGGGTTCATCGCGAGCAAGCTCGCTCCTACAGGGATCCAGGTGTCAACGGGCCGTTATTTTCCAGGCGCGATGGATCTTCGCGTTACGGGCAAAATCCGGATCGATGGTCTGGGCAGTGATCTCTTCGACCGCATAACGCTCGCTGAGGTTGGGCTCCAGGTCGAACTTGCGGAAGTTGTTGGAGAAGTACAGCACCCCACCCGGTGCCAAGCGCGCCATGGCCAGGTCGATCAATTGCACCTGGTCACGCTGCACATCGAACACGCCTTCCATGCGCTTGGAGTTGGAGAACGTCGGCGGGTCGATGAAGATCAGGTCGTACTCGTCCCGAGCGTTTTCCAGCCAGGCCATCACATCGCCCTGCTCCAGACGGTTCTTGTCAGAGAAACCGTTGAGCGACAGATTGCGACGCGCCCAATCGAGGTAGGTTTTCGACAGGTCGACGCTGGTGGTGCTGCGCGCGCCGCCCTTGGCCGCATGCACGCTGGCGGTTGCGGTGTAGCAGAACAGATTGAGGAAGCGCTTGCCGGCAGCCTCTTTCTGAATGCGCATGCGCATTGGCCGGTGATCGAGGAACAGCCCGGTGTCGAGGTAATCGGTCAGGTTGACCAGCAGCTTCACGCCGCCCTCGTTGACCTCGACGAACTTGCCCTGTGCCGCTTGACGCTCGTACTGCTTGGTACCGCTTTGACGCTCGCGGCGCTTGACCACCACGCGGCTCTTGTCGATGTTCAGCGCCTGGGGAATCGCCGCCAGGGCATCGAACATACGCGCCGACGCTTTCTCCGGATCGATGGATTTGGGCGCGGCGTACTCCTGAACGTGAACCCAATCGTGATACAGGTCGATGGCCATGGAATATTCCGGCATGTCGGCATCGTAGACGCGATAGCAATCGATACCTTCACGCTTGACCCACTTGCCCAGGGCCTTGAGGTTTTTCTGCAGGCGGTTGGCAAACATCTGCCCGCCTTCGCTCAGGCGCGGCTGCTCGATCACCGGCGCAGGTGCGGGGGTCGGTTTGATCGGGTTGCCGTTCTTGTTGTACTTGCGCTCTTGCGGTTCGTCGGGCGCCTGATCGTACTCGGCCTGTTCACGCTCGGCCTGACGCTGCTCCGGGGTTTTGCGTTCGCCGGTGACGAACTGATCAGGCAGCACCTTGATCAGCAACAGCTTGCACGGCAAGGCGCCGTTCCAGAACGAATACTGTTTGTGGCTGCGGATGCCCATGCGTTTGCCCAGGTCCGGTGCGCCGGTGAATACCGCTGCTTCCCAGTTAAGGCAGGCCTGACGCAGGCGTTCGCCAAGGTTCTGGTAGAGGTAAAGCAGGCTCGCTTCCTCACCCAGACGCTCGCCGTACGGAGGGTTGCAGATCACCAGGCCTTTCTGGTTCTGGTCCGGAC
This sequence comes from Pseudomonas sp., assembly GCF_050739655.1. Lineage (GTDB taxonomy): Bacteria > Pseudomonadota > Gammaproteobacteria > Pseudomonadales > Pseudomonadaceae > Aquipseudomonas. The sequence continues at coordinate 1,825 of NZ_JBOIBY010000152.1, read as the reverse complement.
GCGGCTCGAACGTCGCGACTTCGCCCTGGTAAATCTTGATCCACTCGCTCAGGCCGGCACGCTCGACGTTGTTGCGGCCAGGCTGGATCAGGCGCGGATCGGCTTCGTAACCGCGAATCCACAGCGGTGGCTTGGCCAGTCCGGCGGCAGCGCGCTCGCTGGCTTCTTCGTGAAGTTTTTTCCACAGTGCGGGGACATGACCCAGCCAGGCGGTGAAGCCCCACTGTTCACGACGCAGGTTCGGCGCGATGTCGGCCGCGATCATCGCCGCTTCCACCAGGAACGTACCGACACCGCACATCGGGTCCGCCAGGGCGCCGCCTTCGGCCGCGATGCGTGGCCAGCCGGAACGGATCAGGATCGCCGCCGCGAGGTTTTCCTTCAGCGGCGCCGCGCCTTGCTGCAGGCGATAGCCGCGCTGGTGCAGGCTGTGGCCCGAGAGATCGAGGGAAAGAATGGCTTCGCCGCGGTCCAGGCGCAGGTGAATGCGCAGGTCCGGGTTGAGTTTGTCGATGGATGGGCGGTCGCCCTGCGGCGTGCGCAGTTTATCGACGATGGCATCCTTGACCTTCAACGCGCCGAAATGGGTGTTGTCGATGCCCGAGCCGTGGCCGCTGAACTCGACGGCCAGGGTGCCGTCGTTGAGCATGTGATCCTGCCAGTCAATGTCGAGCACACCGTGATAGAGGTCTTCGGCGTTTTTCATCGGGAAACGCTTGAGCACCAGCAGCACCCGGTTGGCCAGGCGCGACCACAGGCACAGGCGATAGGCGGTTTCCATGGTGGCCATGCCGCGCACGGCAGAGGTGTGCTCACGTGCTTCCTCAAGGCCAAGCCCGGCGGCTTCCTCGATGAGCAGGCCTTCAAGGCCTTTTGGACAAGTGAGGAAGAGTTCGAAACGATCGGACATGAGGATTCGCAGCCTTTGGCTAGTGGACCGACAACGCATTGCCGGCCCGGTTTTCGATCAGGCGCTTTTCTAAAAGAGCGCCCGCGTGGCACGAAGGTGTGCCGTTCCACCCCTGCTGCCCGGGTTAAGTGAGCTTAGATGCAAGGACAGATAAAAAAGTTGATGCAACAAATTGACATAACTCGACCCTTCGTCGAATAGTCCTTCCCGGCAACGGGAGGCATTCTCACCAAAAAATCAAGCCGATCATCCTGCGCGGGGCCGATCATACCGGGGTTTCGCTAAAAAATACGCAGCGAACATCCGGTTACTTATGGCCATAGCACATGAACAGTTACTTCCTTATGACAAAACGATCATTCCCTCGATGTGACGCATTGGTTAGAAATCAACACAGGTTGTCGTCGCCATGACGTCAACACCTTGGCTCGCCACGCCGGCAGCGAGCCCCAACGGCAGAGTTTTTCTGCCAGACCTCGATTGAGGTCAACGCGATGAAAACAGTCAACAAGTGAGGGCAATACCCTATGAGAAGACTTAAGCGTGATCCGTTGGAAAAAGCATTTTTGCGCGGATATCAATATGGCGTTGGTGGCAAATCCCGTGAGCTTTGCCCTTTTACTCTACCGTCGGTACGCCAAGCCTGGATTAACGGCTGGCGAGAAGGACGAGGCGACAACTGGGACGGTATGACCGGCACTGCGGGCATCCATAGACTCAACGAACTTCACGCGGTCGGCTAACACAGGGCATACATTCCGACACGACAATCTGAGTATGTAATGAATTAACCACGCACGTCCCATCCGGACGGCGGGCTACGGCCCAGGGGCTCCTTTAAAGGGGCCCTTTTTTATGCCTGATCTGAAGCTACACATAATCCTGTGTAGGAGCTGCCGCAGGCTGCGATCTTTT
>NZ_JBOIBY010000151.1:0-1465 GCF_050739655.1 Pseudomonas sp. | reverse complement strand
CCAGAAAGAACTACGGTTATTTCCGCTTGTGCGAATCCTTCCAGATAAAAAGTCCGAACCCTGCAAAAAATACAAACATGAGGCTGACAGTCAGCACTCCGGCGATCACCACGTTGTCGAAAAACATGACGCGTCTCCTGCACTTGCCCTGTTGCGATAGGGCTAAGTTAACCAAACGGGCAGGACAGAATATTGACCGGGATCAATGTCGCCCGAGACCGGGCAAGAGGAAGGGAAAAGTTTGACCCGCATCAATGAATGCGGGGTAGGGTCAGCGTTTTTTCGGTTTGTTTTTCGGCTTTTTTTTGGCCTTGCCCAATGGCATGGCTTGCTCGAATGCCTGGCGAACTTCATTGAGGCGTTTGTCATTGAGGTCATGAACACGCTTGGCGCGTTCAGCATTGAGGTCAATCAGTTTGTCGTCTTGGCTCATGGCGGTCGGTACATCGCTTGAAATGAGTGTCAGCCGCCGTAGCGTTCGGCAACCCTGTGCCAATAATGCGGCCTGATGGCCGCGCTGACCAGCCTGCGCTCAAATCTCGATATCGACCCACAATCCCTGCCGCGGCTGATCTTCCATCAGCGGTGCCACCGGTACGGTGTTGTCGGCATTGAGTTCATCGCCGGGAATCGCCAGGTGAGCCTTGGGATCATTATCGGCTTCACGACGACGCCGTTCCTGCTCCTGCCTGCGGCGCTGCTCCTCGCGCAGCACTGCCCCGTCCTCTTCAGGATTGCGCTTTTGCAGGTCAATGGTGCTTTCACTGGAGCTTTCCTGCACCGGCACCACCGGTGGAATATCCGGACGCTGGCGGATCGGGTCGGTTTGTGAAGTGATCGGCACGGCACTCAGGGGGAGCATCGGTGGCAGCATGATTTTCGGTCTCCTGTCAGCAGGCTGTCGGCTGCGGGGATGGCGACTTGAGCCATCGGTCGCAAACTGTGACCCAATTGGCACTCATTAGTGCACCGAGCGGCGCGTCATGCATACGTGGGCTAACGTAAGACTGTGAGTTTTTCTGAGAGTCCTTTGGCCCTGAAGCCCTCATTCCGTTAAGATAGCCCGCTTTTTCAAGGTGGGAGTCAGGCAGCATGGCGCAGCAGTATCAACCGGGGCAACGCTGGATCAGTGACAGCGAAGCCGAGCTGGGATTAGGCACCGTTCTGGCACAGGACGGCCGCTTGTTGACCGTGCTCTACCCGGCCACTGGCGACACTCGCCAGTACGCGCTACGGAATGCGCCTCTTACCCGCGTGCGCTTTTCGCCGGGTGACACCATCACTCACTTCGAAGGCTGGAAACTGACCGTTCGCGAAGTCGACGACATCGATGGCCTGCTGGTCTACCACGGTCTCAACGCGCAGAACGAAGTAGTCACCCTGCCGGAAACCCAACTGTCGAACTTCATCCAGTTCCGCCTGGCCAGCGACCGTCTGTTCGCCGGCCAGATCGACCCGCTGCCCT
>NZ_JBOIBY010000150.1:0-3833 GCF_050739655.1 Pseudomonas sp. | reverse complement strand
ATCCCGTAGAGATCGGCTCCGGTGCTTTCCAGCAGGGTCATGATGCCTTTGGGGGTGCATGGGCGCAGCAGCGGGATACGCTGGGCCAGGCGACCGACGTTATAAGGGTGGAACCCGTCGACGTCTTTATCCGGACGAATGCGCTCCAGCAGGCGGGAGGCATCCAGGTGTTCGGGAAGCGGAAGCTGAAGCAGAACGCCGTCGATTGCAGGATCGTCGTTCAGGCGATCGATCAGCTCGGTCAGCGCTTCTTGAGTGGTTTCGGAAGGCAGGTCATAAGCTTGGGATAGAAAGCCGACCTCTTCACAGTCTTTACGCTTGTGCGAGACATAAACCTGAGAGGCAGGATCGCTGCCGACCAGGATCACCGCAAGGCCGGGCGTGCGCAGGCCTTGCTGGCGACGCTCGGTGACACGTTGGGCGATCTGCTGGCGCAGGCTGGCGGCGATCGATTTGCCGTCGATTAGTTGTGCAGTCATTGCGCGTGATTAACCATCGAGAGGGGAAAAAAAGAGAACGCATTCTCGCATGTCATGCGGTGAGGGCAAAGGCGCTTGGTCTGCAAATTCCCCTAACTCCTTTAATTAAATGAATTTTTTTTAAAAAGGATTTGACGACCTCCGGGGGGCTCTATACTATTCGTCGCACTTGTCGGGCACAGCCTAGCACTGGTTAAGAAGGTCAAGCGGAATCAAGGTTCTGCAAGACTGAAAAGCGATTAGTTTGTAGTCCTCCAAGAGTACAGATTAATAAAGCGCCCGTAGCTCAGCTGGATAGAGCATCCGCCTTCTAAGCGGATGGTCGCAGGTTCGAGTCCTGCCGGGTGCGCCATTAGGCAGCTTTGGCACAAGTAACGCGATATGGTGGGCGTAGCTCAGTTGGTAGAGCACGGGATTGTGACTCCCGTTGTCGTGGGTTCGATCCCCATCGTCCACCCCATATTTCGAAAGGGCGCCAGATTAACAGTCTGGCGCCTTTGCTTTAAAAGGCTTCACTCTGCGGATGTGGTGGAATTGGTAGACACACTGGATTTAGGTTCCAGCGCCGCGAGGCGTAAGAGTTCGAGTCTCTTCATCCGCACCAAATAAAGCTTCACTCGTGTCATTGGCATGCTTGGGGCTCACAAAGAAGTTTTTTGCTTCTTTGGCACGCAATATGGTGGGCGTAGCTCAGTTGGTAGAGCACGGGATTGTGACTCCCGTTGTCGTGGGTTCGATCCCCATCGTCCACCCCATATTTCGAAAGGCGCCAGATTAATAGTCTGGCGCCTTTTTTGTTTCAGTGGTTTGAGTGTTCGGCGGCTGCAGGTTCTGGGTCGCAGGGTGGGGCGTTTCGTCGTATTTATGTTTCTCGATGATGCTGCGCTGCTCGCCGACCTTGTTCGCAAGATCGGCCGTCAGGGAGATGATTGGCAGCCTCTTCTATATAAAGAAGGGTTGGCGCAGAGCCCTGACGTGATTGGCTGTATTTGCCACCGGGGCGAGGTGCATCCGTGCATTCGCACCTATAAATTGCCTGCTGCTTTTTTACCCGTTTTCAGTGGGGTGACTTCTTGAGTTTGACCCACTAGAATGCATGCCCTTGATTCTGGGGTCGGAAACGGCCGGCTAACGTCTGTGCAACGAGGAATATCCATGCAAGTTTCTGTTGAAAATACTTCTGCTCTTGAGCGCCGCATGAGCATCACCGTGCCGGCTGAGCGCATCGAGACTCAGGTCAACAAGCGTCTGCAGCAGACTGCCCAAAAGGCCAAGATTGCTGGCTTCCGTCCAGGCAAAGTGCCAATGAGCGAAATCAAGCGTCGTTTCGGCGCTGAAGCTCGCCAGGAAGCTGTAGGCGACGTGATCCAGTCTTCCTTCTACGAAGCAGTGGTCGAGCAAAAGCTGAACCCGGCTGGTTCGCCATCGATCGAGCCAAAATCCCTGGAAGCGGGCAAGGACCTGGAATACGTTGCCGTATTCGAAGTGTTCCCTGAGTTCACCGTTGCCGGTTTCGACGGTATCGCCGTAGAGCGCCTGAGCGCTGACGTGGCTGATGCCGATCTGGACAAAATGCTGGACATCCTGCGCAAGCAGAACACCCGTTTCGAAGTGGCCGATCGCGCTGCTCAAAACGAAGACCAACTGAACATCGATTTCGTCGGCAAGGTCGACGGTGAAGTGTTCGCTGGCGGTTCCGCCAAGGGTACTCAGCTGGTTCTGGGTTCCGGCCGCATGATCCCGGGTTTCGAAGACGGTCTGGTTGGCGCTAAAGCCGGTGAAGAGCGCGTTCTGAACCTGACTTTCCCTGAGGACTATCAAAACCTCGACCTGGCTGGCAAAACCGCTGAGTTCACCGTTACCGTGAACACTGTTTCCGAGCCAAAGCTGCCAGAACTGACCGAAGAATTCTTCGCTCAATTCGGCATCAAGGAAAGCGGTCTGGACGGTTTCCGCACCGAAGTTCGCAAGAACATGGAGCGCGAACTGCGCCAGGCAATCAAATCCAAGGTCAAGAATCAGGTAATGGATGGTCTGCTGGCCACCAACCCGATCGAAGTGCCTAAGGCCCTGCTGTCCAACGAAGTTGACCGTCTGCGCGTGCAGGCTGTTCAGCAGTTCGGCGGCAACATCAAGCCTGACCAACTGCCAGCCGAGCTGTTCGAAGAGCAAGCCAAGCGCCGCGTAGTGCTGGGTCTGATCGTGGCTGAAGTGGTCAAGCAATTCGACCTCAAGCCAGACGAAACCCGCGTTCGCGAAATGATTCAGGAAATGGCTTCGGCCTACCAGGAACCTGAGCAAGTTGTGTCCTGGTACTACAAGAACGACCAGCAACTGAACGAAGTTCGTTCGGTTGTGCTGGAAGAACAAGTTGTGGATACTGTTCTGCAGAAAGCTAGCGTGACCGACAAGTCGGTCTCTTACGAAGAAGCGGTCAAGCCGGTAGAAGCTCCACAAGCCGACTGATTGTCTTTGCGGTAAGAAGTACACACCATAAGCCAGCCTTCGTGCTGGCTTATGCGTTTTCAAGACATAACTATTTTGGGAGTGACTGCAGAGCATGTTCCGTAATTCTTATATTCAGCAGAACTCTGATATCCAGGCCGCAGGCGGTCTGGTCCCGATGGTTGTCGAGCAATCTGCTCGTGGCGAGCGCGCCTATGACATCTACTCGCGTCTCCTCAAGGAGCGAGTGATCTTTCTGGTGGGTCCGGTAGAGGACTACATGGCCAACCTGATCTGTGCGCAACTGCTGTTCCTTGAAGCGGAAAACCCGGACAAGGACATCCATCTCTATATCAACTCCCCGGGCGGTTCGGTGACAGCGGGCATGTCGATCTACGACACCATGCAGTTCATCAAACCCAACGTATCGACCACCTGTATCGGTCAGGCGTGCAGCATGGGCGCGTTTTTGCTGACGGCAGGTGCACCTGGCAAGCGTTACTGCCTGCCGAACTCGCGAGTAATGATTCACCAGCCGCTGGGCGGTTTCCAGGGCCAGGCTTCGGATATCGAAATCCATGCCAAGGAAATCCTGTTCATCCGCGAGCGTCTCAATACGCTGATGGCCCAGCACAGCGGCCGTACTCTGGAAGAAATCGAGCGCGATACCAACCGCGACAACTTCATGAGCGCGACAGCCGCCCGTGATTACGGCTTGATCGACGAAGTGATCACCCAGCGCCCCGCTTAATTAAGCAACTCAAAATAGGGGTGGTCGGCTTGTCCGATCACCGGCGGGCTTGAAAAAGCCCGCAATAGCCTTCATCTTGTGTTGCAAGCCTATCGGATTTGGATCGAACGAATGACTGACACCCGCAACGGCGAGGACAACGGCAAGCTGCTCTATTG
>NZ_JBOIBY010000149.1:0-1212 GCF_050739655.1 Pseudomonas sp. | reverse complement strand
CGACGCTCTTCGAACGCAGCCAGGTTGGCTGGGGTCGCAGCGGTAGCTTTGCCGTAAGGCAGCAGGTAGTTACGACCGTAACCAGCCTTAACGTTCACTTTGTCACCCAGGTTGCCCAGGTTGGTGACTTTTTCCAGAAGGATCAGTTGCATGTGAAAATCCTCTTAACTTTTAACCTTCACCGTTCGCGTTATCAGCATCTTTCGGTGCCGAACGACCGCGAAAATCAATCAGGCTGTCGACGATGGCCAGGACCACCAGCAACGGATAGATCAGCTGCATGAACAGCAACAGCGTTACGTACATCCCCACCAGCCAGAATTTGGCCAGTCGCTTTTGCGCCACCAGCCCGTGAATCAGGGCCAGCCCGGCGAACACCAGCGGTACACTGCACAACGGCGTCAACATGGCCATCTGCGCGCCGAGATTCGGCCCCAGAAGCATGCACGCCAGCAGCAACATCGCCGGCAATAGCGGGAATCGGATGGCGCGAAACTCGCGACCAAAACCACCCGGGTTGTACAACAACGCCTGCCAGTAGCGCCCGACAAGCAGGCTCAACAAGCTGACGATTTGCAACAAAGCCGCAATCAGGCCGGTCAGGACGGGTGAAATCAGGGACGCGAAACGCGCTTGCTCGTCTACCGACATCTTCTGGTAGACATCACCGAGTAGCGACGGCATGACCTTTATCAAGGCCTGCGCCAGCATCTCGATCTGAGGACCAAAAGCCGTCCCCAGCACCACTGAAAACACTACGCCCATCGCTATGCTGACCAGCAGCACGCGGTTCCAGGACTCACTTGCGCGCAAAACCAACGCAAGGCTCGCAGACCCCAGCAGCACCAGAAGTGCCCGTGGGTCGTCGGAGTACAGCCACCAGATCAATGCCGGCAGCAGTCCCAGAGCAAGAACGCCCAGGGCGTCCTTCAATCCGCGCCGCAGGAGCACAAGGCATCCGGCGGCAGCACCCAACCAATACAACAACGGCAATGCCGCACATCCAGCCACTACCAGAGTGGCCTGCACACGGCCCCGCATGATGAACTCAGCTAAGGCACGCATACATTCAATCCTTTGCTACCTGTCGACTGCCCGGTCTCAGCGGCCGTGGCTGTCGGTGTAGGCCAGCAGGGCCAGGAAGCGGGCGCGCTTGATAGCGGTGGCCAGCTGACGCTGATAACGAGCTTTGGTACCGGTGATGCGGCTTGG
>NZ_JBOIBY010000148.1:0-5990 GCF_050739655.1 Pseudomonas sp. | reverse complement strand
CTTTTGATCTTGATCCTGAAAAACAAGATCAAAAGATCGCAGCCTTCGGCAGCTCCTACAGGGGGCTGCTAGACGCGGAAGGCCTGAACGGCCGTGTGCAGTCGCCCGCCCAGCACCAGCAGATTCTCTCCTTGCTCACGCCCCTCGCCAATGCGCAGCAGATTATCCCCACCCAATTGATGGATGCGCTCACTGTGATCGCGGATCTCGCTGACGGCGCCGCTCTGCTGGGCGGTGACATCGGCGATGCGTACGGCGGTGTCGGATATGGTCTGGATTGCCCCGACGATTTTATCCAGCGCACCATCGGCGGCCTGCGCCTGGTTGGCGGTGGCTTCGGCATGTTCGACCTGGGCGCGCATGCCTTCGACCGATTGCCGTGCCGCGGTTTGCAGGCCGGCGATCAAGGTCTGAATCTCGGCCGTGGCACCAGCGGTGCGTTGCGCCAAGGAGCGAACTTCCTCGGCCACCACGGCAAACCCGCGCCCCATTTCCCCGGCGCGCGCCGCTTCGATGGCCGCGTTCAATGCCAGCAGATTAGTCTGGTCGGCAATGGAGCGGATCACCGTCAGCACGCCGCCGATGGTTGCGGATTCTTCGGCCAGGTGCTCGATCATCTGTGCATTGCCTTGCACTTCGCCCACCAAGGCGTGCAGGCCGGTGAGGCTCTGACCGATGACTTTCTGCCCGTGTTCCACCGCCAGGCCGGCATGACGGCTGGCATCGGCAGCCTGGCTGGCATCGCCGGCGACTTGTTGGATGGTCGCCTCCAGTTCGCCAAGGGAGTCGCGGATCAGCGCCGTGTCACCGGCCTGATGCTCGGCGCCGCTGTGCAGGTCATTGCTCAGTTCGGCCAGGGTACGGCTGCTGCCGGCGACCTGCTCGGCATTGAGGCGAATGGTGCCCACCAGTGCCACCAGATAGGCGCGCAAGCGATTGAGTGACGCTTCGATGTCATGCAGTTCGCGGTTGGTGTTGCCCAGTTGAATGTCCCGGCTGAAGTCACCTTCGGCCCAGGTCGACAGGGCAGGAGCGAGGCTGGTCAAGGTTCGGGCGAGTTTGCGTTGCAAGGTGTCGATCAGCAGTGCAATCAACAAAATCAGGCCGATCATCACACCCTGCATCAGCCGCACTTCGCCTTGGATCTGCCCATGCTGGGCACGCACCACAGGCTCCAGCCCGGCGATGGCTTGTTGCACGTCGGCAATTTTCAGGTGCGTCGCATTGCTGAGGTCGGCGCGCTTCTGGATCTGCTCGCGAGTACGTGCCAGTTCTGCCGGGTAGCGGATGAGCAGGCTGTTGAGGTCGCGCTTGAAACCAACGCCGGCATCTTCGGCGACAGCTTTCTCGGTGTTTTCCAGGCCCATCATCGCGGCGAAATCATCGGTGTTCGATTCACTACTCGCGGCCACACCGAGCAATGGCAGGGCGTCCAGTTGCTGGGCTTGTGTGCGGATATTGGTGACTTCGCGCTCGACGTCGGCAGCCAGTTCGCTGCGACCGCTGCTGACCAGTTTGTCCCTGGCCAGCGATAGCTTGCCCAAATGCTGCGACGCGGCGAGCAATGGCGTCAGGTAGGTTGCGTTGCCGTTGGCGTACTGGCTGAGTTGATCGAGGCTGGCGCCCAATTCGCGCTCGGCTTGAAGCAGCAGCGCTTGTGGGTCGCCGGCGAGTTTACCGGCGGCCAGCAAGTCGGTTTTGCTGAAATCGTTCAGGTTCGACAGGCTGGGGCGCAGGGTGTCGGCCAGGGCGGGTGGCAACTCGCCAAGTTCTTTTTGCAGAGCGTCGATGGCCTGGCTGGCGCTGCTCAAGCGCAGGGCATCGCCACTATTAAGGTAGTCCTCGATGTTACGCGCCACTTCATTCTGGAATTGCTGGGACAAACCCAGGTAACGCTCCATTAACAGGTAGGGGCGTTCGAGTGCCTTTTGCGACCACCACAGTGTGGCGCCAAGGGCCACGCAAACGGCGACTAAAAGAAGGGTATTGAGATTGGTCAGCAGTTTCAGGCGCATCACGGACTACCGCCGGCAGAAAAGATGAGCGCCTGAATTTATTGCGTTTCTGTTACAGGGTTATGACCGAAGGCATCGGTTTCGAGGAAAAAGTGGCACTTTGCTTTGATGTCCGTTCAGCCTGGACACGGTTGCGACCGGCACCTTTTGCGCGGTACAGCGCCTCGTCCGCCAAGGTGGACATCGAAAGGCTGTCGGAGTCTGCGCACAACTCAACCACCCCGGCGCTGAAGGTGCACCACAGGTCCTGCGGTTGCGCCGGGTAGTGAATTTCCGCAAAACGCTGACGGATTTCATCCAGGACGTTGTAGGCCGCCTCAAGGTCAGTGTCCGGCATGACGATGGCGAATTCTTCGCCGCCGTAACGCCCAATGAAGTCAGTCTTGCGCAAGCGCTGCTTGAGAAACAGCGCCAGGCTTTTGATCACCCGGTCACCCATGGGGTGACCATGGCTGTCGTTGACCCTTTTGAAGTGGTCGATGTCGAGCATCGCAAAACTCAGCGGTTTGTTTTCGCGGCGCGAGCGGAACGAGCAGTCTTCGAGCAGTTGCAGGATGTGCGTGTGGTTGTACAGCCCGGTGAGGCTGTCGCGGACCATTCGCGCCTTGAGGTTTCGCGCCCGCGCCGCGCGGTTGCGCACGGTGGTGATCAGGTGCCGGGGCTTGATCGGTTTGGTCAGGAAGTCGTCGCCGCCCTCGCTCATGGCGTCGAGTTGCTTGTCCAGATCGTCCTCGGCGGACAGGTAAATGATTGGCACGCTGACATAACGGTCATTGTGACGAATGACCTTGGCCAGTTCCGTACCGGTGCACGCCGGCATGTACATGTCGAGAATGATCAGGTCGGGTTGAAAATCCGCCAGTTCGGCCATGGCCTGAATCGGCTCGATCAAGGTCCGGGTGACGATCCCCGCACTATTAAGGAGGCGCTCGGTGTGCAAGGCCTGGGCGCGAGAGTCGTCGATGATCAGCACTTTATAGGGTTCGTACTGGGCGACGCAGGTCAGGACTTCTATTTTCTCCAGCAGGCTCGATGCTTCGAGGGTGCCGGTAAGAAACTCCTGGCCACCAGCGCGTACCGCTGCGAGGCGAGTTGGAGTGTCGGTTTCGTGCAGGCTGAAGAACAGCAGCGGTAACTGATGATCAAGTCCTTCCTGGGCTTCGGCAGCCAGTTTCAGGCCGATACCGGGGCCACTGAAGTCTACGTCCATGACAATCGCCGCTGGCAGGCGCTCGACCATTGATGAGCGAAATGAAGCTACGCTGTCCAGGGATTGGGCGCTGAGCCCGAAGAATTCCAGTTGCTTGGCCAGGCGCTCGGCTCGGTCGTGATCCTGCAGCATCACATAGATTGGCTTGCGCAGTGGCGGCAGGAACGTTTGATCGAGCTGGTCGCCATGGCGCAGGCCCGTGCGGGACAGGCGCTGCATCAAGCGATTGAGGTCAGTGATCAGGCCACTGCTCAAACGCCCGCGATTGGCATCGACCGCCTCCAGGGATTGGCTGATGTGGCGTGCCAGTTCCGTGTGTTCAGGCTGTTCGAAGCGCTCGGCGAAACGCAGCAGGCGCAAATTGGCCTCGCTCAGTTCCGACAAGTCGGTGGTGGACCACTCGCTGCGTTGCAGGCGCTGCCATATCTCAAGAATCTGACGTGCTTGATGAATTACCCGCTGGGCAAAGTGGTGCTTGAGGCGCTCGCGGCTAAGGTCTTCTGGCTCGGTCATATCCTGACTACTAGTTAGGGTGCACGCTGAGGTCGAGTGGTGGCTCTATGCTAGCACCACTTTGCTATTGCATGAGTGTCGTACGTCAATAATCTGCAATGCGAACACATTCAGTTTTTGACTGATAGGTCTGTAATTGGTTGATGATTTCTGCTTAAGGCCCGTATGTTGGGGCTTTCAGGGTTTTCCTTAGTGGGCGCGCAGCGGATTTGACTGCAATGACGAGTCTCGCGCCTTGACTGCATGCGGTCTTTAATCAAAGCGGGATTTCTGATGCAAGGGGCTAAGGGATTCCCTTAGGTGGCTGGTGCCTGTAGCCGCTGGAGTGGTCTGTTTACACCCATCAGAGAGCTTATTTCCGACATGAACCCAACGGCGAGTGCCGGGCCAAGGCACGTTGTTGTATGGTTGTGGTCGAACCGATGAACCCAAGAGTTTGAAAGGAAATCGCCATGTTGGACTGGAAGAACCGCGCTGGTAGCGCGCCCGAACGTGCCGCCGAACCGAAATCGGCTACCCGCAGTTACCTGGGTGGCCTGGTGTTCAGCCGGGCGCTGGCCACGTTGATCGGTATCTATCTGCTGGTGACGATTGTGCTGGGCTGGTACTGGAGCGAGGAGCCTGCGCTGTTTCCGGTGCAGCAGAACGCGCAGATGGCTGCCGAGAAAGAAGGCAAGCAGATGGTGGTCGGCTACACCACCGTGGAAACCCTCAAGACCGTTGCCGGCACCTTGTTGAACAAGCCGGGCGGCTACATTTCCAACGACCGCTTCCCGCCAGGCCTGTGGATGGACAACATGCCGAGCTGGGAATACGGCGTGCTGGTGCAGGTGCGCGATCTGAGCCGCGCGATGCGCAAGGACTTCGCCCGTTCGCAATCGCAATCTACCGAAGATGCCGACCTGGCCAAGGCCGAGCCGCGTTTCAACTTCGACAACAAGAGCTGGATGCTGCCGTCCAGCGAATCCGAATTCCAGGAAGGCATCAATTCCCTGAGCCGCTATCAGGCTCGCCTGTCTGATCCGAACCAGAAGACCGCGCTGTTCTATGCCCGCGCCGACAACCTGAACAACTGGCTGGGTGACGTCGGCACGCGCCTGGGTTCGCTGTCGCAACGACTGTCGGCCAGCGTTGGTCGGGTCAAGCTCAACACTGCACTGAAGACCGAAGCCGTCACGCCGGGGGTCGCGCCACAGGTCGACGAAGAAATCGTCGAAACCCCATGGATGCAGATCGACAATGTGTTCTACGAAGCCCGTGGCCAGGCCTGGGCCTTGTCGCACTTGCTGCGCGCTATCGAAGTTGACTTCGCCGATGTATTGGCCAAGAAAAACGCCACAGTCAGCGTGCGTCAGATCATTCGTGAGCTGGAAGCCTCGCAGGAGACTTTGTGGAGCCCGATGATCCTCAACGGCAGCGGCTTCGGCGTGCTGGCCAACCACTCGCTGGTCATGGCCAACTATATTTCCCGGGCCAACGCGGCTGTGATCGATTTGCGACAACTGCTTAATCAGGGCTGAGTCATGGTCGATAGTTCCATCGATGGCTTGCGAGAGGCCGCCCATCGGGCGGCGTCCGATGCCGAGCAGATTGCCTGGGTCGACGAGCAGGACAACCTGCTCGGCGCCCTGGTGCGCTCCGAACTGCGCGAGCGTGGGCTGATCGGGCGGGGCACCTACATAATGTTGTTCAACTCCGCCGGAGAGCTTTGCGTGCATCGGCGCACGCTGAGCAAGGCCATCTATCCCGGCTACTGGGACGTGGCGGCGGGCGGCATGGTGTTGGCAACCGAAACCTACGCCGAGTCGGCGGCCCGGGAGTTGGAAGAGGAGTTGGGTGTGAGTGGCGTGGAACTGACCGCCCATGACCATTTCTTCTTTGAAGACACGGGCAATCGCCTCTGGTGCTCGGCTTTTTCGGCGGTCTGGGATGGTCCGTTGATCCTGCAGCCGGAAGAGGTGCTTGAAGCGCGCTTTATCCCCATCGAGCAGGTCATGCAGGAAATCGAGCAGAAGCCTTACTGCCCGGACTCTTTGGCTGCGCTCAAGCGCTATCTTCGCTCACGTGGCGAGGACGTCGCATAAGAGGCATAAATTGGCGCCGATTGGCTCTTAGCAATCGGCGTTTTTGCCGTTACACTGCGCGACCTTTTCAAACTGTAACGGTATTGGTTGTAGCTGTTCTGTTGCTGTTCTGTGGGAGCGAGCCTGCTCGCGATGAGCGTTTGGACGACGGGGGGTTAACTGATGCCC
>NZ_JBOIBY010000147.1:0-9083 GCF_050739655.1 Pseudomonas sp. | reverse complement strand
CGGCGTTGTTGAAGATACCGCCCGAGGAAGTCTTGACGATTTCTTCCAGGGTCTTGCCTTCGAACTCGGTGCCTGGCACCAGGTTGTTCAGGTTCACGACGTAGGTGTTGTGGTGCTTGTCGTGGTGAAATTCCAGAGTTTCCTTGGAAATGTGCGGCTGCAGTGCATCGTGTGCGTAAGGCAGTGGCGGCAATTCGAAAGCCATGGTGGATCTCCTAATCAGGTCAGATGCGGTGAGCGCAAGGCCGATCACGGGCGGCCAGACAAGCGCCGAGGGAGTTTTATACTCTTTGCGGCGCAGGGTCGGATCATAGCACCGGGGGTGCGGCATAACCACGCAACAACTGTGTGGAATAGAGGTTCCAGAGCCATTTGGAATAAATCATCCGGCGCTGATTAATTGGAACGCTACCGCGAACATCATCACCGCCACCAACAGATCGAGAATGCGCCAGGTGCTCGGCCGCGCCAGCCACGGTGCGAGCCACGCAGCGCCCAGTGCCAATGTGAAAAACCACAGCAACGAGGCGCTGGCCGCGCCGACTACGTACGCGCCGGGCTCGGTTTGTTGGGCGCCTAGGGAGCCGATCAGCAAAACAGTGTCCAGATAAACGTGCGGGTTCAGCAATGTCACTGCCAAGGCGCTGAGCATCACCGCGCGCAGCGAGCGAGTGGTCTGGTTTTCACCTTGCTGCAGGCTTTGTTTGGAGCAGGCCCGACGCAGCGCCTGGCTGCCGTACCACACCAGGAACGCCGCACCGCCCCAACGGGCAATGGCCAGCAAAGTCGGGTTTTGCGCCAGCACTGTCGCCAGGCCGAATACGCCAGCGGCCACCAGCAACGCATCGCATGCCACACAGAGCGCCGCTACCGGCAAATGATGTTCACGCCGCAGGCTCTGAGCCAGTACAAACGCGTTCTGAGTGCCGATCGCCATGATCAGGCCGAAGGCCACTAACAGGCCGTTTACATAGCTTTGCCACATATTTTTTACTCCCCGTTGGCTGCCAGATCCCGCAGCACCTGCAGTGCGCGCTGGGCATCGGCCTGGCCGACAAACAAATGGTCGTGGTAGTAGCCGGCGATCACGTTGCAGCTGATGCCGGCCTTGCCCAATGCCGTGGCGAACGCGGCGGTCAGGCCGACGGCTTCGAGGGCCGAGTGCACATTCAAGGTGATCCAGGCGGCGATGTAGTCGAAGCTGAAACCGGCCTGCTCTGCGTGGGAGCGTTCGAGAATGACCGTCAGGCCTTCCTGTTCACGGAAACTGCCCACAACCTCAAGACCCGTCGGCAGCTTGCCGTCGGGCAGGGTGCAGAACACGTATTCGCCGACGTTGAGTTGCGGGCTCATGCTGTGCAGCAATGTTGCCAATGATGTTTCGCCAGCCATGTCGGGTGTCCTGTTCAAGAGTTCTTGCTGGCCATTCTCGGGCAGGACGCTGTATAAGAAAAACCAATAGTGCTGATCGCTCATTAGGAAAACTGATGTTCGACTATAAATTGCTTTCTGCCTTGGCCGCCGTGGTCGAACAAGCCGGCTTTGAACGGGCGGCTCAAGTGCTGGGTTTGTCGCAATCGGCGATTTCCCAGCGCATCAAATTGCTAGAGGCGCGGATTGGTCAACCGGTTCTGATCCGAGGTACGCCGCCGTCGCCGACCGAGATTGGCCGGCGTCTGCTCAACCATGTGCAGCAAGTGCGCTTGCTTGAACGTGATCTGCAAAGCCTGGTGCCGGCGCTGGACGAAGAAGGTTTGCCGGAACGTTTGCGGATCGCGCTCAACGCCGACAGCCTGGCCACTTGGTGGGCGCAGGCCGTGGGGGATTTTTGCGCGCAACAGCACGTGCTGATGGATCTGATCGTGGAAGACCAGACCGTCGGCCTCAAACGCATGCGCGCCGGTGAAGTGGCGGGTTGTCTGTGTGCCAGCGAGCGACCAGTGGCGGGTGCACGCAGCGTGTTGCTGGGCGCGATGCGTTATCGGGCCTTGGCCAGCCCCGCGTTCATTGCCCGACATTTTCCCGAAGGCGTCCGTGCTGATCAGTTGGCGCGAACACCGGCGCTGGTGTTTGGGCCGGACGACTTCCTGCAGCATCGATATCTGGCATCGCTGGGTGTCGATGGAGGTTTCGAGCACCATTTGTGTCCCTCGTCCGAAGGATTTCTGCGTCTGACCGAATCAGGTCTCGGCTGGGGGCTGGTGCCGGAGTTGCAGGCCCGCGAACAACTGGAACGCGGCGTTTTGCAGGAGCTTTTGCCAGATAAGCCGATCGATGTGCCGCTGTACTGGCATCATTGGCGCAATGGCGGTCAGTTGCTGGGTTTGTTGACCGATCAGTTGGTGCGGGCATCGAAGCAATGGCTGGTGCCTTTAGAGCAGCCTTAAGCGTCAAGCTGCACGCTGCAAGTGAAGCGCTTGTGGACTGTTTTTAACTTGTAGCTTGCAGCTTGAAGCTCGCAACTGCATTTGCTGGAGCAATACATGAAGATTCTGGTCACCGGCGCAAGCGGCTTCATCGGCGGGCGCTTTGCGCGTTTCGCCCTGGAGCAGGGCCTGGACGTGCGGGTCAACGGTCGCCGGGCCGAAGGCGTGGAACATCTGGTGCGTCGTGGCGCCGAGTTCGTCCAGGGCGACTTGAGCGACCCGGAACTGACACGCGAGCTGTGCTCCGATGTCGAAGCCGTGGTGCACTGCGCCGGCGCCGTCGGTTTGTGGGGGCGCTATCAGGACTTTCATCAAGGCAACGTCCAGGTCACCGAGAACGTGGTCGAGGCCTGCCTCAAGCAGCGGGTTCGGCGTCTGGTGCATTTGTCGTCGCCATCGATCTACTTCGACGGTCGAGATCACTTGGCCGTGACTGAAGAACAGGTGCCCAAACGCTTCAAGCATCCTTATGCCGCCACCAAATACCTGGCGGAGCAAAAAGTGTTCGGCGCCCAGGAGTTCGGGCTCGAAACCCTGGCCCTGCGCCCGCGTTTCGTGACCGGTGCCGGGGACATGAGCATTTTCCCGCGCCTGCTGAAGATGCAACGCAAGGGGCGCCTGGCGATCATTGGCAACGGTCTGAACATGGCGGATTTCACCAGCGTGCAGAACCTCAATGAAGCGCTGCTCAGCAGTTTGCTGGCCAGCGGCTCGGCCTTGGGCAAGGTCTACAACATCAGCAATGGCGCACCGGTGCCATTGTGGGACGTAGTCAATTACGTCATGCGCAAAATGGAAGTCCCACAAGTTACGCGCTACCGTTCCTACGGTTTGGCCTACACCGTTGCAGCGCTGAACGAAGGCGTGTGCAAATTGTGGCCGGGGCGCCCCGAACCGACGCTGTCGCGGCTGGGCATGCAAGTAATGAACAAAAATTTCACCCTGGACATCAGTCGTGCCCGGCATTATCTGGATTACGACCCGAAGGTCAGCCTCTGGACGGCCCTCGATGAGTTCTGCGGCTGGTGGAAGGCTCAGGATATTCGCTGAAGGGCCCGACAATGAACCCAGTCCGGGGTTGAGGGTCAATCGGTGCGGCGTCGGGTTTATACTCGTCGCATCAAGCCATCACCGCGTTCCACAAAGGTTGACTCAATGTCCATGCGTAACGATGCCAACGACGACTTCGATGATGTTCCGAGCTTGCGTGCAGACATCCTCGACGACGATGATTTTCCGACCACCAAACGCACGGCCGTGCATTCGCGCACGCCGCCGGTGGTCAACGTCAAGGCGGCGAGCACCGGTCCATTGTGGGCGCTGGTCGGCGCTTTGTTCTTTGCCTTCGCAGGCTTGGCCTGGTGGAGTTTTCAGCAGATTTCGCTGATGGAGCAGCAACTGGTGGCGACGCAGGAAAGTTTCGCGCGCATCAGTGAGGAAGCGGCGGGGCGCTTGCAGGACATTTCCGGCAAGGTGGTCGCCAGCCAGACCAACGTCACCACCGACAGCGAAGCCCTCAAGCTGCAAATCAAACAGCTGGAAAGCAGGCTGCAGGATCAGGGCAAACAGCAGCAAGGCGTTGTCGGTCAGGCCTCGGACCTGGACAAGCGTTTGGCGCAGATGAGTGCGCAAGCCACCGAACAGGACAAGCGCCTGGCACAAATGACCACCCAGAGCACTGAACAACAGACAGCCAATACGCAATTGCAGGCTCAGCTAAAAACATTGAGCAGTGAACTGACGGCGCTGAAAAACGCCCCGGCGGACACTGAAAAGTTCGACGCCCAGCTCAAAAGCCTTGGTGCAGACATCACCGCCTTGAAGAAACAGGGCAACCCGAGCGCCGCCATCGATCGTTTGGAACAGGACATCGTTGTGCTCAAAAGCCAGCAGGACAATCGCCCTTCTGGGGGAGCGACCAATACGGCGGAATTCGATGCGTTCCGCAGCCAGGTCACCCGCAACATCAACACCCTGCAAGCGCAAATCCAGAACCTGCAACAACAACTGCGCACCCGCCAGTAACCCATGAATCATTCCCGGACTCGCCGGGAATGATGTCCCTTTTCACTGCGATTCGCTGAATATCCATACATGCCCCATTGCCGTCTACGCTCTTGAAACACCAACAGGAACGAGGGATGCGCAATGGGGTTTCTGCATAAGCTGGCCTTGCTGGGCGGCATACTTTTGTTGTGCGTGGGGCAGGTCCAGGCGGCCGGGACAGAAAAGGACGACAGCAAGGCTGCCATCGCCTTGCTGGAAAAGGCCCTGGCCTACTACCACGACAATGGCGACAAGGCTTTCGCGGCGTTCAGCCGTCAAGGTGAGTTCGTCGACAAGGACCGCTATGTCTTCGTCCTCGACACCAAGGGCGTGATGCTCGCCAGCGGCGGGCCGTCGGCGGCGCTGATTGGGCGGGATGTGTCGGAAGTCCTCGGGCCGGACTTGCAGAAAACCTTCAAGAATGCTCTCAAGGTGCCGGAAGGCAATGGCATCCAGCAGGCGGAGTATCACTGGCAGAACTGGGCCGATGGCAAGGTCGAGCGCAAGCATGTGTTCTACCAACGGGTCGGCCAACGGATTCTCGCGGTGGGTTATTACCTGCCACGGGCTTCGGCGGAACAGGCCATGGCCTTGCTGAACAAGGCGGCGACCGATCTCACCAAGGACGAGAAAGGCACGCTGACCGCGATCAACTCCCTAAAAGGTGGTTACCTGCAGGATGACCTGTATGTATTTGTGGTCGACCTGGACACTCAGCGGTACGTCGCCCATGGCACCAACTTGCGATTGATCAACACCGATTTCAGCAAAATCAAGGACCCTGAAGGCAAGCCAGTGGGCGAACCAATCCTGGCGCTGATGGCCAAGCAGGATTATGGCGAGTACGAATATCGCTGGAAAAACCCGGTGACCGGCAAGGTCGAGGACAAGCATGCCTATCTGAAGAAGGTTGGGCACTTTCTGGTGGCTGTCGGGTATTACAGCCCTTGAAGATCAAAAGATCGCAGCCTGCGGCAGCTCCTACAAAAATCGTGTAGGAGCTGGCTTGCCGGCGATGGCGGCTTCACATTCACCACCGCTATCGCCAGCAAGCCGGCTCATACGGATTGGTGTCGTACCCAATCTCGGCAACCACCGCAAAACTGTAGGAGCTGCCGAAGGCTGCGATCCTTTGCTTTCAACGAACCTTATCTTCCCGCCCACGCAACAACCTGTTGGGCATGGCAATCGCCGCCGCCAGCCCCAGCAGTGATACCGCCGCGCTGACCATCAGCAAGTGCCGGAACGTCAGCAGCAGTTCCGCACGCAGGGCATCCTGTGCATCCCCCGGCGCAGCGTTCAAACCGTCCAGCAGCACATTGCCCGAATGCCCCTCGGCCATCAGCGATGAGCCGGCCAGGTGCGCGAAGCTCGAATCCTGCAACAGTGCCAGCAGCAGGGCCGACATCAATGCCACACCCACTGCGCCGCCCAACGAGCGGAACAGGTTGGTGGTGCTGGTGGCGACGCCGATCTCCCGTTGTTCCACTGAATTCTGTGTGCCCACCAGCGAAGTGGGGAATTGCATGCCCGAGGCGATCCCGCAGAGCAACATGAACAGGCTGCTCAGCCAGAGCGCCTGGGGTGGACTGAAGGCCATGCCCACAATTGCGATGGGCATCAGTGCGGCGCCAGTGAGGATCATGGGTTTGTAGCGACCGGTCACGGACGTTCGGCGGCCGGCGAAATACGCGCCGATTGGCAGGCCCATGGCCAATGGCAGCAGGTGCAGCGCGGCGCTGTCGGCGCCGGCACCGGTAACGCTTTGAAAGCGCAGCGGCATCAGCACGATCAGCGAAATCGCCTGGAAACTGGTAAAGAAAATCGTGCACCAGCACAGCACCGCATTGCGGTTGGCGAACAAGTGCATGGGCAACAACGGCTCCGTGGCCCGCTGTTCATGCATGACAAACAACCCCAGCACCACCACCGCACACACCAGTAGCCCCAGGACTTCGGCGCTGCGCCAGGAATGGCCCTGGCCGACCTGAGTGATGCCCAGCAGCAATGCGGTCAGTCCGATGATCATCAACAGGGTGCCGAGATAATCAATGATGGGTTTGCGTTGTGGGATCGGCAGGCCCACCAGTGTGCGATTGGCCACCAGCCAGGCACCCAGGCCCAGTGGCAGATTGATCAGAAACACCCAACGCCAGGACAGGTATTCGGTCATGTAACCGCCGAGCACCGGGCCGGCGACGCTGGCCACCGCGTACATGCTGCTGAAGTAGCCCTGATAGCGACCGCGTTCGCGCGGCGGCACGATGTCACCGATGATCGCCTGGCTCACCGAGATCATCCCGCCCGCACCGATGCCCTGGAAAATTCGCGCCAGCACCAGTTGCTCCATGCTTTGGGCCATGCCGCAGAACATCGATGCCAAGGTGAACAACCCCATGCCGAACAGCATCAATTTGCGCCGCCCGTACAAATCGCCCAATTTGCCGTAGATCGGCACCGCCACCGTCATTGCCACCATGTAGCCGGAAATCACCCAGGCCAGCAGGCTGACGTCCTTGAACTGTGCGGAGATGGCCGGCATCGACACGGCGACGATGGTCTGGTCCAGCGCGCCGAGAAAAATCGCCAGCATCAGGGCGATCAATACGCTGCGAATAGCCGGTTTAGGCGTTTCAGGCTGCTTGAGATTGGTCACGGGAGAACCTGCGGGCAGTGATTGACCCGCAAGTGGCAAGGGCGAGCGGGAATGCTCGCCAGTGTAAGTCGGTAGCAGGCTATTCGATAGCCTCATAAGGGAGCCCGACGTAGTTTTCTGCGATGGTTTTGCGACCGGCTTCGGAGTCGATGAAGTATTCCAGCTCCGACTCGGCAATGCGCTGGCTAAAGGCATCGTGATCGTCGAAACGGTGCAGCATCGAGGTCATCCACCAGGAAAACCGTTCGGCTTTCCATACCCGGCGCAGGCAGATTTCGGAGTATTTCTCCAGCAAATCGAGGCGATCTTCGCGATAAACCTTTAGCAGGATATTAAACAACGTACTGACGTCGCTGGCGGCCAGGTTCAAGCCTTTTGCGCCGGTCGGCGGGACAATGTGCGCGGCATCGCCGACCAGGAACATCCGACCGTACTGCATGGGTTCGACCACGAAACTGCGCAGCGGCGCGATACTTTTTTCGATGGACGGCCCAGTCACCAGTTTGTCTGCCAGTGCCTGCGGCAGGCGGGACTTGAGCTCATCCCAGAAACGTTGATCCGACCAGTCTTCGACTTTTTCATCTGTCGGTACTTGCACGTAATAACGGGTACGCGTTTGCGAGCGCATGCTACACAGCGCAAAACCGCGTTCATGGCGGGCATACACCAGCTCGTCGTGCACCGGCGGGGTGTCGGCGAGAATACCCAGCCAGCCAAATGGATAGACCCGTTCGAACACCTTCAGGCACTCGGAGGGAATCGATTGTCGTGCCACACCGTGGAAGCCGTCGCACCCGGCAATGTAGTCACAATCGAGGCGATACAGTTCGCCATCCTTCTCGAAGGTGACAAAGGTTTCTTCGGTTTTCATGCCGTGGGGGACGACGTTGCTGGTCTGATAAATGGTCTGCGCGCCAGCCTCCCGACGGGCGGCCATCAGGTCTCGGGTGACCTCGGTCTGGCCATAAATCATCACGGTCTTGCCGCCGGTGAGAGCCTGTAGGTCGATGTGCACCTGACGCCCGTCAAGAGCCAGTTCAAAACCACCATGAACCAGCCCCTCGGCGTCCATGCGCTGACTTACGCCGGCTTGGCGCAACAGCTCTATCATGCCTTGTTCGAGGACGCCGGCGCGGATACGGCCGAGTACATACTCCGGGGTTTGGCGTTCGAGAATGAGGGTGTCGATTCCGGCATTGTGCAGCAACTGGCCGAGCAACAGACCGGAAGGACCGGCACCGATAATGGCGACTTGGGTTTTCAGGGTTTTCATTGTTTTTATGACTCGCAAGCTTCACGCGACCAGGGCCGGTGAATGATTTTTATGGATCGAGTGCTTGCATTTTTCCCTTGAGGGTCCGTCAATTGAAGGTGAAAACTGAGCCGATACCTGTACATTTTGCCAATCGGTGCGATTATCGCCCGTCATCTATTCCGTGACTTGGATTGAAGTGATGAACAAGCCTGACCTGCCTTCGATTCCGGTGTTCAAGCTCTACGGTGAAAGCCTGGATTGGCCGACCCCGGACTTGCTGCACTGTGAAACCATTTCCAACCGCAGTCGCGAACACCAATGGGAAATCAAACCCCACCGCCACGCCGATTTATGTCAGTTGCTCTTCGTGTTCAAAGGTCAGGCAGAGCTTGAAATCGAAGGCAAACGTTCGCAACTGACTGAACCGGCGATCCAAATCCTGCCGCCGTTGTCGGTGCATGGTTTTCGGTTCAGCGAAGACGTCGAGGGGTTCGTGGTCACCCTCGCGGCACCGCTTATCGCGCATCTTCAGGCGCAATTGGGGCATTCGGTGAATGCCCTGGCCCAGGCCGAGAGCTACCCGGCAGGCCAGGACGCCGCGTACCTCAACAGTCTGTTCAGCGCGTTGCAGAACGAATACACCGGCCACCAACCGGCGCGGGAAATGATCATGCATTCGCTGGTCAGCGTGATCATGGTG
>NZ_JBOIBY010000146.1:0-8950 GCF_050739655.1 Pseudomonas sp. | reverse complement strand
GCGTTCTCAGGATGACCATGAATTGTTCGAGAGTTCTGTCGATGACCAATCCTGCCCTGATTGAAGAGCTGAAGACCCTGGTTGAGCCTGGCAAGGTGCTGACCGATGCCGACTCCCTGAATGCTTACGGTAAGGATTGGACCAAGCATTTCGCCCCGGCCCCGACCGCCATCGTGTTCCCAAAGACCACTGAGCAGGTCCAGGCCATTGTCCTGTGGGCCAATAAACACAAGGTGGCGCTGGTACCGTCAGGTGGTCGTACCGGGCTTTCCGCCGCCGCAGTGGCTTCCAATGGCGAAGTTGTTGTCTCGTTCGATTACATGAACCAGATCCTCGACGTTAACCTGACCGACCGCACCGCCATTTGTCAGCCGGGTGTGGTCACCGAGCAATTGCAGAACGTGGCCGAAGAAAAAGGCCTGTACTACCCGGTGGACTTCGCTTCGGCAGGTTCGAGCCAGATTGGCGGCAATATCGGCACCAATGCCGGCGGGATCAAGGTCATTCGCTACGGCATGACCCGTAACTGGGTTGCTGGCATGAAAGTGGTCACCGGCAAGGGTGACGTGCTGGAACTGAACCGCGACCTGATCAAGAACGCCACCGGCTACGACATGCGACAGTTGTTCATTGGCGCCGAAGGCACCTTGGGTTTTGTGGTTGAGGCGACCATGCGTCTGGATCGCGCGCCAAAAAACCTCACCGCGATGGTCCTCGGCACCGCCGATTTCGACTCGATCATGCCGGTGCTGCACGCCTTCCAAAGCAAACTCGACCTGACAGCCTTCGAGTTCTTCTCCGACAAAGCCCTGGCCAAAGTCATGGCGCGCGGTGACGTGCCGGCGCCGTTCGAATCCGATTGCCCGTTCTACGCGCTGCTGGAATTCGAAGCGACCACCGAGGAAGTGGCCAACCACGCCCTGGAAACCTTCGAGCACTGCGTGGAGCAGGGCTGGGTCCTGGACGGTGTGATGAGCCAGAGCGAAACCCAGTTGCAGAACCTGTGGAAACTGCGCGAGTACATCTCCGAGACCATTTCCCACTGGACGCCGTACAAGAACGATATTTCGGTCACTGTCTCGAAAGTACCGGCGTTTCTGAAGGAAATCGACGCGATCGTCGGCGAACACTACCCGGATTTCGAAATCGTCTGGTTCGGCCACATCGGCGACGGCAACCTGCACTTGAACATCCTCAAGCCGGACAACCTGAGCAAGGACGAGTTCTTCGCCAAGTGCGCCACCGTCAACAAGTGGGTGTTCGAAACCGTCGAGAAGTACAACGGCTCGATCTCCGCCGAGCACGGCGTGGGCATGACCAAGCGTGATTACCTGACCTACAGCCGCTCGCCGGTTGAGATCGAGTACATGAAAGCCGTCAAGGCCGTGTTCGACCCGAACGGCATCATGAACCCGGGCAAGATTTTCGCTGTTTGAGTTTTGAATTTAAGAGCAACGAACCAGGAGTCGGTCAATGAGCTATCAGCACCAGTATGTCGACGGAACGCGCATTCATTTCCCGCTGGGGAAAGTGGTGTGCATCGGCCGTAACTACGCAGAACACGCCAAGGAACTGGACAACCCGGTGCCGACCGAGCCGCTGTTGTTCATCAAACCGGGCAGTTGCGTGGTGCCGCTGGAAGGTGGTTTCAGCATTCCGACCGAGCGTGGCTCGGTGCATTACGAAGCGGAGATTGCGGTATTGATCGGCAAGCCATTGTCGACCAAGCCGAGCCGCGAAGAAGTGCTCGATGCCATTTCCGGTTTCGCTCCGGCCCTGGACTTGACCTTGCGTGACAAGCAGGCCGAATTGAAATCCAAGGGCCTGCCTTGGGAAATCGCCAAGTCCTTCGACGGCGCGGCGGTGATTGCTCCGTTTGTGTCCGGCAGCACCTTCGCCGACCTGACCGACATCGGTATTCGCCTGACCATCAACGGCGAAGTTCGCCAGGATGGCAACAGCAGTGCAATGCTCAACCCGATCGTGCCGATGATCCAGCACATGGCCGGCTGCTTCTCGCTGCAGGCAGGTGACGTGATCCTGACCGGCACGCCGGTGGGTGTCGGTCCGCTGAATGTCGGCGATGAACTGGTGCTGGAACTGCCAGGCGCCAGCAGCTTCACCAGCAGCGTTCGCTAGACTGGAAAAGCAAAAGATCGCAGCCTGCGGCAGCTCCTACAGTGATCGATGTAGGCGCTGGCTCACCCCTGCACTGCAGGCTGCGATCTTTTGATCTTTGCCGTTTTTTTCACATCCTCTGCGGATAATTCCTGATTTTCGGCAACTGCACCGACCTTAATTCCTGGATGAATACCCCAATGTCCACCCAACCGCTGCCTACGCTCAAATCTGCCCGTCGCTCGCGCTTTGCCTTGCGTTGGTATACATGGCTATTGCTGGTGGTCGCCGCTGCCTATGGCCTGGCGTTTGCCATGCATTGGGATGATCGTGGCCTGCTTTGGGTGCAGGAGCGTTTTGAAAGCACCGCCAGGAAGCAGGAAAGTATCTGGCTGCCGGACTACCATGCGGTGATCGACGCCAAGCCGCTGCCGGGCATGGAAGACGACGAGGCCTCGGACCTGGCTTACGATCCTCAAAGCAAAACCCTGTTTTCGGTCATGGGAAAAAAGCCGTTCCTGGTCGAGTTGACGCTGCAGGGCGATGTGCTTCGCAAAATGCCGCTGGTGGGCTGGAGCAATCCGGAAGGGGTGACGGTGATGGGCAACGGCTTACTCGCCATTGCTGATGAGCGCGCCCATCTGATTACGATCGTCAAGGTCGATGCTGCCACCCGCGAACTGAACATCGCCGATTTCCCGAAGTACGACCTCGGTCCGTCGAAAAATCAGAACAAAGCCTTCGAGGCGATTGCCTGGGATTCGCGCAACCAGCAGCTGTTGCTGGGTCTAGAGCGTCCTCCGGCGCTGTTTACCTGGAAGAGTGACGGTCAGAAACTGATCGGCGACAAGCAGGCATTGGCCAATGACGAGCTGGATGTCCGCAATCTCTCGGCGCTGGCCATCGACCCGCGTACCCGTCATACCCTGGTGTTGTCTGCTGACTCGCACCTATTGCTGGAGTTGGACGAGAAGGGCGAACAGGTCAGCTTCATGACGCTGCTACGCGGTTTCAATGGCCTGAAAAAGACCATTCCCCGCGCCGAAGGCGTGACCATGGACGAAGCGGGAACGCTGTACATCGTCAGCGAGCCGAACCTGTTTTACCGCTTCGAAAAACAGAAATAACCCCTGTAGGAGCTACCGCAGGCTGCGATCTGTTGATCTTTTTTTAAGATCAACATCAAAAGATCGCAGCCTTCGGCAGCTCCTACACAAGCGTGTTTATTTCAATTTATGACCATTAAGCTTTAATTCAGTCAGGCGTGGTATTTCATCCGCCTGATCTGAACCCGAGCCCGTGCCCAATGCGTCGATTTGCCCGCCCCAAGCCCCTGATTCTCATCCTTACGGCGATTGTATTGGTCGCGTTGATCGCGATCGGCCAATACCTGCGCCTGTTTGAGCGCGCCTGGTTCAACATGCACACGCTCTGGCAGCCGATGAGCAGCCAGTCTATTGGTTTGGACCGATATCAGGTGGTCGTGGAAGCGCAGGTCATCGTGGGGCTCGATGATGATGTGTCAGCCTTGACCTACGATCCGGTGCGCAAAAGCCTGTTCACCGTTACCAATAAAGATCCCGAACTGATCGAGCTGTCCCTCGACGGCAAAATTCTGCGACGCATTGCGTTGATCGGGTTTGGCGATCCTGAAGCCGTCGAATTCATCACCGACGACACCTACGTCATCACTGACGAGCGTAAGCTGCGGTTGATCAAGATCCATCTGGAACATGACACCACCTTCCTCGACGCCGCCAACGCGGAGCAATTAACGCTCGGTGTGCACATGAGCGGGAACAATGGATTTGAGGGGTTGGCCTACGACTCGGTGGGCAAGCGATTGTTTGTCGCCAAGGAACGCGACCCGATGCTGATCTATGAGGTGCACGGATTTCCGCATTTCAACCCGGAAAAGTCCTACGCCGTACACGTGTTCAACAATCCCAAGCGCGATGCCGGTATGTTCGTGCGTGACCTTTCGAGCCTGCAATACGACGAGCGCAGCGGCCACTTGATGGCGCTGTCCGATGAGTCACGGCTGATTCTGGAACTGGATGTGGACGGTCGACCGTTGAGCACCCTGTCATTGAGCAAGGGGCGCCAGGGGCTGCAAAAGTCCGTACCGCAAGCTGAAGGGATTGCCATGGATGACGAGGGAACGATGTATCTGGTGAGCGAGCCGAATCTGTTTTACGTCTTCAAGAAACCGCCACAACCCTAACCAGCACCACAAAAACCATTGTGGGAGCTAGCCTGCTAGCGATAGCGGTGCATCAGTCGCCTTCAATATCAACTGACAGACCGCCATCGCTAGCAGGCTAGCTCCCACAGGTATTTCATTTGCCCGAAGAGGCGATTACTCAGCGCGCAGGGTCTTCACGCCCTCGCTGGTGCCCAGCAGCAACAAGTCCGCCGGACGTGCCGCGAACAAGCCATTGGTGACCACGCCGACAATCGCATTGATCTGTGTTTCCAGCTCCACCGGGTTGGTGATCTGCATGTTGTACACATCGAGGATGATGTTGCCGTTGTCGGTCACAACGCCTTCGCGGTAAACCGGGTCGCCGCCCAGCTTGACCAGTTGGCGCGCCACGTGGCTGCGGGCCATCGGGATCACTTCGACCGGCAGCGGAAACGCGCCGAGCACCGGTACCAGTTTGCTGGCGTCGGCGATGCAGATGAAGGTCTTGGCCACGGCCGCGACAATCTTCTCGCGGGTCAGGGCTGCGCCGCCGCCTTTGATCAGGTTCAGGTGTTCGTCGCTTTCATCGGCGCCGTCAACGTAGAACTCCAGGTCACTCACTGTGTTGAGTTCATACACTGGAATGCCATGGCCCTTGAGGCGGGCAGCAGTGGCCTCGGAGCTGGCGACCGCGCCATCGAACGCGCCCTTGTGCTTGGCCAGGGCATCGATGAAGCAGTTGGCGGTGGAGCCGGTGCCGACACCGACGATGCTCTTGTCATCGAGTTTCGGAAGGATGAAGTCGACGGCGGCCTGAGCCACTGCCTGTTTGAGTTGATCCTGGGTCATGCGGGCTCCGAGGTGCCGAAGAGGGAACGAAAGGCCGGCATTATAGGCTTCGAGGCGGGGAAGGTCATTGCCCGATTGGCAGGTCACCCCCGGTCACTGTAGGAGCGAGCTTGCTCGCGAAGGTCGTAAACGATGACGCGTAAATACAGATACCCCACGGCGTCTTCGGGTTTTTCGCGAGCAAGCTCGCTCCTACAACGGGTGGTCGTACGGACAAAAGCCGGGTTAGACTCCTTGGTCCTGCCCAACCCCGCTCAGTGAGTTTGCGATGCTTGAACAGTACGTCAAAAAGATCCTCAACTCGCGCGTTTATGACGTTGCCGTAGAAACCCCCTTGCAGAATGCTCGTCAGCTCACCGAGCGGTTGGGCAACGATATTTGGCTCAAGCGTGAAGACTTGCAGCCGGTGTACTCGTTCAAGATTCGCGGCGCCTATAACAAGCTGACCCAACTGAGCGCTGAAGAGCGCGCGCGCGGCGTGGTCACCGCTTCGGCGGGCAACCATGCGCAAGGCCTGGCGCTGGCGGCCAAGGTATTGGGCGTGAAAGCCACCATCGTCATGCCCAAGACCACACCCGAGATCAAAGTCGAAGGCGTGCGCTCGCGCGGTGGCAAAGTGGTGCTGCACGGGGATTCGTTCCCGGAAGCCCTGGCCTACTCGTTGAAACTGGTCGACGAAAAAGGCTACGTCTACATTCACCCCTATGACGATCCCCACACCATTGCCGGGCAGGGCACGGTGGCCATGGAGATTTTGCGTCAGCACCCGGCACCGCTGGATGCGATTTTTGTCCCGGTCGGTGGCGGGGGGCTTATTGCCGGCATCGCGGCATACGTGAAGTATCTGCGTCCGGACATCAAGGTCATCGGTGTCGAGCCGGATGACTCCAACTGCCTGCAAGCCGCCATGGCGGCGGGTGAGCGTGTTGTGTTGCCAACCGTGGGCATCTTCGCTGACGGCGTGGCGGTGGGGCAGATCGGGCAGTACACCTTTGATATCTGCAAAGACTATGTCGACGAAGTCATCACCGTCAGCACCGACGAAATTTGCGCAGCGATCAAGGATATCTACGACGATACCCGCTCGATCACCGAACCTGCCGGCGCCTTGGGCGTGGCGGGGATCAAGAAATACGTCGAGCAGCGTGGCGTTACCGGGCAGACCTTCGTGGCCATCGACTCCGGTGCCAACGTCAACTTCGATCGCTTGCGTCATGTCGCCGAGCGCGCCGAGTTGGGCGAAGGCCGTGAAGCGATCATCGCCGTGACCATTCCCGAGCAGCCGGGCAGCTTCAAGGCGTTTTGCGAAGCCATCGGCAAACGCCAGATCACCGAATTCAACTACCGCTACAACACCGGCAGCGAAGCGCACATTTTCGTTGGCGTGCAAACCCATCCGGAAACCGACCCGCGCAGCGCGTTGATCGCCAGCCTGGGCGAACAGGGCTTCCCGGTCGTCGACCTGACCGACAACGAACTGGCCAAACTGCACATTCGCCACATGGTCGGCGGTCGCGCGGCCCATGTGGTTGATGAAGTGATCCTGCGCTTCGAGTTCCCGGAGCGTCCGGGGGCGTTGTTCAACTTCCTCAGCAAGCTCGGCGGGCGCTGGAATATTTCGATGTTCCATTACCGCAATCATGGCGCGGCGGATGGCCGTGTGGTCGCCGGGCTGCAAGTACCCCATGACGAGCGTCATCTGGTGCCGGCGGCGCTGGAAGAAATCGGTTACCCGTATTGGGATGAAAGCGACAACCCGGCCTATCAGCTGTTTCTTGGCTGAAGGGCTACGCTGATGGGCAAGGCATAAGGAAATCGAACCATGGAAACCTTAACAACCCTGAAAGCGGCGCACATGGTGGCGACGGTGGTGTTGTTGGTGTGTGCGCTGGGCTTGGGAATCTGGGTCTGGCGCGCGCGGCGTAACGGCGACGCAACGGCGGGCAGCCGCACCCTGCAACGGCCACGGGTGTTTGTATGGCTGTTGATGGGGCTGGCCTTGCTGAGCATGCCGTTTACCGGCTGGTGGATGGTGCATCTGGTGGGGTGGCCGCTGGGGCAGACCTGGCTGCTGGCTTCCAGCGTGCTGTACACCGTGGCGGCGCTGGCGTGGTTCTGGCTGCTGGTGCGGCTGAACAAATTGCGCAAGACGCCGGGTGGCGTTGGCAGATTTACCTTTGCCTTGGCGTTGTTCAGTTTTGTCTGTTTTGTTGCCATTGCCGGGTTGATGGGTGCCAAACCTGTTTAGGGCTTGAGACCGAGTTGCCCCAATCGCTGGCAAGCCAGCTCCCACAGGGTTCTCCGGTGTTCACAGAGTCTGTGTCCGCTGAAGATCCTTGTGGGAGCTGGCTTGCCAGCGATGGCGTCATCAGTCGCGCAGACTGAATACCGGCCAACCACGCTTCTCGGCTTCGGCCCGCAGATTCGGATCGGGATCAACCGCCACCGGATTCGCCACCTGCTCCAGAAGCGGCAAGTCGTTCATCGAGTCGCTATAGAAGTAGCTGTCCTCCAGTGAAAACCCGGTCTCCTCCAGCCAACGATTCAAGCGCGTCACCTTGCCTTCACGGAAGCACGGCACGTCAGTGCTGCGCCCGGTGTAGCGGCCGTCCTGCATTTCGCATTCGGTGGCGATCAGGGTGTCGACGCCCAGGCGCTCGGCGATGGGGCCGGTGACGAAGCGGTTGGTGGCGGTAATGATCACTAGCTTGTCGCCGGCGGCCCGGTGCTTGGCCAGCAGTTCGATGGCCTTGGGCAACATCAGGGGCTCAATACAGTCGCGCATGTAGTCGTTGTGCCAGATGGCAAGCACGTCCATTTCCGTGCGGCCGAGAATCTCCAGGCAGAAGTTCAGGTAGGCGTCGTTATCGAGCTTGCCTGCCAGGTAATCCTGATAGAACTCGTCGTTGCGTGCCTTATAGGCCACCGGGTCGAGGAAGCCACGTTCACACAGGTAATCGCCCCAGGCGTGGTCGCTGTCGCCGCCCAGCAGCGTGTTGTCCAAGTCGAATAAAGCCAGCCGCATTGCAGTTACTCGCTGAAAAGTCTGTAGAAAGGCGTCCAGAATACGGACTTTTCACAAGAGTGCACATAAGGTAGGCCGGCGCGTTGCTGCCTTCACAACCTTTGTGGAACAATGCGGCGACATGCGTTTGCGAGGTTGTTGCCGTGATCGACCCCGATGGTTTCCGTCCTAATGTCGGGATCATTCTCACGAATGATGCCGGCCAGGTGCTATGGGCTCGCCGAATCAATCAGGATGCCTGGCAGTTTCCTCAAGGTGGAATCAACCCCCAGGAGACGCCGGAAGACGCCTTGTACCGCGAGCTGAACGAAGAAGTGGGCCTGGAGCGCGAAGATGTTGAAATACTCGCCTGCACCCGGGGCTGGTTGCGCTATCGTTTGCCGCAACGTCTGGTCAGGACGCACAGCCAACCGCTGTGTATCGGCCAGAAGCAGAAATGGTTTCTCCTGCGCCTGATCTCTAACGAGCAGCGGGTGCGGATGGATTTGACCGGTAAACCGGAGTTCGATGGCTGGCGCTGGGTCAGTTATTGGTATCCGCTGGGCCAGGTGGTGACATTCAAGCGCGAGGTGTATCGACGCGCCCTAAAAGAGCTTGCCCCGCGCCTTTTGGCGCGCGACTGACGACGGAGTTCGACCCCGAGCCATGCTCAATACGCTGCGCAAGATCGTCCAGGAAGTTAACTCCGCCAAGGATCTCAAGGCGGCGTTGGGGATTATTGTGTTGCGCGTCAAAGAGGCCATGGGCAGCCAGGTCTGCTCGGTCTACCTGCT